>JACPRB010000251.1 GCA_016190155.1 Planctomycetota bacterium
CCCGTCGGAGTCGCTGATGGCCGCCTCGACCGCCAGATACGTCATCAACGCGTCCATATCGCAGACCGACGGCGCAGCGGAAGGATTCGCGGCGAGCGCCTGAACCAAGACGATCACGCGCGACGGATCCGGCGCGCGAATGTCGTTCTTGGGTTCCCAAGGAAACGGCACATAATCCCCCGCGTTGCCCGTGACGAACGCGTACGGATCCGGCGCAGACGACCGAATGCGATAGAGATCCCCCAGCTCGCTGCCGAAACGGGACTGGACCATCACCTCATCCACGGACTCTTCAGCCATGTACAAGCCCCGGTACTCGCCGTTGACGAACAGCCGGCCGTGCGCGACCCTGGGCGCCGCCATGCGCGGACGAAACAGGCCGTAGGAGAGGCGATCCCGCATCATCGACGCGTCCGCCGAGAGCCCGTCCAGCCTCAGCTTCCTCAGCCCCTTGAACAGGCGCCCCGGAACGAATTCGTCGAACTTCAATACCACCGACATCTTGCGGTTGCCCGCAACCCGGGTCCACTCGCCGTGCGGCCGGATCGCCACGTCCCGCAAGACGTGATTCTTCCATTGCAGCGCCCCCCGCCGCCATTGATCGCCTCGCGAGTCGCTGATGATCGACTGCCAGTCCGCCGGCGCCATGGTGAGCCGGAAGATGTTCAGCTCGTTCTCTGCGAATACCTCGTCCGCCGTGCCCGGCGGATTGAACTCCGGAGGCACGCTGTCGGCGCCCACGCCGACGCCCCCGTCGTCGCCGCTCTCCTTGCACGCCGCCGACGCCAGTATTCCCAGGGCCACCGCACTCAAGATCGCTCGCCTCATGGACCACCCCACCACCCGAAAGAACGCTACCCTTTTGGGCGAGCGTCGCGCCCGTCGTATCACGGCGAACTGCGCTGCAGGCGCAAGCTCTCGTAGCGCCTCGCGGCGAAATCCTTCACGTAGTCCCGGCTGAAGTCGAAATGGCTGTTCTCCCACTGCTTGTACGGATCCGCGTGCGCCGCGTCACGAATCTGCTCGTAGATGAAATCCACGCGCGCCCCGATGGCCTGCAGGTCCGCCTGCGCCATGACCTGCGCGATCTTCTCCTTATATCGCGCCCGCAGACTCGCGTCGCTCTTCAGCAGGATGGAAAGCCGGCTCTTGTCGAAGTTCTCGAAGATGTCGCGTGTCGGAGGATCGTTCTCCGACCCCCACGTGTTGTCCGGATCCCACGGAATCATCGTGAACCGACCGGTCTCCAACCGGTAGTACTGGTAGTGATCGTCGGTCGCAAACGGGCTCGAGAAGCCGTCCGTGTCCGTCGCGACCGCCTCGCAGGCGAAGTACTCCAGGACGCTGTCCAGGTCGCACACCCCGGCGGCCGACGACGCGTTGTTCGTCAAGACGTCGCAGAAGGCCACGACGCGCGTATGGTCGCCCGTCAGGGCGTTCTCCTGAGGATCCCAGATGAACGGGACGTAGTCGGCCGGATCCGGGCCGACGTAGCGATAGGGATCCACGTCGACGCCCGGCCCGCGAATCCGGTACAGATTCCCCACCTCTCCCCCGAAGCGCGAGATCACCAGACGCGAATCGATCCTCTCCTCGATCTCGTAGAGCCCGCGGTATTGACCGTTGACGAACAGACGGCTGTGCACGGATCGAGGAGCGGGCATGCGCATCCGGAACATCCAGTACGAAAGACGTTGGCGGAGCATCGACGGGTCGTACCACATCCCGTCGAGCTTCAGCGACTTGAGCCCGTGGAACCGCCGGCCGGGAACGAATTCGGTGAACTTCAGGCGCAACGACTGCTTGGGATTGTTCGGGAAACGCGAGGACTCCCCGGCCGGATGGACCGCGACGTCGGGAACGGTCTCATTCTTCCATCGCAGCGTCGCCCGCCGCCATTCGTCGCCGCGCGAGTCGGCCAGGATGGATTGCCAGTCTTCGGGCGCCATCGTCAGATGAACGTCGTTCAATTCGTTCTCGTTGAACAGCGCCGAGCCGTCCTCATCGGCCGGTCCGCGCCCACCACCTCCTCCGTCCTTCCCGCAGGCGCCGCCGGCGCACAGGAGGCCCGCCCCCAGCACGATGAACAACCCTCTCATGGCTCCCCCCCGTCACGCATGGACCTCCGCGAACTCGTTGCACAGCAGCCTCACGGCCTCGCGTGCGACCCTCAGACGGCGACCGTCGCGCCGCACGATCCTGCGCAGCAGTTCCATCGACCGCGACTCTCCCAGATTGCCCTTCAAGCTGTGCAGCACCCCCAAGGGCGCCGTCTCGCACAACGCCTCCCGCAGCCGATTCGATTCCAGCGTGCCCAGACCCCGCAAAGAAGCGGCCACGCTCTCCGGCAGGGCGTGCGCCTTGCGCAAGCGCAACTCCCAGGCCTCCGCAGCGTCCAGGCCGGCGATCGTCTCCACCACCGCTTTCGCGCCCCCGAATCCCCGTCTCAGATCCCACGCCTGCGGCGACGTCAGCCGGGAGACGCTGCGCAGCACCGAATAGGGGAACGTCTCGCGCAGCCGCCGACGCAGCGTCCACGCGGGCATCGTGTCGAGCCCCTCCAGACTGCGCGCCAGAGCGCCGCTCGGCCGGCGCCTGAATTCCCGGAACCGCCACGCCCAAGCCCGCAACGTGTCGAGTCCCTCTAGGCTGCGAAGCCCCGCCTCCGGCGCCGCCTCCCAGAGCTGCTCCCGCAAGGCGTCGGATTCCTCGTCGTCCGCCCCACGCAAGCTCCATAAGACGCCCGACGGAGCCGCGCGCGCCAGCCGCCGGCGCAGTTCTCCGGCCTGCCCCTCGTCTTCCATCTCCACCAGGCTCCGCGCGACATACTCGGGCTCGCTCGAGGCGAGCGACAACCGAAGCCGCCACGGCTCGGCCCCCTCCAGCCCCGTCAAACCCGACGCGATGATCGCCGGCACGCGGGACGCCAGCGCCACGCGGATGCGGTCGGCGCGGCCGGATTCCATGCCGTGCACCAGCATCGCCGCCAACGCCGGATCCCGGTCTGCGATCGCCCGAACCCACGTGAAGAAGCCGGCGGACAACTCCTCCAGATCGCCCGAGAAGCTCCACGCCGGAAGCGAGACCTCGGTATGCGGCGGCACCGTGAAGTTCAGCCGCGCGCCGATCAGGCTCAGCGCGGAAACCACCGCGTGCTCGATCGTGCCGCAGGAGTTCTCGATCACTTCCCATCCGCGCTCGCGGGCCAGGCGTCGATAAACCGCCGCGAGCTTCGAACAAGGATCTTCCAGGACCGCGCCCTTTCGACCCTCCTCGTCCACTCGATGCGTCTCGATCTTGCGCGCCCGCTTGCGCAACCAGGCGACATCCGGGTCGCAGTCCACCAGAATCACCATCTCGGGTTCCCGTCCCAGCGCCGCCAGCGGCACGATCTCCTCCAGATCGATCGACAAGCCCCGCGCCAACGCCATGGCGTAGTGCGAGTACACGAACCGATCGGAGATCACCACCTCGCCCCGCTCCAGCCGTTCGCGCACCAACGCCAGCAGCTCCACCTCCCGAGCCAGATTGACCAGCAGCTCGGAGCGTGGATTCAATTCGAAGTTCTCCACGTCGCGCGTCACCGACCGGAGCTTGGAGGCGACCCGTGAAGCGATGCGATCGTTCTCCCGCGGATGAAACACCGTGAATCCCAGGTCCCGCAGCCGGGCCGCCACCGCGGAGGAAATCGTCGTCTTGCCGCTGCCGTCAATCCCTTCGAAGCAAATCAGCATGCTTTCCTCTCAAGAGCAAACGCTCGCGACATTCGCGCACGAGCCGAACGAACTTCGAGTAGTCGACGTTGGCCGACGTCCCGATCATGCCGTTCAGACTGACCGGCCCCTCGGATTTGACCTCCAGGATCGACTGCGGCTCCGTGAACCACGCCTCCGGCAGCTTCGCGCTTCTCAAGTCGCTTCCGTCCTGATACAAGCCGGACGGCGGCGGGTAAAACGATAGATCCATGTCCAAGGTGACCCGGACGCCGCCCTCTTCGAAGGCCGCGCGCCGATAGCCGGTCACCCCCACGGGCGCCACTTCCGTGGAGCCTGGAAACCCGCGCAGCTCCGAGTAGAGGCGCGTTTCTCGAACGAGGCTCTCCCGCGCCAACTCCGCCAGGAATCCCTGAAGATCGCCGCCGGACAGGGCCCGCCCCAGCGCCCGCGGCGCGAATTCGCGGCGGATCTTCACGCACCGCTCGCCGATCCGCAGCTTCACCTCGAGCCAGACGCTCGAAGAGGACCGCGATCCCCCGTTGACCTCGTATTCGCGCGATCGAATCGTCATGTGGAAACGCGGATCCTCCAGGGCCAAGCGCGACAGCCGGCCCATCGTGCCGTCGAAGTAGGCGCTCAGGATGCGACACTCGCTGGGCGGACCCATGCGGTTCACCAGTCGGGACAGCAGCTCGTCCCGCTCCGCCGGCGCGACAAGATACTTGGTCTCCATTCGAATCACGGCGGCCATATACGACTCCTTGAGCAGGCGCGGTCCCCGCTCGCGAAAAGACCAAGCTCAGTACGTGTACGCGACCCCGAGAAGCACGACCCTCCTGGCGTATTCCGTCTCCTCGCGCGTCGCACCGTCGTTCGGACGGTCGGACAGGAGCCAAGACGCGTCGAACTGCGCCCATGTCCGCCAATGATCCGTCAGCCTGGCCTCCGCTCCGAACCGCAGCCGCTGCTTCACGTCCGTGCGATCCACTCGCTCGAGATCGCTCGTCGTGGTGAATTCCCGCACGGTCACTCTCCAGCTCGCGAACGCCCGCACGTCGGAGAAGAGCTTCACCACCACTCCCGGTTCGACCTCATGCTGTCGATAGGAGGTATCCGGCTCAAAGTCTTCGGCGTCCGCCTCCAGCTGCGAGAACTCGTACTCGAGGGACAGCTCCACCCGACGGCCGGCCTGCACCGTCACATCCACCCCGGCCAACGGGCCCGCACGGTCACGAAAATCGTAGAGAGAGTTGTAATCGTGCTCCCGCCATCCGACGAACGGTTTCATGGACAGATCCCGCCCGAAAAGATGCCGCCAATCCACGATCCACTCCGTTTCACGACGGAAGGCCGACTGGAACAGGCCTACGGCCGTGTCCCGCAGCTCACGCCGGTACAACTCCGGCAGGAGGGAGAACTCCAGACGGATCCGATCCTCGGCGCCCAGATCCTGCGCCAGCCACAATTCATACTGTTCGTGATTGAGGATGGTATTCGTCTGGTACGCGCGAGCCTCGGCCGAACCGCCGATCTCCGTGGACGACGACGCCTCCAGAAGAGGGACTTTCACATCCCCCTCGGCCTTCATGACGCCCACGATGTCGTCTATGGCCTCGATCCGGAACGCCTCCGGATTCGTCCCGTCGAGGAACTCCCGCTCCTGCGCCCGATCAAGCTTGATGACGTTGTCGTCGTAGGCAAAGGCGAGCTCCGCGCGGAAGTCGAAGCGAGGCCTCGAGGGCTTTCGCCTGACCTGGTCCGGAGCTTGCGGCGCCGGTTCTTCCCGCTCCTGCGCCGGCAAGGCCGAAGCGGCCTGTCCATGCGCCCAGGCTTCGGCGGCCAGAATCACCCAGGCCCCCGCCAAATATCTCAGCATGACTCACTCCTCACTTCTTTCTCACCACGAACATCGCGCGGGCCGGCTCCGGCCAGGAGAACTCCAGCTTTCCCTCCGCCGATGCCGTCAGCGTGCGCTCCAGGCGCTTCCCGTCGATGTTCCCGAAAGCCTCCCATGCCGACGACGCAGGCACACCCGCCACGATCCAGCAGCCGGGTCCACGACTGCGCACGTCGATCTCCCACGCATCCTCCCGAACGGCCAACGTCACCTCGCCGCTGGCTTCCTCCACATAAGGCCGCGCCGGCGATTCCTTCGTCAGCACGATCCTCGCCGGCCCTCCATCCAGATGGACGTAGAGACCCCCCAGCTCATGTTTGAAACCCAACACCCCCGTGGACGTCCTCAAGTCCACGTTGCGAATCTCCCGGTCGAAGCGAATCGTCCGGCACGCGCCGTATTCCGTCACCCGCCAGTCGCCGTCGGAAGTCGCGCGGATCCGGGCGCCCAGGAAACCCTTCGCGACTTGCACGTACTCCCAGGCCGTCAGCGCGTGGATAGGCTGCGACAGGATCCACCGGTACAGCTCATGCATGACCTCGCGCGGCGCCTTCGCTTCCACCACGTAGAAGTGGTGATAGAGGTTGATCGGACAGATCCGCAGGGGCGTCCCCGTCCTTCGCCAGGTCTCGATGACGTTTCGAAACGCCCAAAGCTGCTTCGTCCAGAGATGCGTGTACAGGTTCTCCGACGAAGACCGCGCGTTGAACTGCATGCGAGGACCGACCGGCAAGAACGCCGGCCGGACGAAACTGTACGACGGGTGGGCCGCGTCGAAGAACACCTCGTCGACGTTCAAGTTGTCCACCCCCATCGCGTCGAGAACGGCGATCGCCTCGGCCGACGGATTGCGGTCCCCCGCCCACAGCAGCAGCGGCACGCGCTTGCCTTCGGCAAGCACGAGGCGATTCATGATCTCGACTGCCCCGCGCGTCTCCCGCTGCTGATCGAAGCGATAACCCGGGATCTCGTACGAAAGCGTGCCCCGGCGCCAGTCCAACGGGTGCGCATACGTATGCACCGCCGGCTCGACGTTGGACCGCTCGAAGATCGCCCGGCCGACGCGGGCGTTCTCCGGCGACTTCTCCGCGTCGTAGGCGATCATCGACACGGTCACCGGCAGCGGGTACTTCTCCAGGAATTCCCGCTCGAATCGCTCCGCGCAGCGTTCGCCGGGTACGGCGGCGTCGATCACGAGGTTCTCGAAACCGTCTCCGTCGATGTGCGAGAAGTAGATCCGCCGCCCGGTCAGAGTGGACAAGTCCGGCCGGGGCCGGCCGGCGCATCCCAAAGCCTCCTCGAAGAACCGGAACGGGTTCAGCCTCCATTGGCTCTTGGCCACCCGATGATCGACGTACACCGCGTACGATTCGAACACGAGCCCGCCCCGCGGCCCCGTCACGACCAGGTCCAGATCCACGTCCGGATGATCCTGGCGCCGGACCCGCAAGTGCACCCGGTTCTCGGGCGCGAAAGACCGATACGCGACGTGCAGGGGCAAGGCCGGATCCCTCTTGCGCTCGAAATCCACCATGTCGGGGGTTTCCGACACGACGTCGTATGTCGCCGTGATCCCCGGCAGTTCGCCGCCGTAGGACACGCCCAAAGCCGCCAGGAGCTCCGTGTAGACGTTCAGCCGGACGGGCTGCGCGGTCGCGGCGTCGACGAAGGGCTCCTCCAGGAACAACACCAGCCGCCGCCCCCGCTTGGCCTGCTCCACGAGCCACAAGCACAGTTCCTCAGGCTGAGGGATCGTCGGATCGCCGGTCCAGAGGAAGATCGCGCCGACGCGGCCCAGACGTCCCTCGGCCGGCAGCGGCCGCCGCAGATCGTGGTAGCGAGGAACCCACCCGAGATACTCGAAGACCACTTGCGCGTATTGCCACGTGGGATTGTATCGGAATGCGCTCTCATCGCTCAGGTCGTCGGAGTCGTACAAACACAGGATCTCTCGAGCCACTTCCGCCGGGAGCGGCGACTCCTGCGCGTCCGCCGGCGAACCGTATGCGAAGCACAGCACGGCAAGCAGGGCGAGGCAGGCGACGTTCACCGCAGAGACCTCCGAGAAATGCACTGGAGAATCTCTGCAGGGTCCAGGGCTCCCTTGTGCCGATTCGGATGCGCTGACCTCCTTCATCCCTCGGAAACTCTGCTGTGCTAATCGATCAAATCTTTGTGCTACGACAAGATTTTTCATGAACCTCCAGGCCAGTCGCCTGAGTATCTCTGAGGAAGGCAGGAAACCAGGAAAGGAAGTCGGTCGTCC
>JACPRB010000252.1 GCA_016190155.1 Planctomycetota bacterium
CCACAGGGCCCTCCTGTCAAAGTGGCGGAAATCGTGCACTGAGGGCCGTTTAAAGCAATTCGCGTACCAGAAGGTCCTGCTTTCGTGAATTATCCGGGTTAAGGCTGAGTTCATGACTACCATTCTCGCTGTTCGACACAAGAACGCGCTGGCCATCGGCGGCGACGGCCAGGTCACCCACGGCGCCATGGCGGTGAAGCACGAGGCCCGCAAGGTGCGCCGCCTGTACGAAGGCAAGGTCGTCGCCGGATTCGCGGGATCCGCCGCGGACGGCCTGACCTTGCTCGAGAAGTTCGAGGGCATGCTCAAGAAGGCGCAGGGGAACGTGCCGAAGGCGGCCGTGGAGCTGGCCAAGGAATGGCGTTCCGACAAGGTGCTGCGCCGGCTCGAGTCGCTCCTGCTGGTGGCGGACCGACAGCACATGCTGTTGATCTCCGGAGCGGGCGACGTGATCGAGCCCGACGACGGAGTGGCCGCCATCGGAAGCGGAGGGGGCTACGCGGTGGCGGCGGCGCGCGCGTTGGTGAAACACTCCGATTTGACGGCGCGCGACATCGTCCAAGAATCGATGGCCATCGCCGCGAAGTTGTGCGTTTATACCAATGACCGGATTCATATCGAGGAATTGTCGTGAAAGATACTCGAGATCTGACGCCGAAGCGCATCGTCGAAGAGTTGGATCGCTACATCATCGGTCAGGACGACGCCAAGCGGATGGTCGCGATCGCGCTGCGCAACCGCTGGCGCCGCCAGCAGCTCCCGGCCGAGGTGCGCGACGACGTGGCGCCCAAGAACATCATGCTGATCGGCCCCACGGGCGTGGGAAAGACGGAGATCGCGCGCCGAATGGCGAACCTCGTCTCCGCGCCGTTCGTCAAGGTCGAAGCCACCCGCTATACCGAGGTGGGCTATGTGGGGCGCGACGTGGAGTCCATGGTGCGTGATCTGGTCGAGCTCGGCGTCAGCATGGTCAAGCAGGAAGAGGTACAGGGTGTCCAGAAGCGCGCGGAGGAGCGTGCCGAGGAACGCATCGTGGAGCTGATCCTGCATCGGCAGGAGAAGGACGACACCCGCGAGAAGGTGTGTCGGGATCTGAAGAACGGCGCGCTGGAGAAGCGCGAGATCGAGATCGAGGTCGAGGAGAAACAGGTCCCTTTCATGCAGGTCTTTTCTCCGGGCGGCATGGAGGAATTCGGGCTGGACTTGCCGGGGGCGCTAGGGAACATGTTCCCGTCGAAGCGGGTGACCCGGCGCACGACCGTGGCGGAGGCGCGGCGCGTGATTTCGCAGCAGGAGGCGGAGAAGCTCATCGACCGCGAGAAGGTGACGCGCGAGGGGATGCGCCGGGCGCAGGAGATGGGCATCATCTTCATCGACGAGGTGGACAAGATCGTGACGACCGGGTCCTCGTCGGGGCCCGACGTCTCGCGCGGGGGCGTGCAGCGCGACCTGCTGCCGATCGTCGAAGGCGCGACGGTCGTGACGCGTTACGGGCCGGTGAAGACGGACCATGTGCTTTTCATCGCGGCGGGGGCCTTCAGCACGACCAAGCCCAGCGATTTGATTCCGGAGCTTCAGGGGCGGTTCCCGCTGCGCGCGGAGCTGAAGCCGCTCACCAAGGACGACTTCGTGCGCATTCTCACCGAGCCGAAGAACGCGATGCTCAAACAGGTGAAAAGCTTGTTGGCGACGGAAGAGGTCCAGATCGAGTTCACGAAGGACGCCATCGAGGAGATGGCGACGTTCGCGGCGCAGGCGAACGCCGGCATGCAGGACATCGGGGCGCGCCGGCTGCACACGATCGCGGAGAAGGTGGTGGAGGATCTGTCGTTCCAGGCGCCCGACATTGCGCCGGCCAAGGTCAACATCAACGCGAAGTACGTGCGCGAACGGGTGCGGTCGATCATCGAGGATGAGGATCTGAGGAAGTTCATTCTCTGAGCAGTGGTTGCAACGTTGAGTCGCTATAGGTAAGATCCCCGCGTGCGAAGCCTCTGGGGGCTTTGGGGACTGGCGATACTTGCGGGGTGTGGGGGGACGACCGCCGTTGTTCCGCCCAATATGCCTGCCGTGCCGGTCGAATGCGTGCCGCAACCTGTGTCGGAGATTCCTCAGGCCGGCGACCCGGAGCTGACGCTGATTCCTGGGGACGTTATCGAGATCCGCGTCTACGGGGAGCCCAGCCTCACGCTGAGCTATCGCATTCCGCAGGATGGGGCTATGCGCTATCCGTTGATCGGCAACGTGCAGGTGGCGGGAAAGACGACTTCCCACCTTGAAGAGAGACTCACCAACGCCCTGGACAAGGACTACTTGGTCGATCCGCAGGTATCGGTCAGCCTGGTGCAACCCGCGCCTCGCCGCGCGTACGTGATGGGGGCCGTGCGGGAGCCGGGCGCCTATGAGATGCCTCCGGACGGGCGGCTCACGGTGGCGCAAGCCCTGAGCCTTGCCGGCGGCCTCTCGGAAGAGGCGGCGGGTCCGGAGATCCACGTCCAGCGACTGGAAGGGGAGCAGCCGCGCACGATTCGGATCGCCCTGTCCGGCGGCATGCCGACGCACCTGTTCCTTCGCCCCGGCGATGTCGTGATCGCCCCGCTGACCCCGCGCACCGTCTACGTGCTGGGGGCCGTCAACCAACCCGGCGCGCATCGAATCCCCCTCAACGGTCGATTGACGGTGGCGCAGGCCATCAGCATGGCGGGCGGATTCACGAAGTTCGCGGCCAGCGGACGCGTGCAGGTGGCCCGCGCGGCCGAGCCCGACCGGAACGTCGTCTACCGCGTGGATGTGGACGCGATCCTGCAGGGCGATGTGGAGAAGGATGTGGAACTGCGGCCGGGCGACATCGTCTTCATCCCTGAACGGTTGTTTTGAATGCTGATCCTCGGAATCAACGCGTTCCATCCGGACGCTTCCTGCTGCGTCCTGCGGGACGGTGAGCTCGTCGCGGCCGCCGAGGAGGAGCGTTTCAATCGCAAGAAGCACTGCGCGGGGTTCCCGACCCGGGCGCTTCGGTATTGTCTCGAGGAAGCGCGCGCTTCCATCGAAGATGTCGAGATCATCGCGTTTCCGAAGGACGTTCGCGCCAACTTCTGGCGGCGTTTGGAGACGCTCGTCCGCTATCCCCGGCGCGCGCTGCGGACGCTGGTCGACCGCTCGGCCAATGCTTTGAAGGTGGTCGATGTTCGCGGCCACGTGGCGCGGGCGCTCGAGTGCGACCCCGCGCGCGTCAAGGCCGAGATCGTCCACGTGGAGCATCACCTCGCGCACCTGTCGAGCGCGTTCTTCGCGTCGGGCTTCGAGCGCGCGGCGTGCGTCTCGATCGACGCGTTCGGCGATTTCGCCAGCACGATGTGGGGGATCGGCGAGGGCAACCGCATTCGGGTCCTCGATAGGATCCTCTTTCCGCATTCATTGGGGATCTTCTACACCGCGGTGTGTCAGTGGCTGGGCTTCCCGAAATTCGGGGACGAAGGCAAGGTGATGGCGCTGGCCTCCTTCGCCCAACCGACGCGGCTGGAGGAGATGAAGCGCCTCGCGACGACGAATCCGCGGACGGGGGAATTCCGGCTCGGACTGCCGTACTTCCTTCATCACGACGAGGGAGTCGCGATGACGTGGGGCGAGGAGACGCCTCGCCTGGGACCGATGTGTTCGACGCGCATGACGCATCTCCTGGGGGCGGCGCGGGCGCCGAGCGAGCCGTTGGAGGCGGCGCATAAGGAAGTGGCCGCCTCGCTCCAGAAGAGGCTGGAGGCGTGCGTGATGGAGCTCCTGCGGCGGCGGCTGGCGTCTCAGAAGGACCTCTGCGTGGCCGGAGGAGTGGCGTACAACTGCGTGCTGAACGGGCGAATCGCGGACGAGGCGGGCTTTGAACGGCTGTTCGTCCAGCCGGCCGCCGGGGATTCGGGCGCCGCTTTGGGAGCGGCGCTCTTCGCGCACCACCAGCTCCTGGGACGGCCCAGGCGCCTTCACATGCGGCATGCCGCCTACGGCCCGGGATTCTCCGAGCAGCAGATCCTGCGCGCCATCGGCGGGGCCGGGCTGAGGGCGCGCCGTTCATCGAACGTGGCGGCGGAGACGGCGCGCGAAGTGGCCGCGGGCAAGATCGTGGGGTGGTTCCAGGGGCGGATGGAGTTCGGGCCGCGCGCCCTCGGTCATCGGAGCATCGTGGCCGATCCGCGCCGGGCGGACATGAAGGAGCAGCTCAATCGCCGCGTCAAGCATCGCGAGCCCTTCCGGCCGTTCGCGCCCAGCGTGCTGGCGGAGCGCGCGAGCGAGTACTTCCAGCGGGCCTCGGACACGCCGTTCATGATCGTCAACGATCGCTTCCGGCCGTCTCGCGCGGCGGAGGTGCCCGCCGTCGTGCACGTGGACGGCACCGGGCGGCTGCAGAGCGTGCGGCGCGAGGCGAATCCGCGGTATTGGGAACTCATCGAGGCCTTCCGGCGCGAGACGGGCGTGCCGATGCTGCTCAACACGAGCTTCAACGAGAACGAGCCGATCGTGTGCACGCCGGAGGACGCGATCCGCTGCTTCAAGGGCACGCCGATGGATGTGTTGGTGCTGGGGGACTGGATTCTGGAGCGGCACGAGCCGGTTGATGTGCGGCGACCTGCGGATGCTTGCGTCGGTGCGTTGCTTGACCAGGATCCGGCGTAATCACGCCACGCCCGCCAGGGCGCGCCGAGCCTCGTCGGGACTTGTGCTCTCTTTGACAGCATCTTCGGGCTGGATGACCAGCGCGGCTCCCAGCGTATGCAGGAGCTTCACCAAGGCCTCCAGCGAGAGGTCGGAGCGGCTTGCAAACACGCGGCTCAGATGCGCAGGATCGACTCCGGTCTCTTTGCAGAACTTGTAGCGCGAACCGTACTTCTGCTCGATCAGGTCTGCCAGATAGTCGCGATAGTTCGGCGGAGCGACCTTGCCCTGCGCAATGCCCAGACGCGCCTCCAGATCCTGACAGATGCGATAGGCCAAACCGTCCCGCTTCAGTCCTCGCTTGTCGAAGTCGCGTACCCAAAGAGCCGCAAATCTGCTCCACTCGACGGAGTCCTTGTAGAAGGCGTGGACGTGCGCGATAAACGGCCGCTCCTCACGCGTGAGTTTGCGAAGATCGAGCGTTAGTCCCGTGATCGTCCGATAAACAGGCTTGTCGATTCTCTTCATGGTCGGCCGCCTTTCACAGCATTCCGTCTTCAGGTTTCGGTGTCACGAACTCCACCTCGCCCGCTACCGACAGGTAAACGGCTTTCTGGTCGAACGTGTTCGCCGCCTTCCGCAGCAACCGTCGCAGGTTCTCCAGATTGCTTCGGGGGATCGCCACGGTGTAACGCCGGCTCTCGTCACGAACGATCTTCTTCGTCGCGTCCTCGACGTATTCGCCCGGGACAGTCTCGACGTCCTTGTACATCAGCTTGGGACCGGAATGCCCGTAGGAGAAGGCGGTCCGGATCTCGTCTTGGAGCAGCCGCCAGACGATCGGCGGATGAGGCGATCGATCCGAGTCGCGCACGATCGGGATCAGAAAAGAGCACTCCACCAGCCTCTCTTCCACTGCCGGAGGATACCCGATAATTGACTTATAGTCAACTGTCGGCGCGGCAGGGCGTAGGTCAGCAAGGGAGGGGGTCCAAATCGTCTATGACGCTAAGCTCCTCTGTGTCTTGGTCAAAAGAACAGAACGGGTACCGAACAAACGCACCCTTTCCGTCCTTGGTAGGACGCTTACCGGTCCAACGCCTCCAACAAGAGCGCGCGGATCTCGTCGTCCTCCGGGAAGCGGCTGAGCGAGCGTTCCAGTGCTTCGCGGGCCGTTTCCTTGAATCCCGCCTCCAGGCAGAGTCGCGCCAGCGCGACGACCTGTTCGCGCGAAGTCTGGGTCATGCGCGAGAGGTCGCGCAGGACCCGCTCGGCTTCCGTGCGGCGGCCCACCCGCAGGAGCGCGCGGGCGTAGTCCCATCGGTACTCGAAGACCTCCGGTCGCAGTCGGACGGCTTCGGCGAGAGTCTCGACGGCCGCGCCGGGATCGCCTAGTTCCAGGCAGGCGCGGGCGTAGGCCACATGGACCTCGGGGCGATTCGGATCCGTGCGACGCGCGCCGTCGGCCGCGCGCCGAGCATTCTCCCACTCGCCGATCTGCGCCCAGCACGACGACAGGAGCAGCCACGCGTCGACCTCGTCGCGAATCCGGAGGCGTTCTTCGAGCAGGCGGATGGCGCCGGCCGTCCAGCCGATCTCCAGGGCCGCCTTGGCGAGCCGATCGTAGGCCTCGTCCGTCGGACGCGTCTTGACGAAGGCGTCGATCACCTCCTCGCGCGCCCCGGATCGGATACGCAGTTCCGCCAAGTCGGGGGACCCCGCGGGCGCCACTTCTTCCAGATCCGTCGGAGTCGCTCCCTCGCGCGCGAGATACCGAAGCGCTCGTTCGACGTCGCCTCGACGGAAGGCGGCGATGGCGTGATCGCGAAGCTCCGGTTGCGAAGAGACCGCGTATCGCGACCAGAAATAGGTGCCGATCTTGAACTGCAGATCCGGATGCGTCGGATCGCAACGCGCGGCGAAGGCCATTTCGCGATCCGCTTCCTCTTGTCGGCCGAGGGCCTTGAGCGCCAATCCTTCGCGCCAGTGAAGGGCGCCGGAGAACGGTTCCAGGGTCGCGGCGCGTCGCAAGTCGGACAGCGCCTCAGCGGGGTTGGCGGGCGCTTCTCCGACGACGAGAAGCGAGACGGCCCACGCCGTGGCGGGAATCAAAAGAGCGGAGCTGACGCATCGCGCGGCGATTCGCCGGGGCGCGGGGGAGGGTTGCGCGGTCAAGAGGGCGATCGCCATGCCCACCCACATCGAAAAGAGCAGGCCGTTGGCCGGGATGCGCAGGTTGAAATCGCCCAGCGAATGGAAGACGATGGCGGAGATCGCGCTGAGCAGGGCGACGGCGTAGGGATCGCGCCGCGAGACCGCCTGTTTCCATGCCGTTCGGCCGCATCGAATGAGCCACGCCAGGAGCGCGATCAGGACGGGCAGTCCCATTTCCGCGCCCACGGCCAGGATCTCGTTGTGTGGGTGGCGGAAGCGGGCCGACAGGCCTTCAGGATGATAGGGAGCGAACGCGGCGGGGAACGCGCCGAGGCCCACGCCCGCGAGAGGGTGCGCCATCGTCATCCGCAGGGTGCTTTCCCACGCGAGGAATCGTCCCTTCTCGACGGCGGCGTCTTCCGCCGTGGCCGAGATCCGTTCCAGGAGCGGGCCGAGCCCGATCCATGCCGACAGCGCGACGGCCGCGGCGCCCGCGCAGACGATCGCCTGCGCCGCCGACCTCAGCCTCCACAGCGCCGGCATCAGCAGCAGGCCGGCCGCGCAAGACAAGATGCCCAAGCGGGATCGGGACAGCACCAGAGCCGTGAGCATGACCACGACCCCGAGGCCGAGCGCGAGG
>JACPRB010000248.1 GCA_016190155.1 Planctomycetota bacterium
AACAAGGTCCTCTACCACATCAACCCGTCCGGCCGCTTCATCATCGGCGGGCCCCAGGGCGACTGCGGCATGACCGGGCGCAAGATCATCGCCGACACCTACGGCGGCATGGGTCATCACGGCGGCGGCAGCTTCAGCGGAAAAGACCCCACGAAGGTCGATCGCTCCGCCAGCTACGTCGCGCGACACGCCGCAAAGAACATCGTCGCCGCCGGCCTGGCGGACCGCTGCGAGATCCAACTCTCGTACGCGATCGGCGTGGCCAAACCCGTGTCGATCTGGGTGGAGACGTACGGCACCGGCAAGGTCGACAACGGCAAGCTCGTCGACATCGTCGAACGTAACTTCGACTTCACGCCCGCCGGCATGATCGAGTACTACAACCTCCGGCGACCCATCTACAAGGCTACCGCCCGCCACGGACACGTCGGCGTCGATCGCCCCGAATGCACGTGGGAGAAGCTGGAGAAGGTCGAGACGCTGCGCAAGGCGGCGGGCCTCAAGGTCGAGAGCGAGAAACAGGCACGCAAGGAGAAAAGGGACTGATATGGCCGAGAAAGTGGCGACCCCGAAGAAGCCGTCTCCCACGCCGACCAGCGACGTCAAGGATCCCGCGCTCGCTTCGGCGGGCCGGCGCCGCATCGAGTGGGCGGACGGACAGATGCCCGTCCTGCGCATCATCCGCGAGCGCTTCGCGAAAGAGCAGCCGCTCAAAGGACAGCGCATCGCGGCGTGCCTGCACGTCACGACCGAGACGGCCAATCTGATGCGGACGCTGCAGGCGGGAGGCGCCGAGGTCGCGCTGTGCGCGTCGAATCCCCTCTCCACGCAGGACGACAACGCCGCGTCGCTCGCCGCGGATTTCGGCATGCGCGTCTACGCGATTCGGGCGGAAGATTCCAAGACGTACTACAAGCACATCCACGAAGCGCTCGACCTCAAGCCGACGCTGACGCTCGACGACGGCGCGGACCTGGTCACCGCGTTGCACAAGGAACGTACGGAGCTTCTCAAGGGCATCATCGCCTCGATGGAAGAGACGACGACGGGCGTGCTGCGCCTGCGCGCGATGGCCAAGGACGGCGCGCTCAAGATCCCCGTGATCTCCGTCAACGACGCGCGCACCAAGTTCCTCTTCGACAACCGCTACGGCACGGGACAGTCGACGATCGACGGCATCCTTCGGGCGACGAACGTGCTCCTGGCCGGTCGCACCTTCATCGTAGTCGGCTACGGCTGGTGCGGCCGTGGCGTCGCCAGCCGCGCCCGCGGCCTGGGCGCCAAGGTCGTCGTCGCGGAGGTCGATCCGCTGCGGGCGCTCGAGGCCACGATGGACGGCTTCGACGTGCGCCCGATGGCGGAGGCGGCCAAGATCGGCGATATCTTCGTCACGCTGACCGGCAACAAGCACGTCATCCGCCACGAGCATTTCCAGGTCATGAAGGACGGCGCGATCGTCGCCAACAGCGGCCACTTCAACGTGGAACTGGACTTGCCGGCCCTGAAGAGCCTCTCCAAGGCCGTCAACCAGGCCCGCGACGGCGTGGATCGATACGAGCTCAAGGACGGGCGCAAGATCTTCATCCTGGGCGAAGGACGCCTGGTCAATCTCGCCTGCGCCGAAGGACATCCGGCGGCCGTGATGGACATGAGTTTCGCCACGCAGGCATTGATGGCCGAATGGTGCGTCAAGAACCGCGCAAAGCTCAAGCCCGCCGTGCACGACGTCCCCGTCGAGATCGAACGCTGGATCGCTCAACTGAAACTGCAGACGATGGGCATCCGGATCGACGAACTCACGCCCGAGCAGAAGAAGTATCTCGAGGAGTGGCAGGAAGGGACGTAGCAGGCTGCCCGCAAGGCCCCTCCGCGTTACCCGTGTTACCGCCGTCGTTACGCGACGTAACAGGGCCGGTTGCCTCTTCGCATCGTCACGCATCCGCTTGTCGAACAGTCGCTTACACGCCATCCCGTGGCATGACCGTTGCGATGGCTCCTTCGAAAGGAGCTCAACGATGGAAACGACCAATGCGGTGAACACGGCGAACGAAGCGGCGGCGACAACCGGATCTGCACGCGCACGTCGTCCGATCCGGCAAGTCGTCCTGCGTGAGATGGGCGAGGTGGGACGCTACCGTGTGCGCGTGGTGAAGGCGTCCGAGAAACCCGAATCGCCCGAGCTGTTGGACATTCGGGAGTACGTTCGAGGCGCCAACTACGAGGGCTTCACTCGCAAGGGCGTTCGGCTCGGGATCGCCGAGGCACGCGCCCTGCGCACCATTCTCGAGGGCTTCGAACGCGACGGAGTCCTGCCATGAACAGCCCGCGGTTTCTCGGCACCCTTCATCCGCCTCCGGACCACTCCTGCCGCTCCATAAGACCATTGCGGCACCCGGTTTGCTATACTGCCGCGAATGCAGGATTCTGCCGGCGCAGAACTTCAACCACGCCGCCGGAACTTGGCCGTGTTCTACGTCGCTATCGTGATTGCGGCCTCGTTCGCGATTCACGAGCTGGCGGAAGACCAGATCGTCCGCCTGTTACCCTCCCCTCTCCATTCCCATCTGCACGCATTATGGGGACTTGCCACATCTACCCTCGTGGCGATCATTCTGATGACCCTCGTCGGAGGAATGCGGTTCCCCCTCGAACGCGAACTGCCCGTCCACTCCTTCTTGCCGACCCAGCCTGTGTCGGACGCGCTGGATGCCCAGAACCGCTGGATGATTCAGGTCCGCTGGGTCGTATCCGCCATCGCCGTGATGGGCTTCATCCTCTGCACGACCCTCTGGAACGTCCTCCCCGCCACCCCCACCGAGCATCTCGTCGCGGTCACGATCTGCATCCCCGCAGGAAACGCTCTATTCGGCCTCTGGTCGAGGAAAGCCGTTTCCAAGACGACCCTGCTCCGAACCCAAATGGCGTTCGACGTGGCCGTCTTCACGGCCTTTCTCCACCTCACCGGAGGGATCGATAGCCCTCTGCTGCTCCTGGGGGTATTGCATCCCGTCCTGGCGGGGATCATTCTCTCCCGGCGTGACGCCTTCGGAGCAGCCCTTCTGGTCCCGTCGCTCGTGGGTCTGCTCGAATTGACCCAATCGGTCGAACTGCTGCCTCTTTACCCCGCTCCGGCGCTGCCCCGCCAGATGACGACCCCGCTGGCTTTGGCCGTCGTGCTGCTCAGTCTGGCCTATTTCACGACGACCATCATCAGGCAGCTGAGACGCCGCGAGGCCCCACTCGTCCAGGCCGGCAAGATGGCGGCCGTCGGAGAATTGGCGGGTACCGTCGCACACGAAATCAACAACCCCGTGGCGATCATTTCCTCGAAACTGCAAGCCCTGCTTCACGACTCAACCTCGATTCCCCCGTCCTTGACCCGCGAGCTGGAAAAGATGGACAAGCACGTACACCGGATCGCGGACATCACCCACGGTCTCCTCAAGTACGCGCATCCTTCGCACGGCTGCAAGGAACCGGTCGATCTCAACCGCGTGGTTCAGGAGAGCGTCGAGTTGGTGCGCGGGCGCCTGCGAGACGGTCCCGCGCGATTGGAGATGGCGCCTTCGGAGCCCCTCCCTGAGGTTCTGGCGAACTTCAATGATCTGTCGCAAGTGACGCTCAATCTCATCAACAACGCCTTGGACGCCATGCCTGACGGCGGCACCTTGCGGATCCGCACCGCTCGGCGGAATGGACACGTCGAACTGGAAGTCAGCGACACCGGATGCGGCATGTCTCCCGAAGTCCGCGCGCAGATCTTCGACCCGTTCTTCACCACCAAAGCCGAGTCGAAGGGCACCGGCCTGGGCTTGGCGATCTGCCTGGGGCTCGTGCGAAGCCATGACGGCGCCATCGAGGTCGAGACCCAACCCGGAGCGGGAAGCTGCTTTCGGGTCCTGCTGCCGGCATTGAAGAAGGAGGTTGCGTGGTGACCAACGGTCGGATCCTCATCGTCGACGATGAAGAGGATATGTTGGAAACGTGCAGCGCCATCCTGACGGGCACCGGAGCCTCCATAGCGACGGAAACGGACGCGCAGCGCGCGCTGCAGCGGGTCTGTTCGGAGACCTTCGACGTCGTCCTGCTGGACATCCGTATGCCCTCCGTGAACGGAGTGGATTTCATGCGAACGGTGCGCCCTCTCCCCGCCGCCCCTTCCTTCGTATTGATGACGGGCTTCCCCTCCGCTCAGACCGTCGAGGAGTCCGCTCGATTGGGAGCGGACGGCTACATCACCAAGCCGTTCAGCAACGATCAAATCCTGGCTACCGTGACCCGGGCGCTCGTCCGCCGACGCCTCAAAACCAACGACCCGTCATCGCCGGAACCCACAACCGTCACGACCTTCGATGGAATGGTCGCGGGCTCTCGACCCATGCGACAGATGTTCGCCTTGATCCAGCAGCTCGGCCCCGTGGACATCGACGTGCTCATCGTCGGTGAAAGCGGCACCGGGAAGGAACTCGTCGCCCGGAGCATCCATCAACGCAGCCCTCGCGCCGCAAAGCCGTTCGTGCCCGTCGACTGCGGCGCCATCCCCGAACACCTGCTCGAAAGCCAGCTCTTCGGACACGAGCGAGGCGCATTCACGGGCGCCGTCGCCGACGCGATGGGCCTCATGGAACTGGCGCACGGAGGCACCCTTTTCCTCGACGAAATCTGCGAACTAGCCCCGGCCCTGCAGGCGAAGCTCCTGAGAGCCATTCAAGAGCGAAAGATCCGCCGGGTGGGGGGAACCGATCTCATCGGCCTCAACCTCCGGATCATCGCGGCCACCAACAGAGACATCGATTTGGAAGTCAAAGAGGCGCGATTCCGCCACGACCTCTACTACCGGCTCAACGCCATCCGAGTGGATGTGCCGCCCTTGCGCGATCGCCGCGAGGACATCGCTCCGCTCTTCGATCACTTTCTCGAACGCCTGGCCGGTTCGATGGACCGCCCTCCGTTGCGCGTGGAATCGGCGGTGTACGATGCCCTCAACCGATATTGCTGGCCAGGAAACGTCCGGGAGCTCCAGAATCTGGCCCACCGGACCGCCGTGATCTGCACCGGCGAGACGGCTGCGGCAAAGGACTTGCCGCCGTCGTTGCTCCAGGAATCCAGCACGCTCCCCTTGGATTTCCTCTCCAAGCGCGCCTTGAAGGTCCGCGACTTCGAACTCGACTACATTTCCGAACTCATGCACCGCTACGGGGGCAACATTCAGGCGGCGATCGAGGAATCGAGACTCTCGCGCGCGTCGTTCTATCGATTGCTGAAGAAGTACGGCATGAAGGGGCATCCGCAGCCGGCCGCCTCGTCTCAACCCTGAGAGCCGCGTCTCAACCCTGAGATCGCCCCCATTTCCCCCTTCTCCACCCCATAAACCGGCCCCACCGCAAGACAAGTTCAATCACCCTGCGACGGCACATCTCTCCGATCTCGCTTAAATCCCCAAGAAAACGATCAACGTTCTGGCACGTCGCTTGCGCTGCGAGCTGCTCGGAGCCGTCCTCCATATGACCCGAACGGTGGTGCTCGCCGTGCGCGAAGGAACTTTTGAATCCCTGGCTGGGTCCCTGGAATCGGAGGGACTGAAGGTCTTGTCTGCCCGCTCGGGCCTCGACGCCTTGAGCCGGGTTACCCGGCACCAGCCCAGGGCCCTCCTCCTCGATCTGCAACTCTGCTCCTTCGGCTCCGAAGGAATCATTGCCATGGTGCACGTGGTCTCGCCCGGCACGCGAATCGTGGCCTACTCGCCCAGTTCGGCCCCGGAAGATGCGGCCGCCGTCGAAAGCGGCGTCTTCTTCTACGCCGCCGGCGGCAATGAGGCCTACGTCGCTGACGCCCTCCACGCCGCCCTGGCGGAAAAGAGCATCAGGCATGGTTGATCCCGTTACGATCTCGACCCTGCTGTTCCTCGCGCTGGCGGCCCCCCAACAGGAAGCCGCTCCGCAGCCCCAGGAGCACGCGGCCGCACCCGCGGTGGAGCGGCCGTCCGGCATCCCCATCCACGGGTCCCTCTCGGCACGCTACCGCCTGCGCGCTACCGACGACGACCGCGATCAGGACCTCTACGAGGTCCTGTCGGTCGACGCCGGAGAGGCGCAACGCCACCCCGTGACCGGCCATCTGTTCGTCCGGGCCACGGAGGACCTCGACGGCGACATGAACACGGCCGGCTTCGCCCCCTTCGACAGCATCACGGATACGTTCGAGAGCCGCGTCAACTCGAGATTGTACGCCGCCTATCTCGACGTACATCGGTTGGGCCCGCTCCAAACGCTCCGCGCCGGCCGCCAGTGGATCCATGATACGCCCGTACCGTTTCACCTCGACGGCGTCGTGGCGGAAACGATCGAGTGCAAGAACTTCGGACATTTCCACGCCGGAATGTACGGCGGCCTCCCGGTCCACCTCTACGAATCCTCTCCCAGCGGCGACCTCATCGCGGGCACGTACATCGAAGCGTCACCGTGGAAGGGAATGCGCGCCCGACTGGACTACGCGCGCGTCGTCGATGAGAACGTTTTCGGAGAGCAACGCAACGACCTCTTCGGCCTCGGCCTGACCCAGCGTCTCGGCGAAAAGCTCCAGCTGCAAGGCCGATACGGCATGCTCGACGGAGAAGGCCGCGATCTCCTTCTGAGAGGAGTCTTCACCGACGCCCCCAGCGATCTCCAGTTCCAGCTCTCCTACACTCAACTCTTCAACACACAGCGCGAGCTGGCGATCGACCTGGACTCCTTCTTCCTGGCCGCGCGCGCGTACGTCCCCTACGGACAGATTCGCGCGCTGATCGCGAAGGGCTTCGGGCCGCACTTCGTGCTCCAGGGCGGAATCGACTTGCGCGAGCTGGAGAACGACACCGAAGAAGGCCCGTTCAATCGCGAGTTCCGACGGTATTTCCTGACCCCCACCGTGAACGCCTGGCCCTGGCCGCCGATCGCCTGGAGCGTCACGGTCGAGATGTGGGACGTTCCCGGGCAAGACGACGGCGATATCGCGACCGCGGGATTCGAGATGACGGTCCAGGTCTCCCCGGATCTCAAGTTGGCGGCGGGCAGCGCCTATACGCTCTACACGTTCGATGAGCTGCTGAACGAAGAGCGGGAAAACGTGCGCACCCTGTACGCAAGAGCGACCGCCGCGCTGCGCCAGGACTTGAAAGGGGAACTGGGCGTGCAGTTCGAAGACGCGGAGATCGACGACTTCTGGACGCTGAAGGTGGGCCTGACCCAATCATTCTGATGATCAAGTTACGAGCGTTGGCGACCGTCCTCCTGCTGGCCACCGCGGCCTGCGGAGTCGCGCGCCTGCTGGGCCTGCAGGAGAAACCGAGCCGGCTCTTCAGCCACAAGGTCCACGGATCCGCGCAGGAGCTCGAATGCCTCAGCTGTCACCCCACGGCCGAGAAAGAAGACAAGGCCGGAATGCCCCCGAGCCTCAAGAAATGCATGCTCTGCCACGAAGGCATCGACGAGAAGAAGTCCCCGCCACAACAGCTCGCGGCGCTGTATCCCGGGGAAAAGCCGGCATGGTCGGCCGTGACGGCGCTGCCCGACGAGGTGATCTTCTCCCACAAGACCCACCAGGCGGCCAAACTGGCATGCTCGGAATGCCACGCCGGAATCGAGCACAGCGAGGCCGTCACGGAGAACGTGCGCGTCGGCAAGGATGCCTGCATGACCTGCCACGCGCGCCGGGGCAAGAGCAACGACTGCGCCGTATGCCATCGCGTCCTCCGCAAGGATCTCGCCCCGTCGACCCACGCGAGGAACTGGAGGCCGTCGCACGGACACGTCGTCCGATCCGGGGAAGATCTTCCCTACGCGAACCGCTGCGCCTTGTGTCACACGGAGACGAGCTGTACCACGTGCCATCAAGACGAAACCCCCAGGAACCATACGAATTTCTGGCGAATCCAGGGGCACGCGGTGGCGGCGGATGTCGACCGCAGCAGCTGCGCGACGTGTCATCGCAGCGACTTCTGCGATCGCTGCCACCGCGAGACGGCGCCGCGGAGCCACCTCCTGTCGTGGAGCGGCCCGGGCAACCGCCATTGCGTCTCGTGCCATATCCCCTTGTCGCAAGACGCCTGCTTCACCTGTCACCGGCAGGCGAGCCATATGACCGCGCCGCGGAGACCCGCGGATCCCGTCCACGCCGGCGCCGACGAGGCCGGTTGCCGCACGTGCCACACGGGAGCCACGTTGCCGCACGCGGACAACGGAGACGGCTGTGCGAACTGCCACTAAAAGCTCGGAGAGGAATATGAGAAGCACACTGGGTTGCGTGATCCTGTCCTGCGTCTGCGCGCTGGCGGCCGCCTGCCGCCATGACGATTCGGACGACGACAATGCGGGGGCTCTCACGGGCGCCGTCCTCAGCGCGGAAGGATCGCCGATCCCCGGCGCGACGGTCTATCTCGTCCCCACGACCGTCATCAATCAGACGCAAATCACCGGAGCGGGCGTGTACTCCTCTCCCTATCCGGCCGAGGCGTACGACGAGCCGCTGGAGGACGCGGTTGCGGCGTCGGGGCCGACGTTCTCCCAGACCGCGACGGACGCGGCCGGCCAGTTCACCCTCTCCAGCGTCCCCGACGGCAACTTCTTCGTCTATGTGGCGCCGCCTGCCGGCGACACGGAGCACCTGCCCGGCGGCAGCACGTGCAAGAGCGCCTATTCGGCCGGCCAGCTGCGCGGGGCCTCCATGACCATCAAGCTGTCGAGCAGCCCCTCCGCCTCGGCCACGTACACGGGCACCGCGGGCTGCCTCGTCTGCCACCCGACCTACGTCACCGAGAAGACCACGGCCCACAAGATCGGCATCATGCCGATCGGCGCGCCGGGGGCGGAGCAAGACGCCTCCAAGTTTCCTTCGTTCTTCAACGGCCTGACGAAGTTCAAGTCGACGGCCACGTACGCGGGCGGCACGAGGCTGGAGCTCGGCGACTACGACCCCACCCGCTCCTTCGACAAGTTCAAGATCCGCGAGTTCGGCGACACTCAGATGCCGATCACGACCGTGTACGCGAATTTGTATTTGTGGAAGAGCACGGGAGACGGCAAGTACTACATCACCATCGACAACATGCTCAACGGCGGCGATCCCAACGATCTCACGAATCTGGAAGTGCGATTCACGTACGGAGGCGCCGTCTACAAGCAGCGCTATCTCGTCGCCATCCCGCCCGCGCTGGACGCCCGCAACGGAACCTACTTCACGCTCCAGTACAACATCGAAGGAAACGACACCCGTTGGAATCGCGCCCGGCGTGTCTGGAGAGACTACAAATTCTCCAACTTCTGGAGCGCCGGAGTCGATGCGACCTACGGAAACGGGGACGACGTGATCGTCGCGCCGCCGATCACGCAGACGTTCGAAGGGGAATGCGCCGCGTGCCACTTCACCGGATATCAGAGGTATACGGATTCGATCACGGGGGAGTATCGGGCCCGCGCCGCGAATAATGCGAGCGGCGAAGCCGACATCGATGATGATGTGGGCGCCGACGAGCTCAACATCGGCTGCGAGGTATGCCACGGGCCGGGTTCCGAGCACGCGGCCGCCGCTTCGGCGCGATACATCGTCGCGCAGCGCTATCTCACGCCGGAGCGCGAGAACGTCACGTGCGGTCGATGCCACGATCGCCCCAAGGGCAAGACGGGCAACGAGCAACCGATCAACGACGTATCCTTGGAGATGATGCGGCCGGGTCAGAGCCGCGCGACGTTCCTGTCGAGCTACTGCTCCACCAGCCAGAAAGGCCCCAATCCTTCCAGCGAACTGTGGAGCGATGGGCTGCATTCCAAGACGCACCATCAGCAGTACTCCGATCTCCTGAAGTCGAAGCACTACAAGAACGACCGGAGGCTCGTGGTGTGCGCCGACTGCCACGACCCGCACGGGGGCACTTCGTACCGGCATCAGCTGCTCACCGATCCCGACGACAACAACAGCTTCCTGTGCCAGACGTGCCACACGGTCGATACGCTCTCCCACTTGCAGACCAAAACCGGAACGTACATGACCGGCATGAGCACGCTCTGCGCGGACTGCCACATGCCCAAGACGGTGCAGTCGGGTTCCGGACGATACGGCGCGTTCCTCGTGACGCCTCCGTACACGAGTTCCACGGATGAGGGGAATAAGGCGTATTGGGAAAACGACATCAGCTCGCACCTCTTCCAGGTGCCGCGCAAGACCCACGTCGACGTGGCCGGAAAGACCCCCGGCAACGCGATGGTGACCCCCTACACGAACTCATGCGGGATCTGTCACGATGTGAGCCAACTGCCTTATCCTTGACCCTGACGAGCATCAGTCCGACACGGCCTTCGATCGCCTCCACGTGAGGCTCCAGATCATCCCGGCAGCCAACAGGCCGGCGCCGATCACCAGGTGCTGCGCGGGCACGCTCGCCGCCAACGCCGCGCAGAAGACCAATCCGAAGCCGGGCACGAACGGATGGACGAACCTGTGCTCCCGCTTCAGGCACAGAGCACTCAGATTCGTAAGTCCGTAGTAGACGAGGATCGTGAAGGCGCTGATCGACACCAAGCGCACGATGTTCCCCAGGGCGACGAGCAAGGCTACGGCGAATACCGGGCTGGATGCCGCGTTGACTTTCGATAGCGGCGCAGGCAGGTCTTTTCCTCGGGCCATCGCGAAAGCCATCCGCGAGAGCCCAAGCATCAGATTGAGAAAAACGGCCCCCAGCGCGGCGGCCGCGCCGACTGCAAGCGCGGCCTTCACGGCCGCATGTCGCGTCGCTTCTTCAAGCGGTGCCCCTTTCACGGCGGCTTGCGCGAACGCCGGCGCGCCGATCGAACCGATCGCGACGAAGCTCACCAATCCGTAGAGCACCGCGGCGCCCGCCAGCGAGAGCATGACGGCCCGGGGGATGTTCCTCCTCGGTTCCCGGATCTCCTCGCCGAGCGTCGCGACGCGGCCGTAGCCCGCATACGCGACGAAGAGGAGCGCCGCCGCGGAAGGCACGCCGTACACGCCGTTCGGGGCGAACGGAACGAGATTATCGCGCGCGACCGTTCCCCAGCCGGCCGTTACGAACGTCACAAGGGATCCCATCGCCGCCATGACGAGGACCAGATTGAGCGCGCCCGCTCCCGCCAGACGGAAGAGGTTGAGCATGGTAATGGCTGTCACGAGCGCCAGCGATATGGCCAAGGGAGGCATCCTCGTCATCGAGCCCGCGTAGGCTCCGAATCCAATGGCCGTGGCCGCCGCGCTCGTGGTCTTGGCGCCCAGGAAGAGCCATCCGGCCATAAAGCCGGCCCACGGCGAGAGCATGCGGCCGGCGTACTCGTACGTGCCGCCGCCGCGCGGGAAGTTCATCGCCTACGCCGCGCTCGAGAGGCTATTGCACGTGGCGGCGAGTCCGGCGATCCCCAGGCTCACGAGCATTGCGGGGCCAGCCAGCCCCGCCGCCACTCCCGTATACACGAAGACACCCGTGCCGATCATGGCCCCGAGGCCGAACCCGATGGCCCCGAGCAGTCCCACCGTGCGCTGCAGCACCGGTTCACTTCCGGCCCTGTGAACGGGATCCTTCAGATCTTGCTTATGCACTTGAGATCTTTCGCAACGCGATTCCAAAGTCGCAGCCGGTCTACATGGTCCTGCGACTGCGACAGCGCCGACGCGCGATTCTTGCCGTACGCCGCGTCCTGCAGGCACGACAACAGATCGAAAAGCGCGTGTTCCAAGCGGTCGCCGAGCGTCAACCGGTGCGTCTTTGGAAAACCAGGTGTCCGCTGGGCGTACCATTGCGTCAGGTCATACGCCTGCTGAAACACAATCGGTTCGGTCGAGGTGCTCTTCATCGTGAGCAGGGGGGTTCGTTAACTCCGCCCCCTGCACCCCCGCAAAGGTCAAGAACCAAAGCGTCAAAGCCCCCCAGAGAAGAGCGCGACGCCACCCGAAGCCCGACGCGGCCGCTGCGGTGCGTGGGCTGGACCCCGTTGCGGCCCGCCGACCGCGAGCCGCCGCCGTCGCCGCCGCTCCAGCTCCCACCGCGCAGGCAACGGGATTTACCCTTCGCCGGTCCCGTTGGATCCGTGACCGCTTCGGAAGGATACATCTCATACC
>JACPRB010000253.1 GCA_016190155.1 Planctomycetota bacterium
CCGACGCGAGCGCGCCGGCGACCTCCGCGGCGACCCGCAACTGCGCGCGCGTGCACGCCTGCTGCACGAACGCCGCCTCCCGCAGGCCAGGAACCGGATTCAAGGCGCGATGAGCGAGCTCGATCAGGCCGTGTTTCAGCGCCAACTGAACGAGACGAGCGGGATCGAAAGGGCGGCCCGCCCTGCCTCCCTCCTGGCGAACGACCGCCAACAATGCCTCAAATTCCGGTCGCACGTTTGTAATGGTAGCCCATTCCCGAACTCCCCATCGGATATACTTAAGGGCATGCCCCCTGATGGCGCCCCCGCGTCGCCCGACGTGAGGCATGCCGCCGCATCGTCCCGGCCCCGGTTCCGGCACCGATCGATCCGGAAAGCGGCGCCGTCCGAGAAATCAACCGAGCTCCGGTCCGACGTCCTGATCGTCCTGCTCGCGTCGATCCCGCTCCTGGCCTCCACGTTCCTACTGATGCTGGAAGCCGTCACGGAATACCCGATGATCATCCTGGCGTGCACCTGCGTCGTCGCCAACGGGCTGGCCATCTGGCGGTGCCATTCGCAGCTGGGCCGGTCCTCGGAGCTCGGGGCGCTGGTCTTTCACATGGGCGTCTTCTCGTGGATGTACCTGCCGGGGCTGCTGACGGCCTTGTCCGACAAACAGTGGCATCTGCAGGCCGCGCTCATCTGGATCAGCAATCGGGACGGCCTCATGTCCTACGAGGCGATCAACCTGTTCTATCTCGTATTCACGATCGTCTATCAGATCAAGCTTCGTCCGGGCCTGGTGAACCGCGTCGCCGCCATGTTGGGAAAGGGCACTTGGTTCCCGACGCAGGGGCTCCTCATCGCCTTGTTGGTGCTGTCGACGGCGGCCGTAAGCTTCTACGTCCTGAGCAGCGGCGGACTCAGACAAGCGGTCGATCTGGTCCTGGCCAGCCGGACGCAGGAGAAACCCTGGAGCATGTCCGGCAATTATGGGACTTCTCTTTCACCGATGCACGTCGTGGCCCAGGCCGCCATGGTCGTCGTCTCCATACTCTCCTGGCACCTGCTGCTGACCGTGCGGATCGACCTCGCACGACGGCTGCTCCTGGCCGGCATGTTCCTCGGGTCGACCGGATGGGTCTCCGCGGAAGGGGGCACGCGAAGCGTTCTGATCCTGGCGACCTTGCCTCCCATGCTCGTCTTCTATCGCTTCTTGATCCACCGGAAAGGGCCCTCGCGCTACCTGCGGTATGCGCTCATCGCGGCGATCGTCCCCGTGCTGGCCACGAGCATGAGCTATCAGCGTCGTTTCCGCTACGGAGAGCGCGAAGGCGAGCGCTTCTCCGTGGAAGACGTGGACCATCTGACGTCGACGGCGTACGCGATCGCGATTTCCGAACGCGAGGGGCGCTACATCAAGGACAGCGTGTTGTTGAACATCCTCGCGGGCCCCATCCCGCGCGTACTTTGGCCGAAATCCAAGCCGGAGCTCGAGTCCATCGTCGTCTACACCAAACACGTGTGGGGGATAGACATCAAGTTCGAAGGGGGCAACGCGACGCCGGGGATCGTCGGCCAGTACTTCTTGAGCTGGCGCTGGTTCGGGGTGCTGGAAGTGGCCGTCGCCTTGGCCTTGCTGATCCGGCTCGGAGACTGCGCCTTCGCCTCGGCCCCCGGATGGTTTCTCAGCATCGGCCACGCCACTCTCGTCACTTACGTGCTCGTTTCCTTCCGGGCCATCGGATTCTCCTTCTTCAACGTCATCCTCCTGCTGCTCCCCCTGATCTGGATCCTTCGAATGGTGGGGAAGGCCATTCTGAGCGCCCGGCAGGGCGGCCATCGCCCCCTGGCTCCCGCGACCCGATGACCGCGTTGGAACATCTTCTGGACGACCGAAGGTCCGCCGAGACATGATAACGCCGTGATCTCGAATCGCCTGTTTCGCGCGTACTACCCGGACGAACGCAAGGACGGCAACGTCCTCTTCTACGGATGGCTCCGGCAGCACGTCCATCGCGGTTCCACCGTGCTCAATCTCGGAGCCGGACCGCCCACGCGGAATCCGATCCGCATCCTCAAAGGCGAGGTGAGTCGCGTCGTCGGCGCCGACATCGATCCGGCCGTGCTCCACAACCCGGAGCTCGATGAAGCGCACGTCGTGCGGGACGGGCGCCTTCCCTTCGAGAACAACGTCTTCGACACCGTCTTCAGCGATTACGTCCTCGAGCACGTGGAGCAGCCCGACTCCTTCCTGCGCGAAGTCCATCGCGTGTTGAAGCCGGGCAGCGCCTACCTCTTCCGCACTCCCAATCTCTTCCACTATGTCTCGCTCATCTCCCGCCTGACGCCGGAGGCGTTTCATCATTGGATCGCGAACCGTGCCCGCGGCTTGCCGGCCGATGCTCATGAACCGTGGCCGACGTTCTACCGCATGAACACCGTTCCGCGGCTACGGACATTGGGGCGCCGGACGGGTTTTCGCGGAAGCGAGTTCCGCATGGTGGAGGCTCAACCTTCCTACCTGATGTTCCACCGCCTCCCCTTCCTGCTCGGCGTCGCGTACGAGCGTCTCGTCAATCGCTGCGCCGGACTCGCCGTCCTGCGCGCCAACATCCTCGGACGACTCGTCAAGTAGCGCTGTTTTCCCCGGAGCGCCGGGGGGATTCGACCAGCGTGCTCCCCAGCAAGAAGGGCCCGAACTTCTCGAGAACCGGGTCGAGCACCTCGGCCGCAGCCAGCAGCGCCGCCGCCCGGCTGCCGGGACCGCCGGCAATGCGCAACTCCCCCGCCAGCTCGCCGTCGGCATGGATCGGCACGATCAGCTCCGAAGTCCCCGCCGCCTGTCCGTTGAATTGGAAGACCGTCCGGGCCGACTCATCGAAGTCCTCCAACAACGTCGCCTTGTGGATCTCGAGCACGCTGAAGAGCTCTTCGAAGATCCCCCACGCGGCCGCGGAGTTCGACGCGCGTTCGAGCTGCTCCGCCGCTTTGCGCGCCTCCGTGCGCCAGTTGCGCCGCCTCGCCAGGTACGGCCGCAGGGAATACCCGAACTGCCGGTAGACCAGCGCGGCCAGCAGGAGGAACACCAGGAAGACCGCGCCGACCAACCGGCTGCTGGCGAACGTCAGCGCGGAGGCGAAGGCCCCCAGCAACGCCGTCACCCCGTAGAGGAGCAGCACGACCTTCCGCTGCGTCAACCCCAGCCGCAGCAGCAGATGATGCAGGTGGTTTCGATCCGGCGCCATCGGCGAGCGCCCCAGCAGGGTGCGCCGGAAGATCGCGATGAGCGTGTCGATGATGGGAACGCCCAGCATCAGGATGGGCAAGGCCAGCGCGACGCCCAGGGTCCGCTTCTGCGTCCCCTCCACCGAGATCACGGCCAGCAGGAAACCGATGAACAGCGATCCGGTATCGCCCATGAAGATCTTTGCGGGATGGAAATTGTGTCGCAGGAAGCCCAAGCACGCCCCCCCGAGGATAGCCGCGGCGATCGCCGTATCGAGATTGTCCGACAGCGTGGCCATGGCGCACACCGCCAGCGCCGCCAGCCCGCCGATGCCCGCCGCCAACCCGTCCAGTCCGTCGGTCAGATTGATCGCGTTGGTGACGCCGACGATCCACAAGACCAGCAGGATGTTGGTCCAGATCCCCGCCGGGATCACCCCCACGAGGGGCACCTGAACCTCGGTGAATCGAAAGACGAAGATGACCACGATGGCCGCCAGCACTTCCAAGCCGAACTTCAGCGCCGCCGGCAGCGGACGCAAGTCGTCGACGAACCCCAGCACGATGATCGGCAGCGCGCAGCTCAGCAGCCGCATCGTCCAGTGGGTGTAATGGTCCAACGCCGCCCGCCCCATGACGAGATCCAGGCACCACAGGGCGATGAAAACGGCGTAGAAAGCACCCGCTATGGCCAACCCTCCCAACCGCGGGATGGGATGGTCGTGAATCTTCCGGCGGCCGGGCCGGTCAATGGCGCCGATGCGTCGGGCAAACCAACCGGCCAAGGGCGTGCTCAAATACGCAACCGCCATGGCCCCGGCGAAACCCAGTGCGACCCACCTCAAGTTCTGTCCCGAAGTGAATTATAGCGCGTCTTGGCGCCCGTGGAGACCCGAGTGATCCTCGCGGGCCACCCGTCCATCCAGAACCGCGTCGAATTGCGGCAGCGTCCGCAGATCACAGTACGCCTCTTCGAACGCCCGCCGGGCGCGCCCCCTCAACTCCTGCCTCGCCTGCGCGTCGCCCTTCAGCCGGCGAACGAAGGCCACGAGCCGGTCCGCCTGTCCGTGACGCAGGCTCGCGCCCACGCCGAACCTGCGAATGGCCTCGTCCACGTTGCTCTCCTCCGGCCCGACGTAGAGGATCGGCAATCCCATCGCGAGACTGGAGTGCAGCTTGCTCGGACTCATGACGCCCAGCATCGAATCGCGCAACGTGATCAGGGCGCAGTCCGCCGCGGCCATCACCGACAGCGTCTCTTCCTTGGGCACGTAGCCGTGCACGACGACGTTGTCCAGCATGCGCCGGCGGACCGCCTGCTCGATCCCGCTCCATCCCGACCCGCCCCCCACGAAAAGAAAGGCGATCGGTTCGCCCCGCAGGCGCTCCGCCGCGTCGAAGACGGTCTCGAATTGGTGCCCCGTGCCCGCGTTCCCGAGGTACAGCACGATGAATCGCCCCCGCAGAGCGGGATCCTCCCGCCCTTTCCATGCCCCCGGACGCGCATCGGCCGGGAAGAAATCCGCCCGTTCCCAGTTGGGAATGATGCTGGTGGGCAAGATGCGGCCGTTCGTCACGTACTGCGACAACAGCAGATCGCGCATCGCCGAATCCAGGCATACCAGGTGATCCAACCGGCGGAAGAGCGCGCGGTTGATCGCCCGCATCGCGCGACCGGCGAACGCCTCGCGGCGAATGATGCCGGCCCGCTCGACCACGTCCGGATAGCAGTCCATGCTCCACAGCACCAGTCGGGTTCGCCGGCGAACTTGCCGAACCAGCGCCCCCACACACGCGATGAACGGCGGCGTGGTCAACGACACGATCACGTCCTGCGGCGGCAGCGTCAAGACGCGAGCGGCCGCCAGCAGATAGAACGTCGCGTAATCGGTCACGCGCCGCCACAAGCTGCGCTTCCCCAATCCGGGCGTCCAGATCCGCATGATGCGCGGATTCTCCTCGCCGCGCGCCGCCGACGATCCCGCGACCGGGACGTAACCGCCGCATCCGGTGACCACCGTCACGCGATCGCCTCGCCGGGCCCGATGCTCCGCCAGCGAGGCGGCCAAGTGCGCGGTCGGGCTGATGTCGGGCACGTAGAACTGGTTGATGATCGTCAGGCGCATGTCACGTCCGCGACGACAGCGCGTGAATCATCTCGTCCACGATCTGCGGAAGCGAGGCCGTGAGACGCCACCCCGGATAGTGCGCGCGGAACTTGCGCAGATCCGAGTAGTAGCAGATGTGATCGCCGATCCGCGCGCGGTCCACATAGTTGATCTTGGGCCGTTTGCCGGTCGCCTTCTCGATCATCGCCACGCATTCCATGAGACTCGCGGCGTTCTCCTTGCCTCCGCCCAAGTTGTAGACCTCTCCCGGCCTGGGGTTCTGCGCGAACTGCCAGAAGGCCTCGATCACGTCGTGGCAGTGAATCTGATCCCGCACCTGCTTGGCCTTGTAGCCGTACACGGTGTACGGCCCTTCGTTCAACGCGACCTGCGCCAGGTAGTTGAGGAATCCGTGCAGCTCGACCCCCGCATGTTGCGGCCCCGTCAGGCATCCGCCGCGGAAGATCCCCGTCTTCATCCCGAAATAACGGCCGTATTCTTGGGCCATCACGTCGCCGGCCAGCTTGGAAACGCCGAAGAGGGAGTGCAGGCACCGATCGACCGAGAAGTCCTCCGCGATCCCGTGCTCGTACTTCGGATCCGCATACTCCCATCGGGTCTCGAGTTCCTTGAGCGGGACATGGTTCGGGCCGTCCCCGTACACCTTGTTCGTGCTCATGCAGATGAAGACCGCCTCGGGCGCGTGACGGCGACAGGCCTCGAGCAGGTTGAGCGTCCCGACGGCGTTCACCTCGAAATCGTCGAACGGCCGCTTGGCCGCCAGGTCGTGGCTGGGCTGGGCCGCGCAGTGGATGACGAATTCGAAGCGCTCCTTGCGGAACAACTCGTCCACTCCCTGCCGGTCCCGGATGTCCATGTTCACATGCCGGAACCGCTTGCACGTCCCCTCCAGCCGATGGAGATTGGCCGTGGTATCCCCTTTCGGGCCGAAGAAGTCCGCCCGCATGTTGTTGTCGATGCCGGTGACGTCAAACCCCATGCGATCGAAGAACGTCACGGCTTCCGATCCGATAAGTCCGCTGCAGCCGGTGATGAGAAGTTTCATAGGTAGGGATATTCTACCGCCTTTTCCGCGACCCGAACGGTCAAGATGCTCGGCTCGGCCCCTCTCTCCGCCTCCTCATCCCCGCCCCGACTGAACCCTACCCAGGGTAGAATCTGGACTAGTGAACGCCGCCGAACACGACCCCTCCCAGCCGCATCTGCTCAGCGTCGTCCATGCCGTTCCCACCACCACGGCGGAGCTGGGAGGCATGGCCCGCATGATCCCGGCCCTCTGCTCCGCGCTGGCCGGAGCGGCGGTCTCCGTGCGCTTCGTCACGCTCAACCTGGACGCCGCCTTCGAACCCAACATCCTCCCTCGCGACCCACGCGTAGGAGTGAATTGCGTCGACGGGTGGGCGTCCAAACCGCTCCGCATGATGTTCTCCCGAAGCCTGCGCCCCACGCTCGTGCGCGAGCTGCAGGAGACGAACCTCCTCCACTCCCACGGCGTTTGGCAGCCGGTCAACCACGACATGGCCGTCGCCGCCAAACGGACCGGCCGCCCGCACATCCTCAGCCCGCACGGAATGCTCCAAGGCGGCGCCCTCCGCTACAAGCAACTGAAGAAGAAGCTCGCCTGGTGGATCTATCAGGCGAAAGACCTGAAGGAGGTTCGGGCCTTCCACGCGGCAAGCCCGGCGGAGGCGCAGGCGCTGCGAGAGCTCGGTCTGGACCAGCCGATCGCCGTGATCCCGGTCGGCGTGGACCTACCTCCGGCGCAACCGCGCCCCTACGGCACCCGACGAGCTCTGTTTCTGTCGCGCGTCAACCCGACGAAGGGTCCTCTGATCCTGCTTCGCGCGTGGCACCGGGCCAAGTCCGTCAGCCGGAACTGGCGCCTGACCATCGCCGGCAACGACGAGAACGATCACCTCCAAGAGGTGCGCAAGCTCGCGGAGCAACTCGGGCTGGAGGTGGATTTTCCCGGGCTCGTGGCCGACGACGCCAAGTGGAGTCTCTACCGCTCCGCGGACCTCTTCGTGCTGCCCACCCTCACGGAGAACTTCGGCATCGTCATCGCGGAGGCGCTCGCCTCGGGCGTGCCGGTCGTCACCACGAAGGGCGCGCCATGGCCCGAGATCGTGCAACACCGCTGCGGCTGGTGGACCGAGGTCGACGAAGACGCGTTCGCGACAGCCTTGCAAGCGGCCCTCGAAACACCTGCCGAGACCTTGGCGGAGATGGGCGCCCGCGGGCAGGCGCTCGTCCAGGATCGGTTTTCCTGGCCCCGCGTGGCCGAAAAGATGAAGGGCTTTTACCAGTGGATCCTCCACGGCGGCCCCGCGCCGGAATGGGTGCAGACTTGACATGACTCCACGCACTCCCATGATCCGCTCCGCCGGCGCCCAGACGCTCGTCTTCCTCGGCGGACTGGGAATAGCGACGGCGGCCTTCTTCGCCTTCGCCATCGTCGCGGCCCGGCAGTTGGGCCCGGAAACCTTCGGCCGGCTCCAGGTCGTCCTGGACGTGCTCGTCCTGCTGTCGATCGTCGGCAAGCTCGGGTTCGACGAGGCCGTCTCTTACGAGATCCCGCGCATCACTCCCGACGGCTCGAAGTCCGTGCGGCCGCTGATCCTCCACGCCCTCGTGTTCAGCGGCCTGTTCTCCATCGCGCTGGCGGCGGGTGTCGTGGGCACAGGCGACTTCCTGGAACGGTCCGTGCTCCCGCTGCCCGGAATCGCGGGAGATCTATGGATGGCGTGGCCGCTGCTCCCGATCACCACGCTCCTGGCCGTATCGACGGCATGCCTGCGCGGCATGGGACGCTCCGACCTCAGGACGCTGACGCGCGATTACCTCGCCAGCGTGCTGCTCCTGGGTCTGCTGGGGTACGCCTACTCGGGAGGCCTCACCGTCGCCGAGGCGTACGCGGTGCGCGTCGTGCCGGTCGGCCTGGTCACGATCATCGCCGTCGCGCTGGCGCTGCGATCAAGGAAGGAACCGGTCCCGTTCGACTCCGCCGCGCGCCTCCGGCTGCATGCGCTGGCCGCGTCGACGCTCGTCATCACCATCGTCAACTACGTCCTCCAGTTCAGCCATCGCATCCTCGGCTCGAATCTCGTGTCGTCGTACGAGCTGGGCAACTACGGCGCGGCCGCCTCGCTGGCCAACCTCGGCGTCCTCTTCCCGACGGCGTTGGCCAACACCATCGGGCCGGCCTTGGCGGCCTCGATCGCGGCGGCGCGCGAGGAGGACGCCCTGCAGCTGTACGCCGCCGCCAGTCGCTGGCTCCTTCGAGGGACGGCGGCGCTGCTGGGACCCCTGATCGCCCTCCGCCACGATGCGGTCTGGATCTTCGGCGAGCAATACGTCCTCTTGCCGGATCTCTTCGCCATCCTGGCCGCGGGCTACCTGGTCAGCGCGGCCTTGGGGCTGAATACCCCCATGTTGATGGCCCGGAACCGGCAACGCGCGGAGGTGGTCGTGGGTCTGGTCTGCACGGCCGCCTTCTGGGGCGGCGCCGTCGTCCTCTCGCGCTTCTGGGGCCCGGCGGGTCTGGCCGCCGCCCTGGCCGGCGCGATGGCGGGCGCCAATCTGCTGAGGCTGGTCCTCCTGGGCCGCGACGGCCGCCGAGGCATCCTCACGACCGATGCCATGCTCATCGCCGGGAGCATCGCGGCCGGACTCGTCGTCATGGAATGGATCCGGCGAATGCCGCATCTGCCGCACGCGGCGTGGATCGCGGCGGGAGCGTATGTCGCCGTGCTCGGTCTCGCCCATCTCGCAGGAACGCTGCGGCGCGGTATCGTCGAAGACCTGCGCGTCCTCTTCAAACACTGACTTGTAATTTCGGCATGCCTTAACGTGAATAGCGAATCCGTGAAATCCGTGGTTCATCCAGCTCTGGGCCGCAAAAGAACTCCGCATAGGAAGGAATCCGGGACAGTGGAACTATGATCGCCTCCATGAACCGTTCGAAGCGGCGCGTGCTCATCGCGGGCTGGATCCTGCTGCTGTCGGGCGCCGTGCTCACCCCCCTCACGTACGGACCGGCCGACAGCCCCCGCTGGGCCCTCCCCGCGCTCCTGTTCTTCGCGGCGGCGCTCCTAGTGCCGATCCGACTGCGTCTGACGCGCGCGAGCCTGCGAGTGCCCGTCCTGCCGCTGATGCCTCCGCTCTTGCTGGGCATCGTCGGGCTTCTGCAGATCCTCCCGCTGCCCTCGTCCCTGATTCAGGCGATCTCTCCGGAACGCGCGCGCCTCACCGAAGTCGCCTTCGAGGACCTCGGCGGCCCGCCCGCCTGGTACCCGCTCTCGCTCGACGTGGACGCGACCGCCGTTCACGCGGTGCGATGGTTCTCGTACGCGGCCGCGGCCTTCGCGGTCGCCGCCTGGACACGCCGGCGGCGGCAGGCGCGGAAGTTGGCCACGGCGCTGTTCGCGCTGGCCGTCGCGGAGAGCCTCTTCGGAATCGTCGCCAACGCGGCGAGATGGCCCGACATGACCGGTCTGCCATACTGGTGGCAGCGGGGCGCCGTGGGTACGCTTTCGGACCGCAACCACTTCGCCGCCTTCGCCGCAACCGGGCTGCTGGCGGGCTTGGGCCTGCTGGCCGACCGTATGCGACGCGTCAGCCTCTGGACCAGGGGCGACTGGATCGGCGCGGTCAATTCCCCCGAGTTCGGCAAACGCCTCGTCATCGCCCTCGGCATCGCGCTGTGCGCCGGCGGCGTCGTCGCCTCCATGTCGCGGGCCGGCGCCCTGACCGCGATCTGCGGCTTCGCGTTCTTCGCGTCGCTGCTCTTCGTGATTGGACCGTCCGACCGCTCCAACCGCCTGCGCCTGCTCTTCCTCGTTCTCGTCGGGATTCTCGTCATGGCCTTGCTCGTCGGGATCGAGCCGATCGCGCGACGCTTCGGGGAGCTGAGCAGGCCGCCGCGGGAGCACGGCGTCTCGCGCACGGAGGTGTGGACGATCGCCTGGAAGATATGGGAGCGGTTTCCCGCGACAGGAAGCGGCCTGGGGACCTACCGTCTGGCGCAGGCCCCGCACTGGCCCATCGGACGCAATCATCCCCACCTGGACTACGCGCACAACGACCTGCTCGAGGCGCTCTCGACGACCGGACCGGCGGGAGTGATCCTCTACGTGCTCGCGCTGGCCCTGGCCGGCTGGGCGCTCGCGCGCAGAGCGCTCTCCCGCCGCAACGCGTTGTTGGCGGGCATGATCGCGCTGCTGGCGGCGGGGCTCGCTCACGGGCAAGTCGACTTCCCCTGGCAGATCCCGGGCAACGGGACCTGGTACTTTCTCTTCCTCGGCCTCGCCTTGTCCCCCGCATTCCGACCCGGCCGGCTGATCCCGCGACCGCGGCGGGAATTCGTTCCCGTCGCCACGGCGGGACTCGGCCTCGTGCTCACGTTGATCCTCCTCGCGCCTTCGACGCGGTCGACCCGCGACGCGGCGCTGCGCGCGCCCGCCTCGGCGCAGCCTCAGCTGATGCTGGCCGCGGAAGCCCAGGCGCAAGGCGACTGGATCGCCTCGGACCGGGCGCATGCGCGCGCCCGCCGGCTGCAACCCTCCGAGGTCCACGTCCAGAAGGTGGTCCTGGCCTACTGGCTCACGCGCGTGAAGGACAACGCGACGGTCGCCCTCGAGGAGATCGCCCAAAGCGCCGGACCCCTGCTCTGGAGCGAGCACGCCGGTCCCCACGCCGTGTTCAATCAAGTCCGCACGGCGGCCGGCAATCCGTTCCTGTCCAGGCTGCTGCCTCCGCCGGAACATCCCGCCCGCGGACGATGGGAGATGATCCTGAGCAAGTATCGTCGCGACATGCGCCTGCCGGAGTGATCCCCCGAACCCCCTCCGCTGATATATAATTCATGACTGATGCAGCACGGGCATTCCTTCCTGGTGCCGGCCCTTTTCGCGCTCGCGATGTGCGCGCCCGCTCGGGCGCAGGAGGAACGCGAGAAGACGTTCCGCGAGTATCTCGCGGATGAACACTACGACTACCTGCAGGCCCGCGGCCGGGTGAGCGACAACGTCAAGCTGAGGGGCTCGATGCGCACGGAGGCGTGGCTCGACGACAACATCCTGCTCTCCAGAACGGACGTGCAGAGCGACCTCATCACGGTCTTCACGCCGAATCTGGCCGTCCTCTGGGACCCGGAAGACGTGTCCGCCTGGATCGAGTATCGGGGACGCCACCGGATCTACGCCGACCACTCCGAATTCGACGGAACCGAGCACTTCTTTGCCGGGGACGTCAGCTGGCGCACGGAGAAGACGAAGGTCAGAGTGTGGGACCGCTACCAGATTCTCCTCGACCCGCACGAAGTCGTGCTCTTCAGCGAACGCGTCGAGCGACACGAGCATAACGCCGGAGCCGATCTGGGGTTCACGTTCAACGAATTCACCCTCGGGCTGACGGCTTCGTGGCGGAGTTTCGACGTCTTGGACGCGGGCCTGGACTACTACGACTACCTGCGTTGGGAAGGCTCCGTCAACGGCCTGTTCGCGGCCACCGACAAGACGCTGCTGCTGTTCGAGCTCGGTCGCAGTGAGGACGACTTCGACCGCAACGACGTCCTCAACGACTTCGATGTCGTTCGCGCGCTGGCCGGCTTCCGCTGCCGCCCGACGCCTTCGCTGCGCTTCGATCTGAAGGCGGGGCCCTTTCAAGTGACTCCCGGCGACGCCCCCGGCGTGGCGCCCAGCGAGCGCCATTCGGACATCATGGTCGTGGCCGTCGTAGTCTGGCGCTCGTCCCAGAGCAGCGTCCTCAACGCGTACTTCGAACGTCTTCCGCTGGAGCAGCTGAGCAGCGGATGGACGCTCATCACCCGCCAGCGCCTCACCTACAATCTCTGGCTTGCGGAGCGCGTCACGGGCAGCCTCATGCTCTATCGTGAGGCCGTCGACGACCCGGAATCATCCGCCCGCGGTTACTCCATGGGCGTCGTCCCGTCGATTCGCTACGAGATCGGCCGCAACTTCGTCGTCGAAGGCTCGGTGGAATACCGCCGATTGACGAACTCATTCGATGAACGATTGGATAATGTCCGCGGCTTTCTCGGCTTCAGCATCACATGGTGAAAAAGGAGCGCGTATGAGCGGCTGCCGGTTGCTTGGCATTGTCCTTCTCATTGGAGCCGGATGTTCGTCCTCGGGCAATCTGCCGATCCTGAAGGATCCCATCGGCGCCGGCCTGCCCTCTCCCGATCTGGGCTCCCTGGTCAGCGACGAGGAGACGGCTCGCGCGATCCTCAAGGAACACGACCAGCGGTTGCGAGAAGGATATCCGCTGCACCCGGGCGACAAGGTTCGCTTCCAGGTCGTCGGCCAGCCGGAGCTCTCCTTCAGCGCCTATGTGCCGATGGAGGGGTTTCTCCATTATCCGCATGCGGGGAGCTTGATCCTCAAAGGCCGGACCGCCGAGGGGGTGCGCCGGGACATCATCGAGCGGCTGGCCGGCTACCTGAACAACCCCGAGGTCACGGTGTTCGTCGAAGAGTACGCCGTGAAGAACATCTACGTGCTCGGAGCGGTGAACCAGGCTCGGGAGTATGAACTGCCGCGCGGGCAGCAGATCACGCTCCTGCAAGGTGTAGCGCTGGGGCAGGGCTTCAAGCCCGAGGCGGAGAAGCGCTCCGTTCTGCTGATCCGATCCAAGCAGATCGGAGGCGCCGAGAAGATCACGATCCCAGTCGATGTGGTGGCGCTCACCCGCACCGGTCGAGGGATAGACCCGATCCTCCTTCCCGGCGACACCATCTACGTGCCCGAGCGGGATCGCGTGTACGTCCTGGGACAGGTCCACCGGCCGGGCAACTACGTGGCCACGGCGGACTATCCGACGACCATCAGCCAAGCGATCTCCATGGCGGGCGGCTTCACCCGCATCGCCCACGAATCGGGCGTGCGGCTCATGCGGCGCGGCGCCGGCGACCAGCGGGAATCCTACGTCATCAACGTGGCACGGATCCTCGACGGCCATCCCGAGGAGGATGTGCCGCTGCAGCCCGGCGACGTCGTGTTCGTCCCCGACAGCTTCTTCTAAGTGCCGCCGCTCAGATGTTCGTGTAAGGTTGGGGGCACGGTTCACGTGTTCCTAGTTCCCTGTTCAGGTGAACTGCGAGCGCTCCAGTCGACTGAAACCGGGAACTATAAGCGTTCGCACGTTCATTCGTTCCGGAAGCTGGACGCCGGAACGGAGTTTTCGAAAGGCTGAACGGTTGAACTCTTGAACGGCTGAACGGTTACCGGGAACTGTGCGAGCAACCCTACATCAAGCGAGCACTAAGCCCGGCGGCACTCGAACAGGACGTCCACGCCGAAGGGCGACAGCCACGGGATCCTGGACAGCGCCCGCTCCACGGCCAGACACCACTTGAACGGAAGCCGTTCGACGAAGCGCGCGGACAAGAAACCGACTCCCGTCATGCGCTCGACACGCAAGCCGCAACGACGGGCCAGGCTCAGGGCTGCGTCGATCGTCATCGAGTGCTCTTGACGCGCGAACTCCGCCCCGTTTCTCAACCGGCGCCAGAGCCGCCCGAAGAACGCGTAGCTGTAGTGGTTCGCGTGCACGTTGAACACCAGGATGCCGCGGCCATTCCGCAAGCGCTTGGCCAGCGCCCGCAGGGCGGCCACTCTCAACTCCTCCTGCGCGTTCAAGACGAATCGGAAGGCCGTGATCAGATCGAACGGCCCGCTCAGGAGCGCTCCATCCCGCGTCAGATCGCCCTGCATGAGCGCGGTCCGCTCCGTATTTTTCCGCGCGTGCTCCAGCATCGCGGGACTGATGTCCAAGCCGTACGATTCGCTGACCTGCTTCTCGCAGAACGCCGTGACGCGTCCGGTGCCGCACGCGAAGTCCAGATACACCACGCGAGCGCCGCCGTGCTTCAGTTCCTCCAGCGACCGGATCAGCACGCCCCTCTCGAGCTGCCACAGCAGATTCTGATAGCTGGGGCTGGAGTAGGTGCGGTTGTACACGCCGGCGTTCTCCGCCGACAGATGAACTTCCCTGTAATCTCTGTTCATGAGCCCCCTCGAAGCGCGCGGCTCAATGCCCGCGCCAGTTCGAAATCCACCGGCCAGTGCCCGTGATGCGCGATGTAAACGAGCGCGAACGCCAAGGACTCCGTGTCCGCTTCCCGCTGCCGTTCTCGCACAGTCTCGACGACCCACGGGGCGAGCGATTCCGGAGCCCAGCCCGCTCGGCGGACGCCGATGCTCAGGGAGTACTTCACCCAGTCCGTCAACCAAGGCCCTTCCGCGCTCGAATCCTCCCAATCGATGATCCACAACGCGCCGTCCTCGAGCAGCAGATTGAACGGACACAGGTCCCCGTGAATGCGGGACAGACGCATCGGCCCGGCCTTGCCCTTGAGAAGATCCACCAGAGGAGCCAGTTCCGCCCGCGACGCGCACGCCTCTCTCCACCAAGAGACATCATCGATCGAGCGAGTCGTCGCCGTGGTTTGCTCCAAGCGGTTCAAGGCCTGCTCCGCTTGAGGAAGCCATCGAAACGGAACGAGCCGCGCCCGCGACGGCAAGGGCGACATCAGGATGAAACGATGTCCCTGCCACGTCCCGTCGGCGAGAAGGGTCGGGACCCGGAACGGAAGCTCGGTCAGCGCGTGCAACGCCCGCGTCGCGTTCGCCTCGTTCTCGATCAAGCCGTTGTTGCGGGCGTCGAGCCCGACCTTGGCCAGCCCGACGAGGGCGCCGTCCTCCGAAAGAAACGCGGCCATGAACCGCTGCGGCTTGTTTCGATTGAAGATGAGGGCGAAGCAATCGAACTTCTCGGCCAAGCGTCCCGCGACGTGCTCACGCCAGCCCGCCCAGTCATACCCCGCCGGCGCCGCGGGCGTGCCCACGCGAACGCGAGGCCACAATCCCAGCAGGCCTGCCCGACACGCGCAGCGCAAGAGCGCATGATGCACTCTGCCGCGCAGCGTGGACGTTTGATAGAGGCGCAGCGCCGCGTCCTGCGCGCGTCGAGGTCCCTGCGGCAAGGCCATCTGCTCGCAACCGCCCCACGAAATCACCATGAAGTCGCCGGCTGCCGGATCGGGCATGAGTGATCGAGTCCAGACGAACTCGAAGACAATTATACGCCATCGCCGGCGGGCGGCCGCCAGAAGTCCAGCAGGTACTCGAACGTCACCCCCATCGTGATGTAGTTCGACGGCCAGCCGAAGATGCCGATGCGGTTCACGATGTTGGTGCGATCCCAGATGACGACGTTGCGCAGCTCGTATCCCACCCGCCGCAGCGCCTCGATCACCGTCATGTGGATCGTCAGCCGGCGGTTCTCCCACCACATGTCGGGGACGTTGATCACGCAGTGCGCCCGGGGACGCAGCAGCGGCAGGATCCCCCCGAAGATCCGCTCCATCTCCGCCCCGTAGCGCTCCAGGTCGAGCGTACCCAGATCGCGGGGATCCTGGCTGTACTGCTCAACGCGCCCGAGTTGGTCGTTCTTCCGATCGACCGTGCGCCGGCTCTTGTTGGCGCGCGGACGATTCAGCAGATTCGCGTACGGCGGCGAAGTCACCGCCAGCGAGACCGTCTCCGGAGCCATGTATCGCGGAATGTCGCGCGCATCCGCCTCCAGGGCGACTTGTCGCGCGCCGTTCGAGGCGGCCTCGAGCCTGCGGGCGCACAACGAGACGTAGGCCTTCTGCAAGTCGAAGCCCACGGCGTTGCGCCCCAGATCCTGCGCGGCGACGAGCGTCGTGCCGCTTCCCACGAACGGATCCAGCACCAGCTCTCCCTTGTGAGTGAACAGCTCGATCACGCGGCGCGCCAGCGCGATGGGGAACGTCGCCGGATGAAGCGTCTTGTCCCGGACGTCCCGCCCCTCGTAGTAGAACTGCCACACGCCGAGCTGCGCCTTCATCCACTCCTTCGGCGTCAGGCAGTTCAAGTGCTTGGGAGGGCACGAGCACGCGCGCCGCCCCTCGGGACTCGCGATGACGCTCATGAGCGTTCTCTCATATATCTTCCCGCCCGCCTCTTGTCGAGCCCTCCGGGTTTTCTCTGCACTACTCACGACCCACATCTTCGAGTGGCACGAAGATTCTTCGCGACACCCAGGCAACTGACTCGGTCTTAAGCGGCTGCGTCCGTTCTCGAAAGGAATCTCTGCTGTGCTAATCGATCAAATCTTTGTGCTACGACAAGATTTTTCATGAACCTCCAGGCCAGTCGCCGGAGTATCTCTGAGGAAGCCAGGAAACCAGGAAAGGAAGTCGGTCGTCCTATCC
>JACPRB010000254.1 GCA_016190155.1 Planctomycetota bacterium
CCGCGCACACTACAACTACCCCGCACAACTCCGCGAAAATCTCCCGACCGTCCTTGCCGAGCTTGTCAAGCAATGCCGTGATCTTGCTCGGGCCCGTGCCCCATAAGAGGCACGTTCACGAGCCGAAAATGCTGTGCTCGGCGTAATCCCAATCTGATTGAGGCCCTCTCCTTGCGGGCGAATCTTCCCGTCGCTGGAGAGGACGCCCGAGCGGCCGCCGAACCCAAGAAGGAGTGGCTCGACCGAGCGATCTCGCTCGAACCCAACAGCGCACGGTTCTACGGCCGCCGTGCGGCATTGTGCAGGACCTTGGGGGACTGGAGCGCGGCCCTCGCGGACCTGGACGAAGCAGCGGAGATTGCCCCGGAGATGATGAGCGTCCCCATGAGCCGCGCCGAAACTTTCTGGCGCATGGGCATCATCGACCTTGCCCAACGGAACGTACAGGCCGTGCTCTCCCGCCGTCAAAACCTGAGCAGACCGTACGAACTCCGCGCTCTCCTGCAACTCCACCCCCACATTCTCACCCCAGAGAAGGCTCCCCCGGAGCTCGTCGCCCATGCGATGAAGGATCTCGATGAGGCCGTCACGCGCGAATCCCACGCCGGTTCGGCTCGGCTCACTCGCGCGTCAGTGAGGCGAACGTTCTTGAACGACGAGGAAGGCGCCGTAGCCGACATGAACGCGCTCAGAAAGGAACATTCGGAAGTTCCAGGCGAGGGGCTGAATCATGAGTACCTCTCCGAGATTCTCCCCATGCTCCCGGGAGAAGCGGAAGCCGAGCGCGTGCGCGACGGTTGCCTGCGCTACGCCGAACTCCTGTGCCGCAAGATCAAGGCAGGCGCGGATCGACAAGCAACGCTCGATATCGTCGTCCCGATCCTGGAAAGGGCGTTCGAGCTGGGCGCGACGCGGTTGAGCGAGGGACACGCCTCGATCAAGGACGAGCCCGCCGTGCGAGCCGTCATCGACAAGTATCATTCGTATCCGGTGCTCTTGTACAAGATCCTCTACGATGGCGAGAAGCCGGCGGATGCGGCATCCATCGTCCAAGAAATCAGAAAACGGCTCCTGCTGCGCATCAACAGGCGCGGCTATCCCCAAGCATCGATCACGACGAGGGAGCACGAGTACCTTCTCATCCGCATCCCCAGCGCGGATCGCGACACAGTCGAGCGATATAAGGCTCTCTTCCGCGAACTCGCGCAGCGAGGCAGCCGGCTGGTTTTCAAGGTCGTCGCGGATCAACAAACCCATGAGCGCTGGCGATCCACAAAGCAGATACCCGAGGGGTACGAGGCCATCCGACACGAGCTCGAAGAGAGCCTCTTCTATCGGGAACCTTGGTTGAAAGACGAGTTTCTCGTCCGAAGCGTCCCCGTGGCTACGGACATGGACATCACGTATGCGACAGCGAATCCTCCTCAGCCACAACCCGATGGGCCTCCTCCGTGGAAGGTCGATCTGACGCTCAGCGCCGAGGCCGGCCGCGCATTCGACCAAGCGGCAGCGGAACTCTTCGCCCAAGATCCGAAAGGACACATCGCCATCATCCTCGACGGCAAGGTACTCTCCGCGCCCGCCGTTCAATCGGACATCTTCGGCGGATCCATGATAATCACGGGGAATCCTACCGAAACGGCGGCTCGCGACCTGGCGCAGGATCTGAGAAGCGGCATCCGATACCCCATCGGCCGCCCGGGCGAGCCCGGCGAACCCGTCGAGGAGATCTGGCCGCACAAGTGAGCCTTCGCGGCGGCCGTTGCAGAGGCTCACTCCGACCCAAGCTTCTCCCGCGCGGCCGCGATCCGCTTCTTGAGGTACTCCTCGTTCTCCGGGGCCCGCTCGATCGCCCTCTCCCAATCCGCGACGGCCGCCTCCCACGAGGCGCGCGCGTCCTCGCCGGCCCCAGACAGAAACGCGGCCAGGATGAAGTGACACTCCCCCCGGCTCTCCAGCGCCCGCGCGTCCTCAGGCAAGAGCCTCACCCACTGCTCGGCGGCCGCCAACGCCTGATCCAGCAGGTCGCGCGTCAGTCCCCCGCGCTTGCTCTCATACGCGATCCAGAGGGTGTACGCCTCGGCACGATTCTGGAAGACATAGGAAGCCAGATCCCTCTCTCTCAAACACCGCCCGGCATGCTCGATGCACCGGCGCACGCACTCGGTCGGATTCCCTCCCGTCTTCATCGCCCGCCGCGCCAACGCCAGGTAACGGATCGCCAAATAACAGTGGGCGCACGTGTAGTCCGGCTGCTCCTCGATGACCTTCCGATAACAGGAAACGGCCCGAAGCCAGAACGACTCGGGGTCGCCGCCGGTCCGATCCAGGTAGTCGCCGTAGTCGGCCCACCGGTTGCCCCGCTCGCAGTCGATCAGTGAACAGGCGATCCCTTCCGGAGAAGCGCGCTCAAGGTCGTTCACGCCCGCCTCGAACGCCTCGCCCGCCGGAAGCCCCCGGCGCTCCAGCTCCTTGCCCATGTCGCTGAACGCCCACCCGCGCGACATGAGCGCGTCCTGATCGTCCGGCACCGCCTCGAGCCGCCGCGTAAAATCGTCCTTCGCCCGCCGCAGCGTCTCCAGGGCATCCTCCCCCTTCAACCGGCCCTCCGCCAGGGCGATCCCCATCATCAGGAGCGCCTGTCCGCGGTAATAGAAGACCTCGCTGTCGTCGGGCCGAAGCTGCAAGGCGCGTTCGTAGCACTCCAGCGCCGTGCGAATCTGCTCGGGCTCGCGAGGCGGAAGATGGTGCGCGATGCCGCGCAAGACGAGCGACTCCGCTGTCCGATACCCCATCCGCTCCACGCGATCCAGATCCTCCCGCGCGCCCGTCACATCGTCGCGGAACAGCTTGGCCATCCCCCGGTACAGCAGCGTCTCCGGATGACTGGCAAATCGGCGATGCGACTCATCCAGCGCGGCGACCGCCTCGCCGTAACGGCCCCGATGAAGATGCAGTATTCCCTCGCCGAAACGCCGCTCCCAATCGTCGCCGTCCGAATAAAGGCGGGAGGCGGTTTCGAAGTTCTTCTCCGCGCGCTCTCTCAGCGCGGCCGCCTCCTTGCCTTCTTCTCTGGGGTCGAGGATGGAGACCCAATGACCGTAGACGAACAACCGCGGAAGAGCCCGCTTGTCCTGATACCGACGCATCCACAACCGCGCGCGATAGAAGTGGGACAGGGCGTCCGCCGGATCCCCTTCGATCCCCCGCGCCAGATCGGCCAGGGCGCCCTCGTCGTCGCCCAGAAGCGACCGCACGCGCCCCCGCTCCCGCCACGCCGCCGCGAAGAACGGGGCCTCTTCGATGGCGCGGTCGAGCGCCGATCGCGCCTCCGAAAGCGCGGCCGAACGCTCCTCCGCCGTCATCGCCGGTTGCGCCTCGACGCGATTGACGAGCGAAAGCCCCATTTGATAGGGCCGCTCCGCGCGCTGCCGCTGACCTTCCCGATCCCCATCCGAGCGCGGCGAATCCCCGCGCGGCGGGCGCCCCAGCACGCCGACCAGGAAGACGATTCCCAGGATGACGAGCGCCAAGCCCGCCAACCGCTTGCGGTGACGGCGGGCCAGCCGGAACATCCGACGCGTGGTCGTCAGCGCCCGCGCCCGAATCGGCTGCCCTTCGCGGAACCGGCGCAGATCCTCGGCGAATTCCAGGGCGGAGACGTACCGTTGAGACGGCTCCTTCTCGATCGCCCTGAGGCACACGGCCTCGATCTCGATCGACACCGACCGGTTCAGCGCGCGAGGGGCCCGCGGTTCCCGCTCCAGCGTCATCTGATACAGCTTGGGCACGCTCGGGGCGACGAACGGGACCCGTCCGGTCAGGATCTCGTAGAGGATGATCCCCAACGAGTACACGTCGGATCGGGCGTCGACCTTCTTGTCCCCTCGCACCTGCTCCGGCGACATGTAGACGGGCGTGCCCAGCACCGCCCCCGTCCGGGTGAAGGCGGACGTGACCTCGCTCGATTTCGAGAGGCCGAAATCCAAGAGCACGGGAGTGCCGTGTTCGTCGATGATGACGTTGCCCGGTTTGACGTCGCGATGAACGATGCCTTGCGTATGCGCGAAATGCAGCGCGCGGGAGACTTGTTCGAGCACCAGAAGCGCCTGGTCCCGCGGACCCGACTTGATGAGACCGTCGAAGGTCCGGCCGCGGATGAGGTCCATGACGAAATAATGGAACCCGCCGGATTCCCCCGCCTCATGAATGGCCACGATGTTGGGATGGCGCAGCTTGGCGGCGTTGGCCGATTCCTGGAGGAAGCGGCGGATCTGAACCGCGGAGAGCAACTGGGGATCCCGCAGGACCTTGACGGCCACTTCGCGATGCAGCGCGGTGTCGCGAGCCAAGTAGACGATCCCCATCCCTCCGCGCCCCAGCTCCGTGATGATCTCGTATTTGCCGAGCCGGACCGGCGCGCTCTCGACGGCCGTCTGCGGCCCGGACGATTCCAACGCCGTTCCACACTTCGGACAGGGAGGTTTCTCCTGGGGCGGACCGAAGTACCGATAACGAGCCGCGCACGCGGGACAGGTCCGCAGCGTCTCTTCCTGGCTGCGCAGGAGCTCCACGAACTGCTGGGTTTTCAAGAGGCCCCGACGCAGCAGGAGCTGCCGTAGCATCACCGGCGAATTGCGCCGGGCGCACTCGGCCTGCTCCTGGAGGCACGACTCGAGGATCTTCGGGTTGATGTAGCCCCGCCGCACGGCGAGCATCCCGAAGGCCTGGTCGGCCGTGCGCGCGTCGGTTTCGTCCAGCAGCGTCGGCGGAGGTTCGGACGACATGCAGCGCCCCCAGAAATTATGCCTTATCCGGACTTCCGCTTCCCGTACAAACCGCCGGGCTTGCCGGACCAATCCCGATTGAACCGCCCTCCCGCCCCCCTCGCCCGATTTCTCGTCTATCTATTGCCGCAGTGCGTCATTTAATTAGAATAATAGAGGAAAGACGCATGCCCGCAAGCATCGACCCGGCCAACGCCATCACGGTCCTGGCCCTCCTGGAGGAGGCCCCGCGCTGCGGCTATGATCTCAAGCAGATCATCGACGAACGATTCAACGGCATCGTCGAAATCACCGCGGGCACGCTCTATTACACGCTCAAGAAGCTCGAGACCCAAGGATGGGCCCGCAGCTCCGCCGCCCGGCCCCGGCGCGGATCCGAACGGCGCGCCTACCGCATCACCGCCGCCGGACGCCGCGCCTTCCTCGATCTGGTCGAAAAGGCCTGCCTGCAGGCGGACCAGATGTATTCGCTCTTCGACATCGCCGTCTACTTCACCCCTCGCCTGGCGCCGCACACCCTCCAGCGCGCCTGCGAGAAACGCCTCGACGACCTCTCGCGCGGGCGCCGGCGGCTCCTCGCCCTCGAGGAGAAGAATCCGGGCCGGTGGCCGTTCCACCTCTACTACCTCAAGGAGAAGGCCCGCGAACTCATCGACCTCAACGAGCGCTGGTGCCTGCGCATCAAGCGCAAGATCCAGGAAAAAACTTTGCAGAAGGTGTGACTATGGTGGACTTCTCGCTCAACGAAGAACAGAAGATGATGCAGCAGATGGCCCACGACTTCGCCCGCACGGAGCTCAGGCCCCTCGCCGACAAGTACTACCGGCAGGGCCTCAAGATCCCCGACGAGGAGCGCGACCAGGTCGTGCGGAAAGCCAACGCGCTGCGGCTGATCGATTACCACCTCCCGTCCGAATACGGCGGCCTGGGCATCCACGACGTCGTCACCACCGCCCTCATCGGCGAGGAGCTGGCCTGGGGCGACGCCGGCCTCACCGTCCACATGGCCGTCAGCGGCCTGGCCATGAAGGCCCTCGCCTCCATGGCGACCGACGAGCAGAAGAAGCGCTGGCTGCCGCGCTTCACCAATCCCAACAACGAAGAGAAGCTGCCCACGATGGGCGCCTTCTGCCTGACCGAGCCCAACGCGGGCTCCCACGTCACGGGCCTGTCCACCGTCGCCCGCCGCAACGGCAAGGGTTACGTCCTCAACGGCACCAAACAGTTCATCACCAACGGCGGCATCGCGGACCTCTACGTCGTCGTCGCGCAGACCAACCCGGAAGCCCAGTCGTCGGCCGAACGCGCCGCGGGCCTCGCCGGATTCGTCGTCGAACGCGGCACGAACGGCCTGCGCCCCGGCAGCGATTACCTCAAGTGGGGCGTCCTCGCCTCCAACACGACGGAGGTCGTCCTCGAAGACGTCGTCGTCCCGGAGGAGAACCGCCTCGGCAACGACGAGCAAGGCGGCATGCTCGGCGTCTACGCCACCCTCGAAGGCAGCCGCGTCCTGGTGGCCGCCGCGGCGCTCGGGATCGCGCGCGCAGCCTTCGAGAAGGCCCTCGCCTACGCCAAGGCCCGCGTGCAGAAGAAACCCATCATCGAGTTCCAGGCCGTCGGTCACAAGCTCGCCGACATGGAGACCAAGATCCAGGCCGCGCGCGGCCTCGTCTGGAAGGCCGCGTGGATGGCCACGAACGACGTCCCGTTCCTGCGCGGCGAAGGCAGCCAGGCCAAGGTCTACTGCTCCGAGATCGCCGTCGAGGCCTGCATGGAGGCCATCCAGATTCACGGCGGCTACGGCTTCATGAAGGAGTACGACGTCGGCCGCTGGCTCAACGACGCCTACGTCTTCCGCATCTGGGAAGGCACCTCGGAGATCCAGAAGAACACGATCGTGAGATTCCTGTCGCAGTTGGAGGCCTCGGAATAGCCATGAGAGAAGCTTGGATCATCGACGCGCTGCGCACCCCCATCGGCCGACAAGGCGGCGCGCTGGCGCATATTCGACCGGACGACCTCGCGGCCGACGTCGTCTCCGCGCTCGTCAAACGCACCAAGATCCGTCCCGACCAGATCGACGACGTCGTGCTGGGCTGCGTCACCCAGATGCAGGAGCAGGGCGTCAACGTCGCCCGCAACGTCGTGCTCGCCGCCGGCCTGCCCGCCGGCGTGCCCGGCACGAGCGTCAACCGGCTGTGCGGATCGGGCCTGCAGGCGTGCAACTTCGCCGCCCAATCCGTCATGTCCGGCCAGACCGACCTCATGATCGGCGGCGGCACCGAGAGCATGAGCCGCGTGCCGATGGGCTCCGACGCGGGCGCGTTCTCGCCGCGAATCTTCGAACGCTTCGATCTCGTCTCGCAGGGCCTCGCCGCGGAGTTCGTCGCCGAGAAGTGGCAGCTCACGCGCCGACAGATCGACGAGTTCAGCTTCCAGAGCCACATGAAAGCCCTCAAGGCGGACTTCTCGCGCGAGATCCTCCCGATCGACGGCGTGAAGACCGACGAGGGGCCGCGCAAGGACACCTCCGTCGAGAAGATGGCCGGCCTCAAGTCCGCCTTCAAGGACAACGGCGTCATCACGGCGGGCAACTCGAGCCAGATCAGCGACGGCTCGGCCGCCCTCGTGATCGCGTCGCCCGAGAAGGCCAAGCAGCTCGACCTCAAGCCGCGCGGGCGCTTCGTCGCCATGACCGCCGTGGGCGTCGATCCGACGCTCATGCTCAGCGGTCCCATTCCGGCGACGAAGAAGGTGCTCCAGCGGGCGGGCCTCAAGCTCGACGACATCGATCTCTTCGAATGCAACGAGGCGTTCGCGCCGGTGCCCCTGGCGTGGATGCGCGAGCTGGGCATCGACCCCGAGCGCGTCAACGTCAACGGCGGCGCCGTCGCGCTGGGACACCCGCTGGGGTGCTCGGGCGCGCGGCTGCTGGTGACGCTGCTCCACGAGCTGGAGCGGCGCAATCTGAAACGCGGGCTCGCCACCCTGTGCATCGGACTCGGACAAGGCATCGCCACGATTATCGAGAGGTTGCCATGAGCAAGCTTCTGGAAGGCAAGGTCGCGGTCATCACGGGCGCCGGCGGCGGACTGGGCCGCTGCCACGCGCTCGCCTTCGCCGCGGAAGGCGCCAAGGTCGTCGTCAACGACCTCGGCGGCGCGCGCGACGGCACCGGCGCCGGCCGCAAGGCCGCCGACCTGGTCGTCGAAGAGATCACGAAGGCCGGCGGCCAGGCCGCCGCCAATTACGATTCGGTCGCCACCACCGAGGGCGCGGAGAATCTCATCCGCACCGCCTTGGAGAAGTTCGGCCGCATCGACATCCTCGTCAACAACGCCGGCATCCTGCGCGACAAGACGATCCTCAAGATGTCCGACGAGGAGTTCGATCTGGTGATGGCCGTGCACGCGCGCGGCACGTGGGCATGCACCCGCGCCGCGGCCCGCGCGATGACCGAGAAGGGCATCAAGGGCCGCATCGTCAACACGACCTCCGCCGCGGGCCTCAAGGGCAACTTCGGCCAATCCAACTACAGCGCCGCCAAGGCCGCCATCTACGGCCTGACGATCACGAGCGCGCTGGAATTCGGCAAGTTCGGCATCACGGTCAACGCCGTCGCCCCGCTGGCCAAGACGCGCATGACCGAGGACATCGACATGGTTTCGGCGGAGATGCGACCGGAGGACGTATCGCCCCTGGTCGTCTTCCTCGCCGCCGACCTCGCCCAGGACGTCACGGGCCGCATCTTCGGCGTCCACGGCACGCACATCTTCGAATACAAGATGGAAGTCACCGACGGCGTGAAGAAGGACACGTCGTGGAAACCGAGCGAGATCGCGGAACGCCTCGGGGAAATCGCGGGCGCCCGCAAGGCGGCGGCCCCGGCGGCCGTAGCCGCGCCGTCGGGCGATCCCATCCGCCAATTCTTCCAACTCCTGCCCTCGGGCATGGACCCCGAGCGCGCCAAGGAGTGGAAGAGCGTCATGCATTGGGCCGTCACCGGCGCCGGTGATTGGACCGTCGAGGTCGCCGAGAAGAAGGCCAAGGTCGCCGACGGAAAGCCCGGCGCGCCCACCTGCACCATCACGGTCGACGCCGAGACCATGCGCGGCATGATCGAGGGCAAGGTCGATCCGCAGATGGCGTTCCTCGGTGGCAAGATCAAGGCCACGCGCCTGGATGATCTCGGCAAATTCGGAAAGGTCTTCGACTTCAAGAAGATGAAGGCCCTCGCCGCGTCTGCGGCGCCGGCCGCCGCGGCCGCTCCCGCGTCCGGCACCGATCGCATCCGACAGCTCTTCCAACTCCTGCCCAACGCCTTCGATGCCGAGCGCGCGAAGGACTGGAAGACCGTGATGCATTTCTCGGTCACGGGGGGCGGCGATTTCACCGTCGAAGTGGCCGACAAGAAGGCGAAGGCCGCGGAGGGCAAGCCGGCCGCGCCTACGTGTACGGTCACGGTCGACGCCGAGACGCTCACGGGCATGATCGACGGCAAGGTCGATCCGCAGATGGCGTTCCTCGGAGGCAAGATCAAGGCGACGCGCCTCGACGATCTCGGCAAGTTCGGGAAGGTCTTCGATTTCAAGAAACTGCGCGGCGCGGCTCCCGCGGCGGTCGCGGCCCCGGTCGGGGCCGCCCTGTCGGCCGCACCGGCGCCCAAGTCCGCGCCCGATCCGCGGGGTCTCCTCCAGACTCTTCCCTATCGCTTCCTGCCGGAAAAGGCCGCCGGCTTCAACGGCGTGCTCCAGTTCCAGGTGGACGGCGCGGACGCGTGGGTGGAGATCCGTGATCAGAAGTGCGCGGCGAAGGCCGGCAAGCATCCCTCGCCGACGGGAACCGTCACGATCGATGCGAGCACGCTGGCCGGCGTCTTGGATGGCGCGATCGACCCGTCCAAGGCGCAGATCAAGGTCACGCATCCTCCCGCCTGGCTCAAGTTCCGGCAGTGCTTCACGTTCGAGCCGCTCAAGGGCCTCAACCGCGCGCTCATCGGGCGCACGTACCTGTCGCCCGCGCAGCTCATCCGACCGGAGCATCTCACCGCGTATGACGAGGTCATCGGCGACAAGGGATGTCTCGTCTTCCCCGTGACGCTCATCAAAGATCTCTTCATGAAGTTCCTGCAGGATCCGGAGTTCAACGGCGACATCGCGCGCATGGTCCACGGCGGGCAGACGATGATCTATCACAAGCCGTGGAAAGCGTGGGATATCGTCAGCCCGCGCGGCAACGTGCTCTCGATCGAGGACAAGTCGAGCGGCCAGCTTCTGACGCTGGGGCAGAAGATCTACAGCGAGGGCGAGCTCCTCGTAGAGCTGCAGACGGCGCTCTTCTTCCGGGGCGAGTCGAAGGGCGAGAAGGCCGCCGCGCCGCCCGCGCCCGATCGCGGCAAGCCCACGGCGAGCAACACGATCGTGGTGCCCGACGACCTGCCGCTGCGCTACGCGAAGGTCTCCGGCGACGACAATCCGATTCACGTCGATTCCGAGTTCGCCAAATCCGTCGGCTTCAAGAACGTGATCCTGCACGGGTTGGCCACGTTGGGGCTGTCGATGCGGTTCCTACCGAAGACGGTGGAGCGCCTGCAGGTGCGCTTCTCGAAGCCGGTGTATCCGGGAGATCGGCTCACGGTGAACGTCTGGGAGAAGGACCGGACGCTCCTGTTCGAGACGGTCAATCAGGACGGCGAGCGGGTGTTGACGGAGGGCTCGGCGACGTTGAAAGCGTAAACCACCGTGGCCTTTGACTTTCTGCGCGGAGTGCGCGTCCTCGACCTGTCGCGCTATCTCCCCGGCGCGTACGCCTCCCATGTCCTCACGGAGATGGGCGCGGAGGTGGTGGTCGTCGAGGAGCCCGTCACGGGACATCTTCTGCGGACGCTCCCGCCGCTCGTGGACGGCGTCGGGTGGGCGTTTCACGCGTACTACGCCGGCGCGAAGAGCGTCACGGTGGACCTCAAGGCGCCCGACGCGCGACAGAGGATTGCAGCACTCGCCGCGACGGCGCATGTGATCATCGAGGGGTTTCGGCCGGGCGTCGCCGCGCGATTGGGGATCGACTACGACTCCGTGCGCGCCGCGCAAGCCGACATCGTGTATTGTTCGCTGACGAGCTACGGGCAGACCGGTCCGTATCGCGATCGGCCGGGTCACGACCTGAATTTCGTCGGCATGGCGGGGCTCATGGATGCGGGGCCGCTTCCGGGCCTGACGGTGGCGGATTTCTCGGGCGGGCTCATGGCGGCGGCGACGATCGCGGCGGCGTTGCGGTCGGGCCGCGGAGCGTATATCGATCTGTCGCTCTCCGATGCGGCGCTCTCCTTATTGCAGCTTCACGCCGCGCAGGTCTTCGATTCAAGCGAGGACTTGCGTCCCGAGGACACGTTCCTCACGGGTCGGTACGCGTGCTACCGGACGTATGCGACGGCCGGCGGCGGGTCGCTCTCGGTCGCGGCGCTCGAAGTCAAGTTCTGGCAGGAGCTCTGTGAGACGCTCGGGGCGCCGGAGTTCGCGCCGCTGCAGTTCTCCGCGCCGGATCAGCCCCGCGTGATCGCGAAGCTGGAGGCGGTCTTTCGCGGTCGGCCGCTCGAGGAGTGGCTGGCGCGATTGGCGCCGCTGCCGGTGGCGCCGGTGCACCGGCTCACGCAGGCGCTGGCGCATCCGCAGTTCCGCGAGCGCGGGATGATCGAGGAGCTGCCGGTGGACGGGTCGCGGGCGATCCGGCGGCTGGCGTTTCCGCCGCGGGTCGGGGGAGCCTCGTCGTCGCCGCGCCGGGCGCCGGCGTTGGGGGAGCACACGCGGGAGATGCTGGCGTAAGCGCTCTACGTGCCCGTTCTCCGGAAGTCGATGACCAATTCCGTCTTCGTCGCCTCGGCGATCCGCTCCAGGGTCTTGAGAGTGAATCCTTCGTAGTCGCCTCGTTCCAGCCGGGCAATCGCCTGCTGCTTCGTGCCCATACGCGCGGCCAACTGGGCCTGCGTCAGCCCCAGGCGTTTTCTCAGTTGGTGGATTCGATAGCCGAGTCGGACCGCGAGCCTGGCCTCCGGATACCCTCTCCGGAATTTCGGATCCCGCAGCTTTCGCCTGAGCCACTCGTCGAAATACCTCATTCCTTGCTTCATGGCACCACTTCCCCTCGATCGACGCGTCTTTGGAAGTCCTTCATCCTCTCTTCGGCGGTTTCAATCTCCCGGACCGGCAATTCCTGGGTCTTCTTCGAGAAAGCGTGCACCAGCACGACTCGCTCGCCCACGATGAAGAAATGGAAAACCCGGTATTCGTTGCGTGCGAACTGGATCCGAAGCTCTCGGAGGGCTCCACGCACGTGGTCTGCATAGGGCCTCGCCAACCGCGGTCCGAGTTCCGCCAAGAGCTCCAGGAAGCCAGCCACTTTCCGCTGGTGCTTTTCGGGCAGGCCATCCAAGAACTCCTCGATCGGGGACGCGCCCCGCGTCGTTCGATAGTAGACGATTCGATACATGCCCTCGGTCATAATAATACAACATTTTTGTTGTATCGAAAAGGATGATCTGAGCGCGAAACGCCCATGGGAAGATCACCGTTCGGCAGCTGGCGTTCCCGCCGCGGGTCAGGGGAGCCTCGTCGCCGCCGCGCCGGGCGCCGGCGCTGGGGGAACACGCGCGAGATCTGCTCGGGTGAGCAACGACGGGCGCCTTTCCTCAAACAATTGGTTTCGGGGTAATCGCGTCCGTAGAATCTCGACCGATCCGACGCCTGTAACGCCAAGCGTTCAGAATCGTCTATCTCCTGAGAATGACCACTCTTCAAGATTCGAACAGTAGCGCGGCACCGGTGATCGATGCGAAAGTCACGTATTGGAAGCCGCCTGCTTACATGCGTCTCTCGAGGCTGTTGCTGCTCCTGGCCGGTGTTGTGCTGGTCCAATGGGCGCCGCTTGGATGGAGCACGTGGGTGGCATTGGGATGCCTCGTCCTCTATCTGGTCCTAGGCGGCATCATCACCTTTCGAGTGCCCGAGCCCACCGCGGCCGGAATCTTGCAATGGGTGCCGAAAGAGCCTTTGACGACGCCGGAAGAAGGACTCAAGCAGCTGCAGCGGGCGCCCGCCCTTGAGGACGGCGAAAGAGTATTCGCCGCGGTTAACAAGTCTCGGCTTGAAAAAGGTAAGCCGGCATATGTCTTGACCGACCGGCGCATCCTCAGAATCAACCGTGGACAGCTCGAATGGGGCCTGCCACTGGAGAAGATCTCGCGGGTGTTCATCCGCCACCTCTGGTACCCCAGGGTCCCCTATGTCGGTCGAGGCGCGTTTCTTGGCAAAGGTCCCGTCGTTGTGGTCCGCCTCCGAATTCAGAGCAAGAACGGTCAGATGTCGCGCATCCGTTGGAGCGAGTCCGCCGGTGACCTGTACCCGTTCCTGAATCGACTTGTCGAGCTACTCGGACCTCGAATCGAGGTCGGCCGCGTGCTTCCGGGAATCTGACCGCTGCGGTCTGTCCCTACCCCCCGCAACACCTCTTGTACTTCCGCCCGCTGCCGCAGGGACAAGGATCATTGCGACCGACCTTGGGCTCCGTCCGCTCGATGATGTCCGGACCCTCCTCCTCGGCCACATCGTCCACGATGTTCCTGGGGCCGACGAGCTCTTCGACGACTTCCTCATCGATCGGCTCAAGATCCTCGTCCGGTTCTTCTTCCATGCGTCCGCGCCGCTCGATCGCCTTCGGATCGTAAAAGTCGAGCCAGTTTCCCGGCTCATACGGCTCCAGCTCGCCCTTGGAGACCGCGTCTAACGCGGATCGCTCCAAGTCTCCCTTCTCCACAAGCGTCATCAGGAACTCGCGGTCTTCGGGCGCGGCGGCCTCGAGGAGCATCCACTGCGCCGTCTCCTGCACGAGCGGCGGCACGTCCGCGCCTTGAGCCAGTTCGCGCAAGACCGCGCGCACTACCGCACTGATCTGCGTGTGTTTCCGCGCGAGGATGCCCAGGGCAAACGCCACGTTCTCACGCACTTCCGGCGACCAAGAGGAATCCCGAGCGACTGTTCGAAGATATGGCCAACCTTCCGCGCCGAAAGAACTCAACATGTCGGGAGCGGCATCGGACACGTCCGCCGCGCCCCACTCTTCGGCACGCTCGCACGCCCGCACGACCGTTTCGATCGCCCCCGGCGGCTTCATCGCGGCCAGAATGAACGTAGCGTGCACCGCAGCCCATTCCCGATCCGACTCCTCCCCTTCCCAAAGCGCGACGTCATCGACAAGCGCCGACAGGGCCGGCGCCAACCGCTCGCCCCGACGCAAGATCTCGTCCACCGCGGCACGCGGCAGGCGATCGCCTTCGGTCTCCAGGAGTCTCAATAGCTCGGCATCAGACAGGCCTTCGAACATGGTGGGGGATTCTAGCGAGCGACCGTTCGATTCGCATGGAGAATCAGCGGCTGCTTCGCCGAACTTCACGCTCTACGAGCCCCGCTTCGCTTTCAGGAGCGCCTCGACCGCCTCGAGATCCTTCCGGAATCCAGGCTGATCCGGAAACGCCCGGACCCGCCGCTCATGTTCCGCCACGGCCCTCCTGAGCCACTCGACCGCGCGGCCCGGATCCTGTTCCGCGCGTTCCTGGTAGATCTTGCCGCGCCGGTCGTACGCCCAGTCCAGGAAGACGTGGAGGTCCACGAGGCGGCCCCAGGCACGTTCCGCCCGGTCCTGCAGACCTTTCTTCTTCTCCGGATCCTGGGTCAGGGCGCGCAAGTCGTCGAACTTGACCCCCAGCTGATAGAGGGCGTACGGCTCGTCGGGAACGGCGACGACGACCTGTTCATGATATCGGATGGCCGATTCCAGCAGACCCCGCGCGCGATCCACGTCCCCCCTCTCTCGTTCGATGACGGAAACGGCTCCGTAGAAATTTCCGATGAGATTCAGATCGCGTATCGGGAGCTGGTGCCGCCTCGCCTGGAGGCGGTCGATGGCGCCCTCGCCGACGGTGAGCACCGCCCTTGGATCCTCCTTTCGAGCGACCGCGCACTTGGCGGCGTCCTCCGACGCCCATACTTGACACACGACCGGCTCCAACTCCCCCGGGGCCATCTTCTCCGCCCGCTGAAGATCCTCGATTCCGTGCGCCCGGAGATCGCAGCGCGCGTGCGCAACCTCGTCGGGATGCCAGAACGCGGCGGCCGCGACGTGAAACGCTCCGCACGCGTAATAGGTGCGCCACGTGGCGCGCCGACCGGATTTCGCCTGGATCATCCACCGCAAGGCGTCATCGAGGCGCCTCTCGTACTCTCGAGGCTTCGGCGACGGCGCCTTCATGAACTGGAGTACCTTCGCGTGAGCGGCGTAGACGAGTCCGTCGAAATACTGCGGGCGGAATTGGAGCGCCTTCTCGAACGC
>JACPRB010000250.1 GCA_016190155.1 Planctomycetota bacterium
CGGTCGTCCTATCCTTCGGTCTTCCTCCTGGCTTCCTGGCTTCCTCAGAGTATTCTCCGGACGGAAAACGGAGGATCCCCGAGTTCGGTTGCGGTCGCCGCGCTGCGTCCTCTGGTGTCGGTTTCCTCTCCGCGCCCTCTGCTTTCCTTTGTTTCCTCGCACAAGCCCAGATTGAACCGTGCCGGAAAATGCCTCGACGGGCTCCGGTGTGGGACGTATAAGGACAAAGTCGCGTATAAGAGATGATGAACGGCGTCGAGGATTCTACGCTGGCGCCCGAGTTGCCCGTGTTGGCGTTCGGGATCGCGTTGACCGTCTGCATGTTCGCGTTCATGCTGCGACGGCACAGGATGGCGATTCGCGTGGACGCGGCGGGCCTGGGTGTCGGAGGGCGCGTGATCGCCTGGAGCGCCGTTCGGCGGATGTGTTATTCGCGCCGGCGGGGTTGGGGCGGGTACCGTGTGTTCACGGACGACGGCGTAGTCGCGTTCGCGCACGAGCAGGCCGACGCGGCGGATCCGGATGCGTTGATGAACTCGATCGTGGAGTTCGCGCGGCTGAGTCCCGCGGACCCTCTGCACCGTCCGAAGGGATTTCCGCGGCATCCGTCGGACGTGTATGAGGAGTGGGCGCCGTTGGCGGCGCAGCTGGCGATGGAGGAGGTCGCGCCGGCGAAGGCGGACAAGGGAGGACGCGCCAAGGCGGGCGCGGTGGGCGCGCTGGCGATCCTGGGGGTGGTGTGGAAGTTCGGCAAGTTCGTCCTTCTGGCGCTGAAGTACTCGGCGAAGCTGCTGAAGCTGGGCAAGGTCCTGCCGACGGCGCTTACGATGCTGCTGACGATCGGGGCGTACGCGCAGCTGTGGGGGTGGCGTTTCGGGGTGGGATTCGTGGTCTTGATTCTCTTGCACGAGCTGGGCCATGCGGTGGTCATCATGGCGAAGGGGCTGCGCACGAGCCCGATCGTGTTCATCCCGTTCGTAGGGGCGTTCATCTCGATCAAGGATCAGATTCGTGACGCGACGGTGGAGGCGGAGACGGCGTACGGCGGGCCGGCCGCCGGCGCGCTGGCCTCGACCGGTTGTTTCATCATCTATGCGGCGAGCGGGCACGCGTTCTGGCTGCATCTGGCGTATCTCGGCTTCTTCATGAACCTGTTCAACCTGCTGCCGGTCAGTCCGCTGGACGGCGGACGGGTGGTGACGGCGATCTCGACATGGCTGTGGGTGATCGGGCTGCTGCTGGCGGGGGCGGTGGCATGGTACACGCTCAATATCCTGCTCATTCTCATCGTGTTGCTCGGGCTGGGGCGGGTGGTGAGCGAATGGCAGGCGCGTCGCAAGGGCGGCACCGCATCGTACTACCGGGTGTCGGGCGGCTATCGGGCGCTGATGAGCGTCGCCTATTTCGGGCTCTGCGGTTACCTGGGCTACATGGTCTACCATGTCCTGACGTTGGGGACCGCCGGGTTCCCCAGATAGCGAACGGCGAACCCGGATGATAAAAGTGTGAATTGCCTTCCTGCGGGCGCTTATCAAAGAGCGGCGGCCGGGTGTCGGACTGCTTGACTCCCTATGGGCACCGCAGTGTAGGATTCGGGTCGTTTTTGGGGAGACCGAATTCCACTGGGAGGAACAGCATGAAGATCCGGAGGGTCCTGGCGGTGTCGGCGGTGCTGCTGGCGTCGGCGTCGGCGTTCGCAGACGACTACTACGTCTCGGCGGCTCGCGGGAAGGGCAAGAAGGGCACGAAGGAGGAGCCCGCGCGCGACTTGGGCATCATCACCGACAAGCTCAAGCCGGGGGACGTCGTGCACATCGCCGCGGGTACCTACTATGGGATTTCGGAGACGGGGGTCGACGAAATCAAGGTGCCGGTGAGCATCATCGGCGGATACAGCGACGACTTCACGAAGCGCGACCCGTGGGGGGAGTTCAAGACGGTTTTCGCCGGGAAGAACAAGTCCGACAACTTCAAGTCGAACGCGCGTCTGCTCGTCGGCGACCGCCGCGCCAAGGTCGCCGGCAAGTCGGAGATCCTCGTCGACGGCATCATCTTCGACAACGGCGAACGCAACGGATACGTCGAGGACGCCGGTCTGAAGATCACGCGCAGGTTCAACCCGAAGACGAAGACGAACATCGCGCCGGACAGCCCGGGCTTGTCGATCGACGCGCCCGAGGGGTGCGAGATTACCGTCGTCAACTGCGTCGTGATGAACTGCGCGCCGCACCACAAGACGGGGGCGCTCAAGGTGTTCGGGGGCAAGGGCACCAAGGCTGCGATCCGCAATAACCTGGTGGCCAACAACACGGGCAGCGGGATCTGCTGCCTGAGCTGGCATCATCCGAAGGACGGGAAGGACCTGCCGGAATTCGTCCTTGAGAACAACACCGTCTTGTTCACCTGGCGGTTCGATCCCATGTCCACGGACTGCGGGAGCGCGCTCAAGATCGAGAGCGACGTGCGCGTGACGGCGCGAGCGAACGTCTTCGCCTTCAGCGACGCGTACGGCGTGGACAACGCGCTCAAGTCGAAGCTGGTGTCCCTGTCGGAGAACCTCTTCTGCGCCAGCATGATCGCCCCCTATCTCGAGTTCAGCACCAAGATGAAGCTCGAGGGCATCGAGGAAGAGGCGAAGTGCGTCGACGAGGCGAAGGACAACGTCAAGGAGCAGATCACCGTGCCGGTTCCCGAGGCCTGGGCCGTGAACTACGCCGCGCGCTCCGTCATCGACCGGCAGGCGGCGGAATCGGCGGTCGAGCCGCTGGACAACTGGCAGAACGAGCTTCGCCGGATGCTCGGGCTGCCGCTGCAGGGCTCGGATCTCAAGACGGATTCCGACGTATGGCTCCATCGCCTGGATCTCGAGAGCGGTTTGAAGTGCGGCGGGACGAAGGTCAACGGGAAATACGGGTGCGAGCGGCCGGCGGCGAAGTGACGGCCGGAAGATCTCACGCGGCGGACGGGATCGGCGATCTCGTCCGCCGCTGTGCCGTCGTGGAAGGGAACATCGCCGGTGCATCGGCGTGGCCTTTCAGGGGTTGCGCGCGAACCGATAAATGGGGCGGTACGCGCCCTCACTCACCGTGGTGACCGCCGGCGTGTCCGCGGCGAAGGGGCAAACGGCCGAGGGAATTCCCCCCGCCTATTAGCCGGATTCTCCCGTGCGCGTCTCACCTTTCGCGCGCCCCGTCACTTCGCCGGGCGAATGTCATCCAGCACCTCGCGCACCTTGTGAGCCAAGTCGTCGGGCGCGAACGGTTTCTGAAGGAAAGCCGCCCCCGGCGCCAGCACCCCCTGGCGCGCCACGGCCTCGTTGGCGTAGCCCGACACGAACAGCACCTTCAGGCTCGGGTGCCGCGAGAGCAGGTTCCGGGCCAGCTCGTCCCCGCCTATTCCGGGCATGACCAAATCCGTCACGAGCAGCTGAATCGCTCCCGAGTGCCTTTCACACACATCCATGGCTTGGGCGCCGTTGCGCGCTTCGATGACCGTGTAGCCGTGCGATTGGAGGATCCGGCAGGTCAACTTGCGGACCGCGTCTTCGTCCTCGACGACGAGCACCGTCTCCGACCCACGCTGGGGCTTCCTCGCCGCGCCGGTTCCGGCGATCGACTCCGCCGGCGGCGCCATCCGCGGCAAGTAGATCTTGAACGTCGAACCGCGTTCCGGTTCGCTGTAGACCCACACATACCCTTGGTTTTGCTTCACGATCCCGTAGACCGTAGAAAGTCCCAGCCCCGTCCCCTTTCCCAGCTCCTTGGTCGTGAAGAAGGGCTCGAAGAGGTGGGACCGAACCTGCTCATCCATGCCGCATCCGGTATCGCTCACGGCCAACATGACATACGGACCCGGCCGAACCGTCTCGTGGCGCTGGACGAATCCCTCGCTGAGATCGACATTGGCCGTTTCGATCGTGAGCTTGCCGCCCTTGGGCATCGCGTCCCTCGCGTTCACAGCCAGGTTCAACACGATCTGCTCGATCTGTCCCGAGTCCACCTTGGCGTGTCCGAGATTCGGATCCAGCGACGTGACGATGTCGACGTCCTCGCCGATGATCCGCCGGAGCATCTTGTCCATGTCTCCGACGACCGCGTTCACGTCGACCACGGCCGGAGCGGCGACTTGTTTTCTGCCGAAGGCCAGCAGCTGGCGTGTCAGCGAAGCGGCACGCTGGGCCGCCTTGCGGAGCTCGTCGACATCCCCGCGAACGGGATCATTCTTCGGCAGGCGGTCGGCGATCAAATCGGCGTAGCCCGTGATCGCCGTGAGGAGGTTGTTGAAGTCATGCGCCACCCCGCCCGCCAACCTCCCGATCGCCTCCATCTTCTGCGCCTGGAAGAACTGCTCCTGGGCCTTCTCTCGCGCGTCGATGGCGCGGGCCAGACCGATCACCTGCGCCGCATGATTGGCGCAGATGTGCGTGAACTGGACGAGATCGCTCCCGATCTCCCGGTCCGAAGAGCCGACGACGAGCAATCCGAGAGTGTCCTTTCCGAAGGCGAGCGGCGAAACCGTGATCGAGTGCGCATGCCACTTCGTCAGGATCTCCGCCGCGCGATCCGCGGGAACTCTCGCGGACGGCACGACGAGGGGCTCCCCGCCGGCCGTCTCTTGCCGGAAGAAGTCGCAGAACCCGAAGCACGCGGCGAGCGATGCTTCCTCCTCCTTGCGGTATCCATAATGCGCCTGCAGCGAACAATGCTCGTTGGGCTCGGCCAGGTACATGGCCCCCATCGACAGCCCGGCCGCGCTGAGACAGCGCGCGAGCGTCTCCTCCAGCACCTTTCGGACGGTCGGCTTCGGCCCGAACATCTTCGCCAGGCCGGCCACGATGGAGATCTCCCCTTCCAGGTGGGCCGCGCGCTGCGTCAGGGTGCGGTTGAGTTGGACTTGGCGTCCGAGCTGCTGGACGATGCGCTGCAGATATTGGTCGACGGGGATGTAGGCCGTCTCCGGCGTCGGCGCGGGGAGGGCTCCGCTCAGACACGCGGCCATGACCTTGCTCAACTCCTGAGAATCCGGCGAGCGCACCAGGAAGGCGCTGGCTCCCGCCGACGTCGCCAACGAGCGATCCGCTTCGTCCAGATAGGCGGCGGAAATGAGAATGACGGGAAGCCCGTTGAGGCGAGGGTCCTTCCGGATCTTCTGGCACAGGTTGAACCCGTCGATGCCCGGCATCAGCACATCCATGACGACGACCGCGGGACGCTGTCGCATGGCCAATCTCAGGGCGTCCTCTCCGTTCGCAGCCGTCACGACACGGAAGCCGAGCGTCTCGAGACTGATTTGCAGGAGTTTCAACTCGATCGGGTCGTCATCCACCACGAGGACGAGCTCCCCCTTTCCGGGTTTCCCCCCCAAGGTGGATGGGTTGAGGTACATCTGGACCCTCTCCAGGAGTCTGGACGGCTCCACGGGCTTGAACAGGAAATCCGTGAAGCCCACCTGCGCGCTTTGCGCCTGCTCCATCTTGGACAGAAAGCCCGATACGGCGATGATGGGCACCGAGGCGCCGCCTGAACTGGCTCGAAGCTTCCGGGTGAGATCCAGGCCGTCGATGTCGGGCAACTGCAAGTCCTGCAGCACCAGATCGGGGGTCTGTCTTGTCATTACGTCCAGCGCCGCGCGCCCGTCCTCCGCTTCGATCGGCTGATATCCGGCGCCCGCGAGCGTGACGCGGAACAGCTTCCGCGTGATCGGATTATCTTCGACGATCAGGACGGCGGCCGGTTTCATCACGATTCCTCCTTTCGGGGAGAGGCCTTGTCCAAGTACCCCGCGATGATCGCGGGGAGGGTCCGCGTATCGATGGGCTTGGGCAGATAGCCGTCGCATCCGCCCGCCAGCGCCTTCTCTTCATCGCCCTTCATCGCGTAGGCCGTCACGGCCACGATCGTCGTGCCGCGCATCGCAGGATCCGCCTTGAGCCGGCGCGTCAGTTCGAGGCCGTCCATGCCGGGCAGCTGCAGGTCCATGAGGATGAGCTGCGGCCGGAAACCGGCCAGCACCCCCAGCGCCTCTTCGGCATCCGTGGCCGTACGGACGTCGTAGCCCTCCGCCGAAAGAAGGACCCGCGTCAGTTTCAGATTGATCGTGTTGTCGTCGACGATGAGGATTCGTTCGCCCGCCAACGGTAGCCCTCCTTTTCAGCGTCCGCGCGAGGTCACATGGGTCTGGATCTCCGCCAACAGCGCATCCGTCGAGCGATCTCCCTTGAGGACGACGGCTTGCGCCGAGGCTTGAAGCCGCCTTCGTTCCTCGACCGTCAGGTCTTTCACGGTCCAGACGATCACCGGGGTTCGCCGGCCGGCCTGGGTGCGCCGGAAGCGTCGCAAGAACTCGAACCCATCCATGCCCGGCATGAGCAAGTCCAGGACCACGACCGCGGGGTGCTTCTTCGCGGCCGCGCGAAGCCCGCTCTCGCCGTCCGGCTCGCAGATCGGATGATAGCCCGAGTCTTTGAGCGCCTGCTCCGCGATCTTCAGGGCCTTTCGATCGTCGTCCACCACCAGCACCGGCGCCGCATCCTGGCTCGGCCCGGCCGCGCGCCGAACGGCGCCGACCAGGGTCTCGGCATTGACCGGCTTCACCAGGAACTCTTGTACGGTGAAGCCGAGGCTCGCCCCTTTCTCCGAGACCACCGACACCACGATGGCCGGGGCGTCCTTGTTGGGACCGGAAGTCCGAATGCCCCGCAGCACGTCCCAGCCGCTCATGTCGGGAAGCAACAGGTCGAGCGTGATGGCGGCATAGGCGCGCTTCTGAGCCAGATCGAGCGCCTCGGTCCCCGTGGCCGCCGTCTCGACGGCATACCCGGCCTCGGTCAGCGTGCGCGTGATCCAGGTGCGATCCTTGACGTCGTCCTCGATGACCAACACGACGGGGGCGTCCTCCGGGGACGAGACGGACGGGACCGTCCGCGGCCGAGGCTCAAGCTCGCGACCCGCCGCGGGAACGCGCGGGAGCGTGGCCATGAAGGCGCTCCCCTTGCCCGGCGTGCTGCGAACCCCGACCTTGCCGCCCTGCGCTTCCACGATCCTCTTGGTCAGCGCCAGTCCCAGGCCGGTCCCGGGATACTTCTTCGCGGTGCTGGCGTCCAACTGCTGGAACTCCACGAACAAGCGCCCGACGTCCTCCGGCCGGATGCCGATCCCCGTGTCCTCGACTTCGAGTCGGAACGCCTCCGGGCCCTCCGACGTGAATCGAACCGTCACGTGCCCCTCATCGGGGGTGAACTTCAGCGCGTTGGAAAGGTAGTTGTAGAGAACCTGCTTCAGCTTGGCCGGATCGACGACGACTCCGCCGAGCGCCTCGTCGACCTCCGTCTGCACCGCGATCCGCTTCTTGGTCGTGAGCGCCCTCAGGATGTCGCGCACCTCCGTGACCAACTTCCCCACGTTCACCGGCTCCGGCCGGAACTGCATCTTGCCGGATTCGACTTTCGCCAGATCGAGCACGTCGTTGATGAGCTGCAGGAGGTGGCGCGCGCTGGTCAGGATGTCTCCCAGGTACTCCTTGTGCTCCGTCGAGACGGGGCCGACCTTCCCGTCGTGCATCAGTTCCGCGAAACCGATGATCCCGTTGAGCGGCGTGCGCAGTTCGTGCGACATGTTCGCCAGGAACTCGCTCTTGAGGCGGTTCGCCTCCTGGACCCGGCGGTTCTGCTCCTCCAGCTCCTCGTTCTTGCGGCGCAGCTGCTCCTCCAGGCGCTTCTGCTCCGTGATGTCCTTGGAGATGAGCACGAATCCGATCGGCGCGCCCGCCGCGTCGCGCCGGAGCGACGCGGCGACGGAGGCGGTGAACCGCTGGCCGTTCTTGCGCACGCGGTCGAATACGCCCTCCGCCTTCCCGCCCCGCAGAGCCGTGTCCAGAAACGCCTTGACCTTGCCGGATTCGAGGTCCTCCCGGACGTGCAGAATGCTGGAACTCTGCTTGCCGACCATCTCGTCGGCGGAATACCCGTAGTTCCGCCGCGCGCCCTCGTTCCAGGCCAGGACCTGCCCTTCCAGGTCCAGGGCCATGATCGAGTACTCCGTGGAGCTCTCCAGGACGTTGTTC
>JACPRB010000255.1 GCA_016190155.1 Planctomycetota bacterium
CGCCGGCTTCCTGCGCCCCTTCGCCTCGATCAGGAAATTGAGGAACATGTTCTGCAGCGCGTAGTCGTCGTTCTTGCTCTTCTGGTTGCGGAAGTGCGAGAGGATGTGCAGGACCTTGCCGCCCTTCATGCTGGGCAGCTCCTCGTAGACCCCGCCGGTGGCGACGACCTGTCCCCCCGCGGTCGGGTCTCCGTAGGCGAACGTCACCGCGACCGCGCCCTGCTTGTATCGCGACTGGATCTCCGGCGACTCGATGAGCACGACCACCTTCGCGGGATCGTGCTCGATGGTGTAGCTCACCGGGTCGATTTCCCAGCGATGGTCGATCTTCTCCTCGATCATCGTCCCCGATTTGCCTCCGCCGTCGTCGACCTTGATCTTGACGAAGACCTCCTTCAGGAACGGATGGCCCGTCGAGCCCTTCCTGGGAAAGATGGGGACGTTCATCTGCGGCTCGATCTCACCCGCCTTCTTGACATAGCCGGGAAACGCACCCTCCAGGACGTCCACGAGCCCCCAGTCGGACGTAAAGAGATATCCTCCATCGGCGACGAACGCGCGGATCCGCTTGAGCTGTTGGCTGGTGAAGCGCTTCTCCAGGTAGTTGTCGCAGTTGATCACCAGAACGGCGCACTTGGAGAGGTCGTGCCGATCGAAGTCATCCTTTCCGATGAGCGTGAACGGGACCTCGAGCCGCTCGAGGACGTTTTGCACCTCGTCGAAAATCCCGGAGACGACGACGATCTCCTGCTTCTTGCCCCGGCGCAGCTCCTCGTAGTCCGTGGTGCGGTTGCGCTTGACGGTCTCGACGACGGTGCCGCCGCCGCTCTTGGCGGCGTCGCCGACCTTGAACGTGTCCTTGTTCTTTTCCCACCACGCCAGCCATTGTTCGGCCGCGCCCACGTCGACGCCCGTGAGGTTCACGAGACTTCGATGGGCTTGCCGCGCGAGTTCCGTCGCCTTCTTCCCCTCCTTGCGCAGCGCGTCGATGAGCACCGGGACCGCTTCCTTCTTCCCGCGCTTGACCAGCTCGTCGAACGCGGTGATCTGCACGTCGCGCGCGCCTTCGGCGGCGATGCGCAGGAGCGCCGCGTCGGCCGGCCCGGACCCGTTGAGTTGCAGCGCCATCATCAGATCGCGCTTGGCGGCGGGGTCTCCGCTCTTGGAGAGGATCGCCTTTTCGATCTCGGCGACGCCTTCGGCCGACGGGATCTTCGAGAGGCCCGCGATGAGAAGCCAGTAGTGCTCCTGCCGCCGCGTGCCGAGGGCCGCCATGAGGAGCTTCGCGGCGCGGGCGCTGTTGTCGCGGGCGACCCCGGCGATCGCCGCCTCGAGGTTGCGGGTGTTCGACGCCTCGATGGCGGCTTGGAACTCCCGCACGGCGCGGGACCAATCGTCCGGCATCAAAAGGGCGAACGCGAGGACGATTCCCATGCTACCTCCTTGGTCGGGAAGTCGTAGCGATAGATCTTGCCCTCGTAGTTGCGCATCACGGCTTCCTTCTCATCGCACTTGATGAGGTACTCCGGCAGGATCGGGATTTTCCCGCCGCCGCCGGGGGCGTCGATCACGTAGTACGGCACGGCCAAGCCGCTGGTGTGCCCGCGCAGGCCCTTCATGACGTCCAGGCCCTTGGCCAAGTTCGTGCGGAAATGGCCGGCGCCTTCGACTTGGTCCGCTTGGAAGAGATAGTACGGCTTCACGCGCAGGCGAAGCAACCCTACGAAGAGCTCTTTGAGGACCTGGGGGTCGTCGTTGATGCCGCGCAGGAGCACGGTTTGATTCATCATCGGGAAGCCGTTGTCGGCCAGCAGATCGCAGGCCCGCTTGGACTCCGCGGTGAGCTCGCGCGGGTGCGAGAAGTGCACCATCAAATAGATGGGATGGTGTTTCTTGAGCGTGTCGCACAGCCCCTGCGTCACTCGCTGCGGGAGCACGCTGGGGATGCGGGTGCCGATGCGGATGATCTCCACGTGCGGGATCGCCCGCAACGCTCCCACGATCTCGTCGAGCTGTTCGTCTTTGAGCAGCAGGGGGTCTCCGCCGGAGAGTACGATATCGCGCAGCTCCGTATGGGAGCGGATGTAGTCAAGCCCCTTCTGGATATTGGCGCGCGAGATGGAGGCGGGATCGCCGACCTTGCGCTTGCGCGTGCAGTAGCGGCAGTAGATCGCGCACTGGTAGTTGACGTAGAAGAGCGCGCGGTCGGGATAACGATGGGTCAGGCCCGGGACGGGCGAGTCGCCTTCTTCGTTGAGCGCGTCCTCGAAGCACGAGATATCGGTGATCTCTTCCTCTTCGGGGATGACTTGGCGGGCGATGGGATCGCCGAGCTCCTGGATGAGGCCGAGATAATAGTGGTTGATCCGGATCGGGTACTTCCGGGCAATGGCCTGTAGCTTGCGCTCATCGATCTCCGGGAATCTTTCCTTAAGCTTCTGGACGCTGTTCACCCCTTCGACGAGCAGCCGCTGCCACTCTTCCACTGCGGATCCTCCAAATAGAGCCGAGCCGTCGCATCCTTGCGGTAGACGACAAGATCATCGCCGGGCTTGTAGAAATCCCGGATGCGAGCGGCCTCGCGGTAACCGTTCTTCTCATAGAAAGCACGTTGGTACGCGTAGGCAGGTTGACCGGACGTCTCGATGAGGATCATCCTTCCTCGCGTCCCCACGCTCTCCTCGACGTGGCGCATCAGCGCCGACCCCACGCCCCTTCGCTGGCACCGGCCATCCGTGGCGATCCAGTATATCTCCCACACGCCCTGCGCCAAGGGATCGGTGCCATAGATGACCAGGCCGAGGGGGCGCTCCTGTTCGTCCCTCACGAGGGCCGTTTCGTACTCCGGATCGCCCAAGAGCGAGAGGCACACCGTCACCTCATGGGGCACGAAGCCCCCGCACTCGTGAAGCAGGCGTTCTACGGCGGATTTGTCCTCTGGCCGGTAACCGTCAATGCGCATGGAGGATCCTCTCGACCATCTCTTGGTAGGACCAGCCATGCGCGCGGGCGGCGCGCGCGAAGCCGGCGTCGGCCGCGAGATCAGGATTGGGATTGACCTCCAGCACGAACACCCGTTCTCGGGAATCGACTCTCATGTCCACGCGGGCCGGGCCGCGGCAATGAAGCGTCCGGAAGGCCTTGCGGGCGGCGGCTCGGAGGCGGCGCGCGAGGGCGGGTCGGACGCGGGCGGGACAGATCGGGACCGTCCCGCGGTAATCGCTCGAGCGCGGCCGCCACTTGCCCGCGTAGGTGACGATGCGACGCGAGCCCTGCGGCAGTCCCGAGAAACCGATCTCGGAGATCGCGAGGACGCGGCCGCTCAGCAGCGCCGCGTTGAACTCGCGCCCGTCGACGTACTCCTCGATGATGACGTTTCCCCCCAACTGGGCCGCGCGGCGCCGGGCCTGTTCCCAGGATTCGACGACGGACTCATGGTCGATTCCGATGCTGGCGTCCTCGCAGCGCGGTTTAACGATGAGCGGGAATCTTAATTGGGCGTGGGGGCGAACGCAAGCGGAGGCGGGACATCCCATGGGGACGCGCACTCCGGCCCGGCGCAGGAGCGCCTTGGCTCGGGCCTTGTCCAGCGCCGTCCGCAGGGCCCGGGCCGGATTGCCCGTGATGCGCAGTCCCATCCGCTCTACCGCTTCCACGGCTTCGGGCTCCCGGCGAGGATCGCCGTCGAGGCTCTCACAGAGATTGAAGACGATGTCCGGCGCGAGACGTTTCAGGCGATCCAAGGTCGTGATGACGCAATCGTGGCCGCGCGCGCGAAGGGCGCGACGGATGTCGCGAGCCGTTCGGGAGAGGTTCTCCGACGGCGAGCGGGCGGTGAGCGAGGCGCGGTCAACGAGTAAGGCGATGAGCATGGATCCGTTCCCAGGCGATCTCGACGACACGCTGGACGAGCTGTTCGTAGGTCATTCCCGCCACGCGCGCCGCTTTCGGGAAACAGGAGTTGTCCTCCGGTTTCGGCAGGATGCCCGGGAGCGGATTGACCTCGAGGATGTTGGGCCGTCCGGCGGCGTCGAGGCGGACGTCCATGCGGGCCCAGTCGCGGATGTCCAGCGCCCGCCACGCGCGCAGGCACACATCCTCGATGCCGCGTTGTAGGGGCAACGTCAGTCGGGCGGGGCACTCGAAGATCTCCAGCGGCCGGTCGCTCGTGTCCCAGATCCACTTCGCCTCGTAGGAGTAGATCGGGTTCGTGCCGCGCGGGAGCGTGTCGAAGCGGATCTCGACGATGGGCAGGATCTTGGGGGGATTGCCCAGGAGCGCGACGGTGAACTCGCGTCCGGGGAGGTACGCTTCGACGATGGCGGGTTGGCGGTAGAGCCGGCGGATGCGCCGGATTTCGCGCTCGAGCGCGGGTCGCGACCGCGCGAGGCTCGTATCGCGCACGCCTTTCGAGGAGCCTTCGTGGAGGGGTTTGACGACGGCGGGCAAGGGGCCTTCGTCGATGCCGTAGCGAGGCGTTGCGATTCCCTGGGCGATGAGGACGTCCTTGGTGCGGGCCTTGTGGAGGCAGATGTTGAGCGTGGTGGGATCGCTGCCGGTGTAGGGCAGTCCCAGCACCTCGAAGAGGGAGGGGAAGTGGCCTTCGCGGGCGGGGCCGCCCCAGCCTTCGGCCACGTTGAAGATGATGTCGGGTCGGGCGCGGCGGAGCCGTTCGTAGGCGCGCTCGTTCGCCTCGATGGGGATGCAGGTCCAGCGACGGGCGATCGCGCGGCGGACGGCGCCGATCGTGTCGGGGGTGTCCCATTCGGCGTCGCGGTCGGAGTCGTCGCGCTTGAGGTTGTACGTCAGGGCCACGAGGCGCGGAGGTCGCATGGGGGTCAACCGGCCGTGGCGGGTGGGGTTTTCAGCAGCCGGAGGTAGCGGTCCTTGTCGCGGTCGAAGCAGTAGATGATGGTCGTGACGCGATGGGCGCGCCAGCCGGCGGAGTGATTCTTGGCCCAGTCCAGGGCGACCTCTTGGGGATCGGGCTCGCGGCCGCTCGCGATGCCGCGGATCCACTTTTCGCGTTCGATTTCGCGGAGCTGATCGTGGATCTCGCGGCCCGGATTGATGGTGCGATGACGGATGATGTAGAACTTGAGGGCGACTTCGTCGGACAGCGGCGGCAGGCCTTTCGTCTCCTGTTCCTTGCGGAAGGCCTCGATCTTGCCGCGGTGGACGATGACGAACCGCTCGAGGTCTCGTTTGATGTCCTCGAGGCGTCCGGCGTCGTAGTCCTCTCGAATCTCGTCCAGCTCCGTCATGGCGGGTCATCCTATAATACGACCCGCTTCGAGGCTAGACCAACCCGAGGAGGTCTACCAGGTTGGCCTTCCGGGTGATGATCGGCTCGATGGCGTCCTTGCGTCCCGACGTCAGGAGGGGGCAGACGCCCGGTCCATGTCCCGCGCGGAGGCTGGTCCCATGGACGACGACCCCGACGGTGGCGGCTTCCGGCTGCCAGCGCGGGCCGTGGGAGCAGTCGTGGTCCGTGATGGCCACGAGGTCTCCCAGACGGAGTTGATCGAACGCGGATTCGCGCATGAGTTCCGGGGAGGTGGTCTGGATGTCGTAATCGCCGGCGTAGACGTTGGCTTGGCCCAGGCCGCTGCCGACGAGCCTGCCGGGGATGACTTTGGCGACGGGAACGCGGACCTTTCCGGCTTTCTCGGAGATGTTCAGGGCGCGCAGGAGCTGCGGGCCGCAGTTCATCATGAGCACGTGGGGATAGTCGAGGAGCTTGAGGCCCACGCCGCAGGCGCGGACCTGGATTCGATCGCCGATGCAGAGGTGGTCGAGGGTGCGTTTGGGAAAGTAGATGAGGAGGCGTCCGTCGTGCTTTCCGGTGACGGTTCCCGTGGCGCCCTTGAGCTTGGCGTCCTTGCTCTCCATCTCCGCGGCGAGGAGGGTGGCTTCGTTGCCGATGCAGGCGTAGGTCAGCAGGGCGGCGTTCGCGTCGTCGCGGCCATGGCGGACGGCGACTCCGGGTTCGAGGTGGTCGCCGCCGGCCCACGCGAAGGCATTGTCGCCGACCTTGACGTTGAAGGCGATGCCGGCGTGGCCGACCGGGACGAACGGCGTGCCGTCGTAGGCGACGCGGGGAACGGCGGTGACGGTGGGATGGGCGATTTCGCCGGCGACCGCAAGTTCGACGAGCTGCTCCTGGTTGGTCTTGAGCATCGAGTCTCCTCAGAGATCAAACATTGATAATTTACAATTTCGGAATATGACGTCAATGAAGCGCACGAGGCGGCGATTCACATGTGAATCGCCCGTCGGCGGATCGGTTCTGGGGCGATCGAACGGGCGAGCGCTCAGGGCGTCCTGCGGCGCGTGGATCCTTTGTGCGTGGGCAGCCGGACGGATACCGTCGTGCCTTGGCCCTGCCGGCTCCGGATCTCGATCTTGCCGCCGTGATTCTGGACGATGTTGTGCGCCACCGACAGCCCCAGCCCCGTCCCCTCCCCGACGTCCTTGGTCGTATAGAACAAATCCATGCAGTGCGCCAGCTCTTCGTCGCTCATGCCGCAGCCGTTGTCCTCGACGAGGACGGTCACCCAGGCGTCCTCCACCCGGTGCGTGATGCGGATGACCCCTTCGTTCAGCACGCACGCGTCCGCGGCGTTCATCAGGATGTTCAGGATCGCCTGCTGCAGTTCCAGCGGATCCGCCTCCACCCGCGGCAGATCCTCCGGCAGCTCGTTGCGGATGTCCACCCCCTTCTGGCGCGCGCGGTGGTCCATGAACCCGGCCGCCCGGGCCACCACGTCCTTCAGGGACACCGGCTGCGGCTGGAGCTCCTTGGGGCGGAACTGCAGCACCTTCTGCGCGATCGTCCGGATCCGCTCCAGCCCTTCGACGATCAGCTCGAAGTACTCCTGCCGCTTCTCCGGCGGCAGCGAGCCGGCCTGCATCGTCCGCGCGGCGTTGATCATGCCGGCGAGAGGATTGTTGATTTCGTGCGCGATGCCCGCGGCGAGCGTGCCCGTCGTGGAAAGCCGCTGCGCCGCGAAGAGCCGTTTCTCGGTCTTGGTGACGCGCTCCTGCGCCTTGCGCACGTCGTCGACAAGCGTCGCCTGGTGCCGGGCGATCTTCTCGAGCATCAGATTGAACGCG
>JACPRB010000020.1 GCA_016190155.1 Planctomycetota bacterium
CAACGGCTGAATCTCCCCCGGCTTGCTCTCCTTGATCACCACTTCCAGACTGTCCTCGATCTTGACCCGCCCATCGTCCTCGAACGTCCGCGGATCAATGGCGATGACCTGGCCGACCGCCTTCATCGCCGTGTCGGGCGTGTAGTAAGAGAGCATCGCGTAGTACAGCTCGGTAAGCTGATCCTTCGTGAGCGTCGTGAGGTGATCCGTCGGGGTGACCGTGACGGCAAAACTGGAGCCGACGCTCGCAGAGCCCAACGCCACCAGAACGGCAAGCACAACGATGCGCTTCATAGAGCATCTCCTCACAATCACATTCCCGGAGCTGGCAATCTCCAGGACTCAACGTCAGTTACGGATCCCCTTCTCGTACACAAAGCCAGGAAGTGGACCCGCAAAGGCTAACAAAAGTTTCGACTGATATTCAATAAAAATTCACTCGCCCGATTTCAAAGAGCTCCTCAGGTTCCGCCACAACGCTGCTCGCCCCTCATTGCCTTGTTCGCCGTTTCGCGGATTTCCTTCCACGATTTCCGCGCGCGCATATTCCTCTTTTCGAATATGCGGGTTGTCCCATCGGGATCCAGCGGCCTCATCCGTGTGACGAACGCGCGCCCGCCCTCTGTTTGAAAGAGTTTGACCTCCGCGGGACGAACGGTACAATCCGCGCCCTGCGGGCGTGGAAATACGATTTCATGACGAACTTATCCGCTCGCGCGCACACCTGGGCATGAAGATGAAACGGGGAGGGTGCATGGGCACGTTCAACAGACTCGCGATCGCCGTGATCGCGCTGGCGCCGCTGGGATGCCGGTCCGTGAACACACCGGCGGTCGCGAACTCGGAGAACGCCGTGACGTTCGAGGTCGTCTTCGAGCGCGCGGGACATGATCTGCGAACGTGCGCGCACGGATTGCAGGAGGTACTCGCGAGCCTCCCCGACGGCGTGCTCTTCTACGGGACGGATTCCCGAATCGTCGTGCGCGTGCCGCGCGAGGTCGAGCCTTATCACGCGCACGTGCTGCACCGCGTGAACGAGCGCGTGGTGGATCATCTGATCGAGGTGAAAGACGGGCAGATCGCCATCGACTTGGCGCAAGTGCCCGAGCCGGAACTCCTCGTGGTGACGTCGGCGAGTTTCGCGGCGTCCCGGAAGTCCGATCGGGCCATCGTGCCGGCCTACATGATCTCGCTCAGGCTGGCGCGGGTAGAAGAATGCGACGCGCTGGTGGCGGTGCAGGACTTCCGATACGACCTGAAGACGCCGCTGGGGACGGCCCATCTGCTGGTGCAGCCGGTGAACGGCGGCGACATGCTCCTGACGCTGCTGGATCGAACGGGCCGACTGGGTCGCCTGTTCGGGGATTCCTACATCTACTATCGCCCGCGCGACGCGTATCTCGTGCCGAAGGTGTGCGTCGATGTGGCCGACTCGGCGGGCCACGTGTGGCAGCGGGTGGGCGCATGGCCTGCGCCGGTGTGCGAGGGAGCGGGCGCGGAGCCGTTTGCGCTGCGGACGGCGACCAAGGAATTGGTGAGCTTCCAGCCGCCGGCCCTTCGGGTGCGCGGTCCACAGGAGACGCCCGAGACGGTCGCGAGCGTGGAAGGGACGGTTGTGGGCGCGCGTCCGGTCGAGAGCTTCCATTGGATCGTCGCCCACGCGGTGCCTGATGACGCGAGGTACGCCTATCAGGTGCAGTCGCGCGAGCTGGCCGGGGGCTCATCGCAAGCGAACGCGACGATCAGCATGGAGGGAACCGCGGAAGCGCGTTTCCCGCTGACGGCGAGCGTGGCCTATCGGCTCGTAGCGCCCTGGAAGTCGCCGGGCGGCTGTTTCACGCCGAAGCCTGCGCGCAAGACGGTGGAGCTATCGAGCGAGGAACAAGGCCTCCGTGTGATGCACGGGAACGTGATGAGCGCGGCGCACGCTTCGCACTATGCGTTCATCCGGTTCTCGGGAAAGGCGGGCGCGCCGCGCGCGGTGGACGGCGAGGAGATGAATTGGAACGCGGCAGCGACGAGTACGCGAAGGGGAAACACGCAGTTGGGGGCCTCCTTGTTGCCAGGCCGGACGTGGGGGCTTGCTGCATTTTGGGGCTTGGGTGCGGCTCCTCCGCCGGGTCCATCGCAGGGCTTGGGCTCGGGAGGGTGCAAGTGTGGTCAGGGTGGAGTGAATTGTCCGAATACAAGCAACCCGTGCGGGGGTGGATGCCCGAACTGCCAGTGCGCGGCACCCCAGGGTGCGGCGGCATGGACGTTCGATTTCGGTTGCGATTGTGGCATGGGGAAGGACAAGTGCACGTGTGACAAGCACTCCTGGGACGCGGACGGGATCGAAGCAGCCGCACAGGCGGCCAGTCCGGCGTGCGCGGAGACGGCGTGGTATGGGATGCGGGGAGGATTCGCGCCGTGCCACAAGGAAACGTATGTGGGGACGCTCCGGATGTCGTATTGGGGCGTCGGGGCTCAGATCGTTTATCGGTACTATCGGGTGGTTGTGACGTTTCTAGATTGTGCAGGGATGACAAAGCCTTGCCGCTGCGGAATCAACGGTGCCGGTTGCCAGGCCCCCGTGAAGTGCAATGGGAACTGCGGTCCGGGTTGTGCATGTGGCCCGGGTCAGATTCCTCCAAGTCCAGAGCGCTTGCCTCGCGTGAAGAATCCATTTCCATACAAGGTCCCCGATGTAGACCGGAGCAACGGCAAGGTATTCCAGCCGATGAATGATCCGGATGGGACGCGACGGATTCTCAAGCTGGCCGCGAAGATCGGGCTTGTCGTCATATCGGAGGCGGTTTGCGTCGTGCCCGTGGGTCTGCTGGCGGTGAATGAAGACGAAGTGGTCCTCAGGAACGACGAATCGTCTCGTGTCTACGATGGACGCAGCGACAGGGTGCGGGGCAACGTGCCCGTCCTGGAGTCGTGGGATGTAGCGATGGAGTGGGCCATCCCCCAGGTGGATTCGGGGGCGCTCGGCTCATCGAAGGACGTCCCGCCTGAAAAGCCGCCTGGGTCGAAGCCCCCGGATCCGAAGCCGATCGTGCCGCCTGAGCAGCCCAAGCCGGTTCTGCCGCCCGGGGGGCCTGTACCGATCCCGCCGGCGCTGCCCGGCGTGTCGGTTCCCGTCCCACCGCCTCCCGGCATACCGATTCCGATCTGGCCGCCGGTACATGGACTTCCGCAGGAGGTGCAACAATGAACGTGATCGGGATTGTGGCCCTGGCGCTGTGTATCGATGCTGCGCAGGAGGAGGATTCGTCGAAGGCGCTCGCGGAAATCCGTCGGGTCTACGCCGATGGCCGTGACGAGGAGACGGTGTTGCTGGTCGATCGCGCCCTTCTGGACGCGGGCTCGCCGCAAGGTGAACTGCATTTCTGGCGAGGGGCGGCGCTGCGGAGACTGGGGAGATTCCAGGAAGCCGTCGTGGCCCTGGATGCGGCCATCACATCCGGTTATCGCGTGCCGGAGGTGCACTTGGAGCGCGCGCTGACCTTGGCCGCGCAGGGAAATTCAAGCCTCGCGGATTACGAGATGGATGTGGCGCGGCAGCTCTTGCAGGAGGATCCCGAAAGGCTGGGGCGATTCGAGCATCGATGGCGTGACCGTGAGCCTGAGGCGAAGCGCTTCGAGGCACGGGTGCGGCCGATGGTGGGCTACGACACCAACCTGGTCGGGGTGGGGGATGACGTGACGTTGCAGGAGGATGTGGATCGCGACAGCCTCTACTACGGCTTCGTGCTCTCCGCGCGGCTGGCGCTTCTGGAAGATCGGGGCAAGATGTTCGGGGTGGAGTACGTGGGGATGGCCCGATCCTATCCCGATGAGAACTCGCTTTCGTATGTGGACAACGGACTGTCGCTGTTTGGACGAGCGCCCCTGGGGGAGGCGGTGGACATTCAGGCGCGGGCGACGGTGGGGGAGGCGTTTCTGGCGGAGGAGGGGCATTTCCGGACGCTGCGGTCGATTGGGCCGGGGCTGCTTTTGCGCCCCGCTGCGGGTTGGGAACTGCGTTTGTGGGCCAGCTGGGGAATGGTCGATTACTACACGGACGCGCCCGAGGAGCAGGATCGCGACGGAGACTACCAACAAGTTGGCGCCGGAGTCCGTGTGGATCTCGGAGATGGATGGGCGTTGATCCCGTCTCTTTCGTACCAGGTGTACGACGCTGAGGGTTCCGACTACGATTACAGGGAGTGGCAACCTGGGGTGGTGCTGAGCATACCGGCGTTCTGGGGAATCCAGGCTTCATCGTCGGTCGGGTATGTGCTGGCCGACTTCGACGAGCCGAACAGCCTATCGGGTTTCACGCAGAAACGTCGGGATCGCCGCGCGGTAGCCGGGATCAACGTGGCTTTGGTGTGCTTGGAGGGAGCGTTGGGGTTTGCACCGAGCATCAGCCTGCGGATGGAGGATTGGGACTCCAATCTGGACGCCTATGAGTTCCGGCGCTGGCAACCGCAGATCGATATGGCGTTCCTTGCCTACAGCTTCTAATTGGCTCGCGTCCGAAAGCTCCACTTCTTTTCGAAGGGAACGCCATTGAGTTTGCACTTGATCTGGACAGAGTATTCTGTCGAAGGGTCGAGGTGTTTTTCAGGTAGGATTAAC
>JACPRB010000258.1 GCA_016190155.1 Planctomycetota bacterium
AAGGGGCGGGGCTATAGGAGGCTTGAGAACTCCTCCATGGTCAGGCCTGCGTCTCGAATGAGCCGTAGCAACGTCCCTTTCGCCCACTCTATGTGGTTGGGCACGGTCAATCGTCGATGAGGAGGGTTGCGATGGCGCAGGATGATGTGACTGCCGGTTTAGGGGGCTCACGATAGCCGATCTTGCCGAACGCTCTGCTGGCGTCCCGGCCTGAACGACCGGAAGTTTCGTCACGCTTCTACTTCCACCGATTCTTCGTGGATGGGCGGGGGAATGGGTTCCTTGTGCTTCTTGAGGCTCGCGATGGTGCCGCGGATGGCGTCTCTGATGTTCGTCATGGCCTCCTGTCGGCTCTTGCCTTGGCTGATACATCCGCGCAAAGACGGGCACTCGGCGACGAACGTCCCCTCTTCATCCTGCTCGACGATCACTCGGAATCTCATAGGGGCATTCTATCACAAGGGCAAGGATGGCCGCCGCGGCGGGGACGGAGTGGTGCTGGGCGAGCGGTCTGGGGTGGCGGATCAGTTCTCGCCGTCTCACCGGTTGAGGCGGAAATGAAAGAATCTTGTGCGCGGTAAACCCGGGGTGGCTGTTGCGGCGGCAGCCATGAGGAGGTATTCTAGATTCATGACGCCTATTCGCTATACGGCACGCATTCTGCCGGACGGCCACGTCCCAGTGCCGGAGGGCATTTCGGTCCACGCCGGCGACGAGGTGGAGGTAATCCTCACCCCCGCGGTTCCGGCGAACGGCGATGCTCTCGCGCGACAGCAGTGGGACTATTTCAAACGCACGTGGCTGGGCGCCGCTCGCGGGTGCGGGGCGGATGTTGCCGCGAAACACGACGACATTCTTTACGGCCGCGAGTAGGGCATGCGCGGCTTGTACGTCGACTCGGGCGTCTGGCTGGCTTCGATCGATAGCGCTGATCCGCTCCATGGGAAAGCGCGCTCCATACTCGATGCCCATGCCGGCTGGCGGCTCTTCCTTTCGGAACTCGTCCTCTCGGAAGTCGTGACGCTCGTGCGTCGAGAACTGGGCGCTCCGTGGGCAGCGCGGTTCGGGCAAGAGGTTCTGGCGGGTCGGTTCGGACGCCTCGTGTGATGTGAAGAGTCAGACTGGCGCGAGGCCCTGAGCTTGATCGAAAAGTATCCAGATCAGAAGGTGAGCTTCGCGGACGCGACGTCGGTGGCCATTGTGCGCAGGATGGACATCGAGCGAGCGGCATCGTTTGATCGGCACTTTGCCTTCATGCTGACCGAACGGACAGTGGTCAGCGAGTAGAGCGGGCTAACGCCAGACCTCCTCGAAGATCGCCGCGGCGCGCGAGCGTACCTCCGCGTCTTCGCTGGAGAGAGCCCGTCGCAGCCACGGGATGGAGAGACCTCCGTGCTTGAGGAGCTCCCGTGTCGCGGCCTCGCGTGTCTCGATGGTGTCGTCGCCCAAGTCCCGGATCAGTCCGTCAAGCGTAGGGGCATCGCCAGCAACACGAGGAGTGAGGAACGGACTCTTGGTGTCGTAGACATGGTCGGCGTCATGACTTCCTCCCGTCTTCGTCGTCATGTCGATCCAACCACGATTAGGAAACGGCGCCCATTCGTTTGCCCGAAATGCGTGCGACTTTTCGGCGCGGGGTTACTCGAGTCGTTTCAACGCTTCTTTCGCCAAGCGAGCCTCCCGCGTTCCGCTTGCCTTCGTCAACGCGGACAGAGCCTCCTTGGCTTCGGGCCCGCCGAGGCGCGCTAGAATCCGGATGGCTCTGTGAGAGGCGCGCGACTCAGGTGCTTAGACCGGCCCCTCGAGGGCGGCGAGGATGTGCCCCAGGCGCGCGCGGTATTCGGGAGACTGCGCGTCGGCCAGCATCAAACGTAATTCCTCGAGATGGCCGAGGCGCATGAGTTCTTGGGCGGCGGCGTCTCGTACTTCGATCCGCGGATCATCGAGCTTCCCTGCGAGCTCCCGCGTTCGTGAGCGGTCCGTGGGGATGAGATGGAGGCGCTTCTTCAGAAAAGCCACCGCCTTCTGTCCCATCGCCGCCAGACCGCACTCGGCTCGGTAGGCGGCCGCCGCATCGCCCCCGAGGGCGAGCCACAGAGTCTCGGGTCCTCCGGAGGCGATGGGTCGAAGGTCCCACAACATCGCGGTTCCATCCCCAAGATCCGACGCGAGGACGGAACCGTCGGGTGAAATGGCCATTCCGCAACACCACGTCTTTCCTTCCGGCTCGAAGCGCAGCACTTCCGAACCCGACAGGATCTCCCATACGTGGAGGCACTGGCGGTTCCCGACGGCCGCGACGAGATCGCCATCGAACGCCAGAGCACAGAGTTGATCGCCGTCGAATCGGAATCGGATCACTTCGCGCGCCACCGCGCTGTCCCACACGGCGATTTCGTCTCCTATGAGCATCGCCAGGAAGCGACCATCGGGGCTGGCGGCCATGTGGCCGGAACATCCGAGCCGCACGCCTCCCTCGGCACCGTTGTGCCATCGAACAGTTCCGCCCACTTCACGGATCGCGATCTGGCCGTCAAGCCACGCCGCCGACGTTCCATCGGTCCGGAGGACCTCTTTCTCCGAAGCAAGCTCAAGGACGCGCACGGCGCGATAACCCGCCCAGGCCAGCCTCTTCCCGTCCGGAGAGAACGCGATCGTACCCACGCGTTCCACGAAGGTGTCCCATCGCCTCGTTTCCGTGAAGTGTTCCGTGTCCCAGAAATAGATCTCGTCGCCCGCCGCGACGGCCAGACACGCGTCGTCCGGGGAGACCGACATCGCGCGGACGGACGTCAGGTGGCCCTCGAGGCGTTCCAGCTGGAATCCCTCCTGAACATCCCAAATCTCCACGGTCCGATCGAGCGCGATGGCCAGGAGTCGCCCGCTCCGCAAGAAGGTCATGGGAGCGGCCCTGACGAAGTCTCCAGGTTTGCCCAGCCGTTTGATGGCCCCGGCGGGCGGGGTTGTTGGCGCTTGGAGTAGGAAGGCGACGAGTATCGCGGTGGTCATTGAGGTACAAACGAAGCCGGGGGCGCGCGGTTCACTCCCCCATCGTCTCCCGCGCGATCACGTCCCGCAGGATCTCGCTCGTCCCGCCGCCGATGAGAAGGAACCGCGCGTCCCGGAAGAAGCGCTGCGCCGGATACTCCATCGAGAAGCCATACCCGGCCAAGACACGCATCGCCGTGTCCGCGATCCGGTTGGCCGTCTCGCTGGCGAAGAGCTTCGCGATCGCCGACTCGCGCCGGCTCGGCAGTCCGCGCTCGATGCGCCGCCCCGCCTGATACACCAGAAGGCGCGACGCCTCCAGATCGACGTCCGCCTGCGCCAGCATGTGACGGATCGCCTGGAACGCCGCGACCGGTTTCTGGAAACACACGCGCTCCTTCGCGTAGCGCACCGCGTCCTCGAGCGCCGCGCGTCCCAGCCCCACCGCCAACGCTCCGGTCATCGCGCGCACCTGGTCGAGGATCTGCATGAGATCGCTCACCCCGCCGTCGCCCAACGGGACCGCCGGACACTCCTCCAGCGCCAGCTCCGTCACGTCGTCCGCCCGAACGCCGACGAGCGGGATCCGGCGGCCGATGTGCAGTCCCGCCGCGCCGCGCTCCACCAGAAAGAAGCGGATCCCTTTGAGCCCCTTCGTCCGATCGACGGACGCGGCTACGGTGAAGAAGTCCGCCATCGTGCCGTTGGTGACCCACATCTTGCGGCCCGTCAGGCGGGTCCCGTCCGCGCCCGACCGAGCCGTCGTCTCGATGCGCGCCAAATCGGACCCGGCGTTCGGCTCCGACAGACAGAACGCCCCGATCTTCTCCCCGCGCAACGCGGGCTTGAGAAGTCGCTCGTGATGATCCGGCGTGCCGCAGCGGAAGACGAAATCCGTCCCCATCATCGCCTGCATCGCGACGGCCGCAGCAAGGCTCATCGATCCGCGCGCCAGCTCCTCCGCCATCACGAGGTAGTGCACGAAGCCCGCGCCGGCCCCGCCCACCGACTCCGGATAGCGCAACCCGAAATACCCCAGCTCGCCGATCTTGCGGAACAGCTCCATGGGGAACTCGCCGCGCTCGTCGAACTCCCTCGCGCGCGGCGCGATCTCGCGGTCGACCAACCGCGCGACCGAGGCGCGAAACTCGGCTTCGTCCGGCGTGAGTTCAATCATGACTCGCTCGTAAATAGTCGCTTCCTTGCGAGCGAGTCATCCTCCGAAGCTCGCGAAACCTCGAAAACGACGCGAAAGCGAAGGAGGATCTCCATGCAAACTGTTTGAGCATGGTTTTTTCGAGAGACTCAATCATGGCACGCGAACCTGCAACGCGTCGCGCCTGTCGCGGCGCATTCGACCTCCTCGCACCGGGCCGCTCCGAAGAGCGTGTCGCCGAGCCCGGCGATCACCCCCCGCGTGAAGTGACAGACCGGCCGCGGAGCGCGGCCGTACGCCTCCGCGAAGGGCGAACCCGTGACCTCCACCTCGAACGCGCGATCCGCGAACTGGGTCACGCGGAAGACGCCCCAGCCGATATCCGCGCCCATGTCGAGATACTTCTGCGCGAACTCGCGTCCCTCGAGGCGGATGAGCTCGCGCAACTTCGACGACGACCGGCGGCCGCCCTCGCGACCTCCTGCGGCCAGCCATTCCTCGACCTCGCCGCCCGCGGCCTCGGCCGCCTTCTGGAACCCGACGAGCGTCGCGGGCTGGATCAGGAGGTAGCGGATCCCGCGAATCGCCACGCGTCCCGGCTCGCGTTCCAGTTCGATCACGCGGGGAGCCTCCTCGCGAGGACGACCACGTTGCCGTCCGGATCGGCATAATAAGCCGCTTCGTCGCCCCAGGGACGCGGCGCCCGCGCGGAGAGTAGGCGCGCGCCGGTGGCCTCGATGCGCGCGATGGCCGGCTCGAAA
>JACPRB010000260.1 GCA_016190155.1 Planctomycetota bacterium
GCTTGTGGCTGTGTTCGTTGTCACTGCCGTGCAGCGCCCGCAGGCCCAGGCAGGCCAGCCGGTCCAGGCCCGCGTCTATGGTTATCACGGGGACCAGCCGTTGGTCAGCCGGGTGGACGAGGTCAGCGATCTGTACGCGGGGACGGGCGGAACGGAGGCCCCGTTGACTCGCATACACCCCTATCCGACGCCCATGGCGCCCGAATACCTGATCGCTATTGCGGAAGGCTCGGCTGGGATCCGGCGCATTCGCACCTCCGACGGCACTCCGATCAGCGTGGCCTTGACGGCGGGCAGGGTCCAATCGGGGGTCTACGTCAACGCGCCTCCGCTCAAGCCGCATTACTTCGTCGGCAGCGACTACCCGACGGCCAACGGATCCACCGCCGTCGAATTCTACGATCCGAATGTCCACTCCACGGTGGCGCTCTTCGTGCCTCAGGATACGGACCGATCGGCCGCGGGTGGCGCGGCTTTCTGCAAGACCACCGATGCGGGTCTGCCGGGGGTCCCGTACTACCGGTGGTTCTGGACAGACCTTAAGCCTGCCGGCAGCTCGGCGGACAGCCTCATGTGCATAGACTTGCGTGAGGAGGATATCCGGCAGTCCTCAACGGTGATCGACCCCTGGAACCCCACTCCCGATACGGGCACCGTTTACGGGCCGCCATTTCCTTCCCTGTCCATCCAGATGACGGGGCCTACCTGGAGGGAGGCGATTACCAACCGCCCGAAGTTCAGCGACTTGACTACCATTGACGGGTATGACCTCCCGAGCGCTCGACTTGCCGTCTGGACGGATACGGCAGGGGTGGTGGGCCCGGCCGGGCACAACTACCTGCTTAGCGGCACAGTGAAGCAAGTCGCTCCGACGCCGCCCCAGTGGGGAGCTTCGCTTCAGTTATTCGACGCGGATAGTCCGACTTTTCCTCTGCCTGCGCTCAAGAGCTGGTCGGTCGGCTCATACGATAGTACGGAAGTGTTCCATGACATGAAGGTCATCGGCAACTACTTGATTGTGACGGCAGGGAAGAACGGGGCGGATGGGCGAGGAGGGAGCATTTTGCAGATGTGGTGGATACCCGACATCATCACGGCGCCAAACCCCAATGCGGCCTCGCGGTTCCAGGCCGTAATCCCCGGAGTGACCGGCATCGGATCCAATCCAGACAACAGCAAGCTCTACTTCGGTACCGACAACAAGAGCAATCGCTATTACGTGGCGGGCGTCGTGGCCGCGGCCGCCAATATGACGGCGGACGCCAATCCTCCAATCACCACCCCTGCGTCTCAAAGTGCGCTGACGCAGGAGGAGGCGCAATTGGTCCAGCCTCCCGATCGCAAGTGGCCGGGTCAAGATTGGGTCTCTTTCTACGTCAACCTGAACCCCGTGGAGACGTTCCCGGGCACAGGTACGGGCATCGGCCGACGCGGCAAGGGCGGCGCATGTTCCACCGCGGACGCCGACCCGGGCCCCCGGTCCATCACGCTGGCCGTCGTGGGCCTGATCGCGCTGATCGCGTTGGCCTTGGCGACTTTGCGTGAAGCCGCCAGGCACGGCGCTGGATAGCAAGTTCCGGGCGCGAAATGCCGATATAGAGTTTGACCGGCCGATATCCCGGAAACTGCGTTCCTCGTTGCCCGGGAACAACCCCAGGAGCATGAGCACGGGCGAGACGGAAGCGAGAGGGAAGACACGATGACAGCCGCGCTCTGGACGACGGCGGCTTGGCTGTTCATGGCGGCCGATCCTCCGGACATCGATCTCGAGACCCTCGCCCAGCGATATGGGTTGACCCGCGTCACCGACAGCGCCACCGGCCGGGAAATCCTGCGCGACCGCAGCGTCACCCTCGTCCTCGCCCCGGGCCTGGCGACCGTCCTGTGGAACGGCCAGGCGCGACCGCTCCCGCGACCCGTCCGGATAGCCGCCGGGCGTGTGGTCGTTCCCCCGGAAGTGGAGGAGCTCCTGTCCGGACGGACGCCTCGCGCGCTTCCGACGCCAACGCCCGCGATCGCGAAAACGGCGCCTCGCTCGGTCGGCCGTACGCCGCGGCCATTTCGCATCGTGGTCGACGCGGGACACGGTGGAAGACACACCGGCGGCAAGGGCCGTCATGGCCTGCTCGAGAAGGACGTCGTGCTCGACGTCGCGCTGAGACTGCGGGAGCTGCTGCAGAGTTACGGAGTGGACGTCGTCATGACTCGCACGACGGACGCGCATTTCGATTTCGAAGTCGACGACGATCTCGCCAGACGGGTCGACATCGCCAACCGGGCGCGACCGGATTTCTTCCTATCGATCCACGCGAACTGGGTGATCGGCCCTCAGGCTCGCGGCTTCGAAGTCTACGTGCCGCGTCACATGGAACGTTCGCGGTCGGGCAGTCTGTGGATGGCCCGAGAGATCGAGAGTCAATTCAAGGATCATCTCGACACGGAGAATCGCGGGGTCAAGGAAGCGGGATTTCGGGTCCTGCGCGGCACGCGCGCGCCGGCCGTCCTCGTGGAGCTCGAGTTCATCTCGAACCTGCAAGGCGAGCGCGAGCTGGGCGATCCGGCGCACCGCCGGAAGTTGGCGGGGCTGCTCTTCGAGGCGGTGAAGAGATACATCTCGCGGTCTTGAGACCTTGACCGGGATTCTTCACGCCCCAGGCGAGATCGACCACACAGTCGAAGCGTTGCCTCTGTTCGTGAATAGACCGGGTTATGGCCCGCCGTTGTTATAATCTCGGGCCATGAGAAGAGTCAGGTGCGCGGTGTTGTCCATGTTCGTCGTGGCCGCGTGTTCCAACGGCCCGACCGCGAATACGAAGAGCTTGGACGCGTACGAGCGGTACCTCGGAGCCCTTGAGCTGGCGGAAGGGGGAGACCCGATCGACGCGCGCGATCTGCTGGGGCTCTTGGCGGATCCCGACCCGTTGGCGCGCGACGGAGCCGTGGTGGCCTTGGGACTCCTGGGGGATTCGCAGCACACGTCGGCGGTGATCAACATGCTCTATGAGCGCGTGGAGGCGGACGGGCAGGTTCGAAACACGCCGCTGGTGCGCGCGGACGCGTGCCGGACGCTGGCGCGGTTGCGCGACGAACGCGCCGTGCCGGCGCTCCTCAACGTACTGAAGGGCGATACCGACGAGGGTGTCCGGCGCACGGCCGCGCTCGCCTTGGAGTCCTTCGCCGATCGGCCGGGAGTCGTCGAAGCGCTCGTGGACGCCATGGGCGACTCCGGCGTCTCCGTCGCGCATGACGCGCACGGCGTGCTCGCCCGCGTCAGCGGACGGGACGATCTCCCGCGCGATCCGGCCGCGTGGCGCGAATGGCTCAAGAGCAGGACGCCATGAGGACGCCGTATGGCGGAGGCGTGCGGACGTTCTTCCTGGGACGGGTGTTGCGGTACGACGGGTCGCAGATCGATTCCCTCTGGGCGTATCGCGAACACGGCGTGCAGGGGGACAGTCTGGTCGCGTGGATCGGACCCTGCGCCATTCCGGTCCGCCACATGATCGACCTCGAGGATGTGCGCGCGCGCTCGGTGATCCGCGGTCCGAAGATGATCCACTTCATCGCGGAGCATTTCGACACGCCGCCGGACTTGGAGAAGGCGGTGTTGAGGCAGCGGGTGTTCGCGACGCTCGCGCGCGACGCGTTCGAGTCGGCTTCGCGCCGGCGCGTGCGGCGGGAAGGGGACGACCTGTTCGACGGCGAGGCGAAGCTGAGCATCTCGATCGCGTGCGCCACGCCGGTCTCGGTCAAGTTCCACTTCGGGATCAACGTCAGGCGAGCGACGGGCGTGGGGGTCAAGACGGCGGGGCTGGATCAGTACGGGATCGACGCGGCGCGTTTCGCGCGGGATCTGTTGATTCGATATGAGAAGGAAATGGAAGGGGTGGTGGATGCGCGCACGCGGGCTCGCGGGGCGCGGTAGCGGAGGACGCAGCGCGGCACCGCCGCAACCGAACGGGGCACGGGGGAGGGGCGCAGAGGGGACCAGAGAACCGTGAGAAGAATCCAACACCAGAGGAC
>JACPRB010000021.1 GCA_016190155.1 Planctomycetota bacterium
CGCGGGCCATGATGGCGTCGACGAGATCGGAGGCCGAGAACTTCTCCTCGGGGTACGCCTTCTTCATGGCGGCGGCGAGCTCTACGATCACGCCGCGTTTATCTTTGGCTTTGAGGGCCGGAATGATCCCTTTTCGAGCGATGAAATCAGTCAGTTTCATGTGATCTACCACCAGATTTCGCCGGAGTCTTCGCCTGCCGGTTGGTCGTCGGTATGGGTACGGGCGAACTTCTTGACGGGTCCGTCCGCGCGGGTCCTCTTGCGTAACTTGTCTTTGAGCTTGGATAGGTGACGTTCCATCTTCTCCAGCGCCGTATCGAATGCGGCCGTGGCGGTCGTCTCATTGGCGTGGACGACGAGGACCGAGCCGCGGGGGGCATGGGCGATCAATTCGGCCGAGAACCGCGAGTCCTTCTCCGGATTGAAGACGATCTCGATGCGCTGGATGTTCTCGAAGTAACGGGGCAACCTCTTGATCTTCTCGAGCGCGTAACGGCGGGTGACGTCGGTGACTTCCATGTGCCTGCCCGTGACTGTGATCTTCACGATGACCTCCGTCAAAGTGGTCCCGAGGTTCCTCCCCATGCCGGCGATACTCTTCCGTCTCACCTCCCCAGCGCCAGTCGCTCGCCCGCCCGCGGATCGAGCTGCGGGGTGCCGAATATTTTCTTCATCGTCGATTGATAGTCGTACTCGATGCGTCTCCACCGCACGAGATCGCCGTCGAAGACGACGTAACACGCCCGGGTGTCGCCGTCTCTGGGCTGGCCCACCGATCCGATGTTGATGACGTACTTCTTCTTGCCTTCGAAGCGGAACTGGTGATCGCACTCCTTGGGCGTGATGAAACGCGATTCTTCCGTGATCACGCCGGGGTCGTGGGTATGGCCGACGAAGCAGACGCGATCGAAACGGGAGAAGATGTCGCGGATCTTCTCCGGGATGCCTCCGGTAAGGTCGACGCAGTCCGATCGCAGGATGTACTCCATCGTCGGATCCCGGGGCGACCCGTGCACGTAAAGAACCGTGTCTTCTTTGTGGGTCAACGGCAAGTTGCACAAGTAGTTCCAGCGATCGCGTTTGGCTCGACCGGCGAAGAGCCCCGGCCTCAGCTGCTCTCGGGTCCATGCCACGGCGGCCTTGGCGACGGGGTTGAATCCATACGCCTCCTTCACGACCGCCTCGTCGTGGTTGCCCATGAGGACGAGTTTCCATTCCAGAGCGCGATCCACGACCTCCGCGGGATTGGGACCGTAGCCGACCAGATCCCCGAGGCACAGGATCTCCTTGATACCTTGACCCTCAATATCCTTCAGAACGGCGTTGAGCGCCTCGGTATTGGAATGGATATCCGAAATGAGCGCTACGACCATTGCGAGCGGATTATAGCACGTGGGAAAAACTCAGTACAACTCACGGGACAAACGCGAATCGAGAAGCCGTGCGGAACGCGCGGCTCCGGCTTGCCGGGTCGGGGCTTGTCATCCACCGAACAAATTATAGCCCCTCTCCGGCCGCCCCTGTCGGATTTCGTGAGAGATTCCCTCGACGTGCCGACAAGAGCTCCGAATACAGACGCTCCAGGTCGGAAACCATCTTCTCCCATCGGAATTCATCGGCGAAACGCCGCCGGCCCTCTTGTCCGAACGCGCGTCCGTGGGACGGATGACGCAGGACGTCCTCGGCCGCCTCCGCCAGTTCCTGGACGTCCCCTCGCGCGACGACACGACCGGTGAGGCCGTCGAGGACGATTTCGCGGACGCCGGGCGCATCGAAGGCGACGACCGGCCGCGCGGACAGCGCGGCCTGGACCGCCACGCGCGGGAGCCCCTCCCACAGAGAGGTCATCAGCACGAGATCCATGGCGGCCAGGTACGAGGCCACCTCGGTGGGAGGAACCAGCCCGGTGAATCGGACCCGCAAGCGGCGTTCGACCGCTTGGCGTTCGAGAGCGTCCCGAAGCGGTCCGTCTCCCACCCACAGGAACCCCAGGTCGGGCATTCGGGATGCCAACCGTGTGATCGCCTCCAGGAAGAGGCGCGGTCCCTTCTGCGGCACCAGACGGGCGACCGTGCCCACCACGAGATCGTCGTCGGACCATCCGAGCCGGCGTCTGACGAGGATTCCTTCCGAGTCGCTCTGCAGGAAGCGGTCCACGTCCATACCGCTGCGCACGACGCTGAAGAGGCGCGAAGTTCCCACGTGCGCGGCCCGCGAGAGATCCACCATGTCTCGCCCGACGCACACGACGCGGTCGGTCATGCGCGAGGCGATCTGCTCGAGGGCCCGATAGAGCCGGCGCACGGGCGCGGGTTGACCGTCATGAAACGGCAGACCGTGGTTCGTGTGAACGACGACGGGGACGCCCGCCAGACGCGCGGCCGATCGTCCCAGGATGCCGGCCTTACTGGAATGCGTGTGCACGACGTGGGGGCGATCCGTCGCGAAGCATGCGGCCAGCGCGGCGATTTCCAGCGCGTCGTGCAGGGGCGAGACGTCGCGCCGGAGATGCGGATGCACCAGGAGGCGGGCGCCGGAGGCGCGGGCCGCGTCCAGGAGGTCGCCCTCGGCGCCGGTTTCGGGACCGCTGATCAGCGTGACGTCGTGGCCGCGCTGCGCGAGGCCGCGGCACGTGAGGATCGTGTTCTCCTGCGCGCCGCCGATGATGAGTCGGGTGATGACGTGATGAATGCGCAAGCGTCCACCGTCGTCTCAAGAAGTCTCGTCATACCGCACTTCCATCAGACACAGGCCCTTCGCCGGCACATTCGCGCCGGCCTTGGTCCGGTCGCGCGACTCGAGGATTTCTTTCACCCAGGCGGGGACTTGCTTGTCCAGCCCCACCTCCAGGAGCGTGCCGACCATCGCGCGCACCTGATTGTAGAGAAAGCCGTCTCCGGTGAACGTGAAACAGGCCTCGTCGCCGATCCGCTCGACATCCGCGGCGCGCAGCGTGCGCGTGGTCCGTTCTTTCTTCGACATCTCGCTGCCGAACGCGCGGAAGTCGTGCGTGCCGACCAGGTGTCGCGCCGCCTCGCGCATCTTGTCGACCTCGAGCGGTCGCCGGATGAAGTGGACGAACGCGCGGCGCAGCGCGGACGGCGTGTCGCGATTCAGGATTCGGTACCGGTACGTCTTCTCCTTCGCGGCGAACTGTGCGTGGAACTCAAGGGCGACCTCTTCGGCGCGAACGACGCCGATGTCGGGCGGAAGGTGCGCGTTGAGCGCGAGCGGCCACTTGGCCGCGGACAGGCGCGACGAGGTCCGGAAGTTGGCGACCTGAGCCTGCGCGTGCACTCCGGCATCGGTGCGGCCCGCCCCGATGATCGTCGACCGGCGGCCGGTGATCTCGTGCACGGCGCGTTCGAGTTCCCCCTGGACCGTCTTGCGTCCGGCCTGCACTTGCCAGCCGTAGTATGCGGTACCCTCGTACTCGAGGGTGATCCGGAGGTTTCTCTGCGCCGCCATGAGCTATCGGTCGAAGGCTACATGAATTTCGGCAAAACCCGGGCGTTTCTCGCGCTCCCACTGGTCGGCGGGCGCGTCCGCCTGGCCGGGCGAAACCCACTCGCGCGTCGATCGCACGACGTAGGCCCCCTCGGCCGCGCGGACGCTGATCTGCCTGTACGCGCGATCAGCGCGCACCAGGCGAAGGCCGTACAGGAACGGCACTTGTGGATCGAGCGCCACGTGCAGCTGGAGGTCGGTCCCGTCGGGACGCCGGCCGAGGCCGAACGAAAGGAGCACCTCCTGCGGGTCGCAGAAGGCCGGGCGCCGCGCGATCCAGTTCTCGATCAGGCGGTCGATTTCCTCGAACCGCCGGCGGCGGTAGAGCAAGGCCAGCAAGGTGCCCGCGTCCTCGGTGTCGGAGCCCGTCAGCGCGAGCACGCGCCGCAGTTCGTCGAGCGCCTCCTCTTCCCTGCCGATCGTCAGATAGTGCCGTCCCAGCGCCCGATGCGCCCAGATGAAATCGGGGTCGAGCCGGACGGCATTTTTCATGCCTTGTTCCAGGGCGTCGTCTTCCTCCAGGCGCGCCGCGAGGTACTGCGCGGCGGGGCTCTGGGGGAGGTTCACGGCGCGCCGGCGATACTCGACCCGGACATCCTCGAGTCTGCCGACCTTGCGCATGAGGCGCTGGTATTCGCGATGGACGACGATGTTCTCGGGGTCGTAGGCGAGAGACGCGCGGTACCGCGCCAGCGCATCTTCGGGTCTGGCCTGACGCTCGATCTCCTGTGCCTCATGGTAGAGTCGCTCGGCTTCGCGGGGATCGGGCCCGAGCGTTGCTTGACGCACGGCAAGGAACGCCAACGCCGAGCCGCAAGCGAGGACGGGCAGCCAGTAGCGGCGATTCACGTGGACAGGATCCTCTCCGCGATCTGGACCGCGTTGAGCGCCGCGCCTTTGAGGATGTTGTCGGCCACGATCCACAGGTGCAGGCCGTTGGGCACGGTGGCGTCTTCCCGAATGCGTCCGACGAACACTTCCCCGCGGCCGCTGATTTCCGCCGGCGTCGGATACGTCTCTTGCGTTTCGGAGACGAGCACGCCGGGGGCCTTCTTGAGGAGATCGACGGCCTCCCCGGCGGTGAGCCTCTTCTCCGTCTCGACGTTGACGGATTCGCTGTGGCCGTTGCGGGCCGGGATGCGCACGCACGTCGCCGCCACCTTGATCGAGGAATCGCCCATGATCTTCTGGGTCTCCTCGATCATCTTCGTCTCCTCCACGGTGTATCCCGTCGGAAGGAACGCGTCCTTCTGGGGGATCTGTGGAAGGGCGTTGAAGGCGATGGGGCGCGGGAAGATGGAGCGTTTGGACAGGGTGTCGCCGAAGACGTGGCTGCGCACCTCCTCGTCGAATTCCGCCAGGGCCCGACCGCCGGCGCCGCTGATGGCCTGATACGTGGAGACAACGACGCGGCGGATGCGGGCGGCGTCGTGCAGCGGTTTGAGCGCGACGACCATCTGGATGGTCGAGCAATTGGGATTGGCGATGATGCCTTTGTGTTTGGAGATCTCGTGCGCGTTCACCTCCGGGACGATGAGGGGAATCGCCGGGTCCATCCGCCACGCGCTGGAGTTGTCGATGACGACGGCGCCTTTCTCGGCGAAGAGAGGCGCGTACTCCTTGCTGATGGACGAGCCGGCGCTGAAGAAGGCGAAATCGAAGGGGGCGACGGAGTCCTTCGTGAGGGGTAGGACGCGGTGCGGTCGGCCGCGGAAGTGGAGCACCTTTCCCGTCGACTTGGCCGAGGCGAACAGCGCGAGCTCGGAGACCGGGAAATCGCGGCGCTCGAGGCACTCGATGAACTTCAAGCCGACGGCGCCGGTGGCGCCGATGATGGCCGTGCGGAAGGTCTTGGTCATGGGGTTATCCTTTGAGGACGCTGAGGACGCCGCGCGGCGACCGCAACCGAACTCGGGGATCCTCCGTTTTCCGTCCGGAGAATACTATGAGGAAGCCAGGAGGAAGACCGAAGGATTGGACGACCGACTTCCTTTCCTGGTTTCCTGGCTTCCTCAGAGATACTCAGGCGACTGGCCTGGAGGTTCATAAAAAATCTTGTCGTAGCACAAAGATTTGCCCGATTAGCACAGCAGAGACTGCTACTTTGTGTGGCGCCATACCGTTTTCCGGATGAAGTGGCCGCTCTTGCCGCCCGCCTTTTCGACGAGTCGGATGTTACGGATTTCGATCTCGCGGTCAACGGCCTTGCACATATCGTATATCGTCAATCCGCAGACGGAGGCCGCGGTGAGCGCCTCCATCTCCGCGCCGGTTCGATCGACGGCGTCCACGCGCGCCTGGATGAGGATGGTGCGGGGCGGCCGAACTCGGAGGTCGACGGCGATGTGGGTGATCGCGACGGGATGGCACAGCGGAATCAAGGCGTGCGTCTGTTTGGCGGCCGCGATGCCGGCGAGCCGCGCGACCTCGAGGACGTTGCCTTTCTTGGTGCGGCCGGTTTGGACGGCGCGGAGCGTCGCCGGTTTCATGACGACGTCGGCGGACGCGACCGCGAAGCGGTGCGTGACGGGTTTCTCGTGGACGGGCACCATGCGGGCGCGACCTCGGGAGTCGAGATGGGAGAGGGGGTTCATCGGTTCAACCGTTCATCCGTTCATACGTTCAAGTGCGTTCGCATGCTGCATATCGCATCCTGGCCCCTATTCTTCAAGTCTGAATTCGAAGCGTACGCGCTGGGCGGACGGCACGGGCTCGCCGTTCCGGAGCGCGGGGCGGAAGCGCCATCGAGTGGCGACAGTGACAAGGGCCGCATCGTCAAGAGACGGATAGCCGGAGGACTGGACGACCCTCGCGCCGGCGCACGTCCCTTCGGGGGTGACCTCGAAGGCCACGACGACGGTTCCTTCACATCCGCGCCGTCGGGCGATCCGGGGATAGTCCGGCTTGGGATTGACGACGGCCTCCGCATCGCGGTCTGCATGGACGGTCGGGCGCTCCTCCGAAGGCGGGTCGATGGGGGCGTCCGCGGGTTCAGGCGGATCGGGAATGGGTTCGGGAGCGGGCCTTTCGGTGGGCGGCGGGGGCACGGCCGGCGGCTCGAACTCGACGGGTTTCGGACGCGCCATGCTGATGTGCAGGGTGGCTTCGGAAGTCTCGACGGAGAACCGCGGCGGTTCGAGCGTGCCGTCGAGGAGCGTCGCGATGCCCAGGATGGCGGCGCACGTCGCGGCGTGCAAGGAGAGCGAGCCGATCACGAAGAGCGCCTGAACGACGAGGCGAGGGCAAGGCCGGGGATGTCGAACGAGCTTCATGAACACCGTGTCCTGGGATGCCGTGTGAGATGGACCCTTCTGCGCCTCGCTTGACCGATACTATACCGCCGGCGGTGGCGTGAGTTCAAACGTTGGGCTCCAAGGACTATCTGGACCCTTAGCGCTCCCGCCGCTATACTCCCCGTCCATGACGCAGCGCGTCAATTGGTGGCGGTGGGGCGATCCGGCCCACCGGTTTGAACCGCCGCCGGATTTCCTGACGTGCCTCTTCGAGCGACTCGGCGTGGCCCCTCGCCCGAAGGCGCCCGAGCCCGCTCCACCCCGATTGCCCGACCGGACGCCGGTCCTTGACGGCCTGCCTCACGAGACCGACGACGCCCACCGGCTCGCGCACGCCGGGGGACGCAGCTATCTCGACCTCGTGCGACTCCGGCGAGGGAGTCTCGAACACGCCCCCGACGCGGTCCTCTACCCGGCGACCGCCGAGGAGGTCGGCGAGATCCTGCGGCGCGCCGATTGCGCCGTCGTGCCGTTCGGCGGCGGCACGAGCGTCGTCGGCGGAGTGGCGCCCGCGCGCGGATCGCATCGCGGAGTCGCAACGCTTGACCTGACGCGCCTGTCGCGCCTTCTGGAAGTCGATCGGGAATCCCTGCTCGCGCGAGTCGAGTGCGGGATCATGGGGCCCGCGTTGGAAAGCGAGTTGGCCCGACACGGCCTGACGCTGGGACACTTCCCCCAATCGTTCGAGTACTCCACGCTCGGTGGATGGATCGCGACGCGGTCCGCCGGTCAGGCGTCGGGGCGCTATGGGCGCATCGAGGACATGGTGGCCGGCTTGCGGGCGATCACGCCCGCAGGTGAGATCGTGACGCGCGCGGTGCCGGCATCGGCGAGCGGGCCGGAGGTGCGCGAGCTGCTCGTCGGATCGGAAGGGACGCTCGGAGTGATCGTGGAGGCGACGCTGCGCGTTCACCCCATTCCGGAGAGCCGCGCGTTTGCGTCGTATCTGTTCCCGTCCTTCGAGGCGGGGCTTCGCGCGATACGGCGCATGGCGCAGGAAGGCCCGGCTCCCGCGATCGTGCGGCTTTCCGACGTCGTGGAGACGGAGGCGGCGATGAAGCTGGCGGACGCCGATCGGTCTTTCGGCCTGAAGCTGCTGCGTTTCCTGGGGCGCTCGCCGGGGGCGCACCTCATGCTCGGCTTCGAGGGGGGCGACGGCAAACACGCCCGCGTGATCGCGCGGCGCGAGGGAGGGTTCGGGGTGGGGGCTGGCCCTGGAGAGCGGTGGGATCGCGAGCGCTTCCGCCATCCGTACCTCCGCGATGCGCTCCTGGATTACGGCTTGCTGGTGGAGACGTTGGAGACGGCGACGTCATGGTCGAACGTGCCCCGCCTGTATACCGCGGTGCGGGGCGCGCTGTCGGGTCTGATCCTGTGCCACGTTTCGCATGTGTATTCCGACGGCGCATCATTGTATTTTACCGTGATCGCCGACGCGCCCCGAGGCGAGGAAGAGGAGCGGTGGACGAGGATGAAGGAGGCGGCCTGTGACGCGCTGGTGTCCAACGGCGGAACGATCAGCCACCATCACGGCGTGGGCGCGGATCATCGGGCGTGGCTGGTGTCGGAGCGCGGGGAGCTCGCGGTCAAGGCGTTGCGGGCGATGAAGGGCGTGTTGGATCCGCGCGGCATTCTCAATCCCGGCAAGCTTCACTCATGAATCGTTCGAAGAATCTGGAGGCGATGGTCGAGAAGCCGCTGGACCTGTTGGTCATCGGCGGCGGGATCACGGGGGCGGGCATCGCTCTGGATGCGGCCGCCCGGGGCTTGCGCGTGGGGCTCGTAGAGCGATGGGACTTCGCCTCGGGCACGAGCAGCAAGTCGTCGAAGCTCATCCACGGAGGGCTGCGCTATCTCAAGCAGCTGCAGTTCAAGGTGACGCTGGAGGCGTCGCGCGAGAAGGCGTTGCTGCAGAAATTGGCTCCGCACTTAGTGCGGGACACGGAGTTCCTGTTCCCTCTGTACGGGCCGCTGCCGGTCCGCGCCGTCGTGAGCGCGGGTTTGTGGATCTACGATCTGGCGGCCGGGTTTCCCAAAGGGCAGATCCACAAGAAGCTCACGCCTAAGGATGCGTTGGCGCATCTGCCGGGTCTGGCGGAGGAACGGCTGCGGGGGGCGTATGTCTATCACGACGCGCGGGCGGACGATTGCCGGCTCGTGATGCACGTCGTGAAGAAGGCGGCGGATCTGGGGGCGCTCGTGGCGAACCGTTGCGCCGTGCGCGGCTTCGTTTACGACGCCAAACGCATCGCGGGGATCAACGCGTTCGACGAACTCGACGAGCGAGCTCTGACCATCGCGGCGAAGCGGGTCGTGAACGCGACCGGCGTGTGGTGCGACATGGTACGCGCGATGGAGGACGAGCCCGTCGAGCGCGTGGTGCGGCCGTCGAAAGGCGTCCATTTGGTCGTGCCTCGCCGGAGGGTCGGCAATCGCGAGGCGGTCATCCTGCAATCGCCGCGCGACGGGCGGGTGGTGTTTCTCATCCCGTGGGGCGATCGCACGATCATCGGCACGACCGACAGCGATTATGCCGGGGACATCGATCGGCCGCGGGCGGAGCGGGAGGACGTGCGGTACCTGCTGGAACTGGTGAACGAGCATCTCCCCAAGGCGCGACTGGCGTCTCGTGACGTGATCAGCACCTACGCCGGTTTGCGGCCGCTCTTGGTGGACGGCTCGCAGGTGCCGTCGAAGGCGTCGCGCGAGCATCACATCTTCGAGAGCCGTTCGGGGTTGATCACGATCACGGGAGGGAAGCTGACGACGTATCGCCGGATGGCGCGCGAGGTGGTGGATCGCGTGGCGCCGCACGCGGGGTCGTCGACGCATCGCATCGGCCTGTTCGCGGCCTCGGAACCGCCGCCGGGAGTTCCGGCCGACATGGCGGAACACTTATTGCGCGCGTACGGCAGCGAGGCGGGGGATGTCGTGCGCCGGGCGGGGGCGTCGCGCCGTTTGGTGGAGGGACTTCCCTATTCGGAGGCGGAGATCGAGCACGCGGTCGAGCGGGAGATGGCGACGACGATCACGGACGTGCTGGCGCGCCGGACGCGCGTATTGCTCTTCGATTCGCAGAGAGGGTGCGCGGTGGCCGAGAGGGTCGGCCAGCGGATGGCGCGCATGCTGGGGTGGAGCGGCCATGAGACTCGCCTGCAGGTGGAGGCGTACGAAGCCGAGGCGGACGGATCGTGAAGGTCGGTCTGATCATCAACACGGCGGCGGTATCGGGCCGGAAGCGGGCGCGAATCGAGGAGCTCGTTTGCGCGCGCTTCGACGATGTGGATGTCGCGCCCACGCGGGAGGCGGGGGATGTGTTGAGGATGGCCGGGGAGGCGTGGAGGCTGGGGGTTCGTCGGTTGATCGTCGTTGGCGGGGACGGGACGATCCACGAGGCGGCCAACGGGGTGGTCGGCACGAACGTGGAGCTGGCGATCGTGCCGGCGGGTTCGGGCAACGATTTCATCAGGACGCTCGGCATCCCCGCGGATGTGGAAGCGGCGGTGGAGCGGGCCGCCGGAAGTCGGGTGCGCACGATCGACGTGGCGGAGGTGAGGTTCGTCGATGGAAATGGCCGGCCGGGACGGCGGGTCTTCGTCAACATCGCAGAAGCGGGCATGGGGGGAGATGTAGCTCGGATCTCGCGGCCTTTGAGGAAGGTAGTGGGGCGTCGTCAGGGGTATCGGGCGGGAATCATCGCGGGGCTGCTGACGATGCGCTGGCGGCCGCTGCGGTTGTGGATCGACGGGCAGCGGGCGGGTGAGTACCTGATGACGAATTTGATCGTTGCGAACGGTCAGTACTTCGGCGGGGGGATGCGGCCGGTGCCGCACGCCCGCGTGGACGATGGGGTGTTGGACGTGGTGCTCATCAAGGACTTATCGCGAGCGGGGGTGGCGATGGAGGCCAAGGCGCTGCAGCGGGGGTTGCCGCGCGAGCATCCCAATGTCGATTGGTGGACGGCGCGTGAAGTGCGGGCGGAGAGCGACCAAAGGGTGCCGATCGAGGCGGACGGCGAGGTGCTCGGATTCTTGCCGGCGATGTTTCGGGTGTTGCCCAAGTCGCTGCGGGTGGTATGTCCTTGAGTGTTCAACCGTTCGCCCATGCCAGATTCCGCGCGAAGCGCGAAAACAAATCACCTGATCGGTCGTCTAAAAGTATAGAATAAGGGTGGGGACCGTTAAGGTCCGGACAGATGTTCGAGGGTAAGAAGGTTTCGCTGGTCCTCGGCGGTGGCGGCATCCGCGGACTGGCCCACGTCGGCGTGCTCAAAGTCTTGGCACGCAATGGGATAATCCCTGACGAGTATGTGGGCTGCAGCGGAGGGTCGATCGTGGCGGCCATGGCCGCCGGCGGCATGATGCCGGAGGAGATCGAATGGATGGCGCTCCGGTTGCGCCGCCAGGACGTTCTGGATTACAACTGGTGGAATCTCCTGTGGCGTCGAGGACGTGCCCGCAGCATTTATCGTGGAAAAGCCCTCCACGACACGGTGCGGCGGAGGCTGCCCGTGGACCGGTGGAATGACCTGGTCAAGCCTCTGTATATCAACACCGTAGATCTGAATTCCGGGCAGGAAGTCGTGTTCGGGATGCCCGGAATGACCGACGTTCCTGTGCATGACGTGGTGGTCGCTTCCTGCGCTATTCCGGGCGTGTTTCCCCCGAAGGAGATCGGCCGTCGATTCTACGTGGATGGGGGCGTGCTGGACGTATTGCCGGTCAAAGTGGCCATCTACAACGGCGCGGGGTTGATCATCGCCGTCAATCTGGAACGGGACACGGGAGCGCCGCTGCGGGGAGTCGAGAAGAAGGGCATGGTGGCGATCATCGATCAAGCGCACACCATCATCGCGCGAACGTTGTCCCGTCTGGACATGAAGCATTTTCAGGGCGCTCCGGTTGTGTTGATCGAGCCCCCCGTGGAGAACCACGGGATCTTTCAGTTCGAGCGAACCCAGGAGGTGATCCTGGCCGGAGAGCGCGCCGCAGAGCGCGTGATCTTCGAGAATCCGATGCTGAAGGCGGCGGTTCGGCAGACGGACCACACGCCGCTGCCCGGCACGGTTCCGGTACGGGAGCGGCCCAACGAAACCCAAGTTGCGACTTGAACGCCTGAGGGAGGGCGAAGGAGGAGTATGAAGTACCTCGCCCTGTTGTGCCTGGTGCCGCTGGCTGCCTGCAGCTTCTCTCCCGAGCATCGGGTCGACCTGACGATCCGCAATCAGACCCAGAAGACCGTGAAGCTGCGGGCCTCCACCTTTCTCTTCAGCCGGACCATCGTGTTGCGGCCCGGGGAATCCTGGAGCGGCTGGTGGGACCGCCGCTTCGTGGGCAAGAACGCCGCGTTCGAGATCCAGGAGGATGCGCCCGAGGAGGACGAGTCCGCGCGACCTTGAGCGATCAGTCGAGCACGGCCCACTGGGTGACGTAACTCTTGGCTCCGTCGCTGTCCACGGCCGTCATCTGCACCTCATACGTGCCGACCGTCAGCGAATTGGTGTCCCACAGGACCAAGGGACCGTACCCGATCACCGTGAATTGATAGGCGCTGTTCCGTCGATACCACCACTGGACGTTCACTGCAGGCAACACGCCGTCTTCCGCATCGCTGGCGGTGCCCTCAAGCCGCATGATTCCCGCATTATTGACCCAGAGGTTCCACGGGTCGGGAGGAAGAGGCGCGATTTGCGTGATGGCGACGACCGGCCGGCTGTTGGTCACGACGATTCTCACCGTGTCTCCCGGCTGACCGTTCTCCTTGAGCGTCACATAGTGCGTTCCGGGAGTCAGCGTGGAAAGATAGAGGTCGCTTCCGGTCCCGAGAACCCCGTCGCGGCTCGAATGCCACGTCAGCTCCGGCGAGGACGACGCGCCCGCGCGAGGCGCGGCCTGGAAGTGGATCGAATCAGCGCTCGTGAACGTGCTTCCCCACTCGGGCAGAGCGAGTCGCGCCTGTGATTCCTGATTCTGGACCGCGATCGTGAGCGTCGTTTCGGCGAAGTGGCCGTCGACATCCGTGGCCTTGAGCGTGATCGTGTGCGTTCCGGGAGAGAGGGTGTCGACGTTGACGTCTCGTCCTGTGCCCAAAGGGCCGTCGACGCTCGAAGTCCAGGTGACCCAAGGGCCGTCCAGCTCCCCCTGTTGCGGATCGCTCGCCTCGCCGACGAAGGACGCTCGCGCGCCGTGGAGCAAGTACGAACCGGTCCTCGGATACAGCACCTTTACGCTCGGCGTATCGCAGCTGGAAGCGGTCAGGAGCGTGGCCGCCAGCAAACCGGCGCAGGCCCAGAGACGTCCCCGGAAGATGAGCATTCGATCACCTCAATGTTGTCGATTCAGAAACCGCGGATTTCACCGATGGACTGCAGCAATTCCTGATTCGACGTTCGTCGGGGATCGTTCAGCCGAAAAAGAAAAAAGACGATAACCGCGGATTACACGGATCATCGGGCTGAAGCAATCCGTCTGAAAGAAAAACCCCCGCCATCCGAAGACGGCGGGGGTGATGATCGGCGTGAGACTACTTCGACGGCTCTTCAACCGACTCCACGATCACGACGCTGAAGCCCTCCCATCCCTTCACGTCCCTGAGGACCTCTCCCTTGACCGCCACGTATTTCTCGAAGAGCGAATTCAGGCGCTGCTCCATCTGCAGATCGCCCTCCTTCGCCCGCAGGAAGCACACGATCTTCCCGCCCTGGACGAGCTTGTGCGATCCAGGCCGGTGCCAGAGACGGCCCACCGTATCGACGTGCCCGGTGAACTCCCACTTGGGCGCCTCGACCTTGTTCTTCGCCTCGATCTGGTCCTTCAGCTTCTGGATCGTGTCCTCGCCCTTGTCGAGCTGCGCCTTCACGAGGTCCAATGTCGCCTGGAGTTGACGATAGGTCCGCAGCTGCGCCTGCGCTTCCTGGCGCACGTCCTCGGAGGTCGCCATGGCGGCGGCTTCCTCGTAGGCCTCCACGACCTTCGAGAAGTCGACCTCCTTGATCTTCTTGGCGGTGATCAGCTCGTGCTGCTCCTCGGCCAGCTCCTCGGCTTCGCGGAGTTTCTCGCGCGCGAGCGCCTCCGGCTTCGGCGCATCGACGGCCGGCGTCGCGCCGTTCGCTCGTCCCAGATACTTCACGTACTTCTTGGCGACATAGTACTTCACCTGTTCCGGAGCGGCGATCTGATACCAGCCCATATGCTCGCGCAGGATCTTGACCTGAGCGCCCTCCGGCAGCGTCGCGAGCTTCTCGCCGTTGATCCGGCTGTCGAGCCGCACGGGAGTATCGCTGGTGATGATCGTCCCGGTATCGCTCGTCTCGCGTTTGACGTTGCGGCCGAAGACCCAAACGGCGGCGCTCTTGGGAGGCAGGATGTGGAAGAAGTCGTCCTGATCGCCGACGACGACGATCTTCTCTCCCTGGGTCAGCACGCCTGCGATGATGCTGCTCGCCGCATCGCCCTTCGGGAAGAGCCGCACGTTCAAGCGTTCGACGGTGATTTCCCCTTCGAACGGGAAATCCTCCCCCACGAACGCCGTCTTCGCCTCACCGCTCTGAAGTCCCTCCTGGACGGCGGGCTTCTCCTGCGCGGCCGCGCATACGCCGAAAAGCAACAGCAGGCCGGCCGCCGAGATTCGACACACCATGGCATCCCCCTCTCAAAAAATGACTCTCTTGCGAACGCTGCGGCTAATTCCCGCCTTCGGGCTTGTTCTTTGCCTCCTCCAGACTCGCGAGCATCATGATGTCGTTGATGCGTTCCCTTCGATGCTCCGCCAGCTTCGCCTGCTCGACCTCTTTTCGCTGGCGCTCGAAATCCGTCTCCAAGCTGTCCGACGGCACCTGGACCACGTCTTCCACCTGGACCACGTATCTCCAGAGCTTCTTGTCGGCCCCGATCTCGGAGCCGTCGATCGAGAAGACCTCCCCCGCCTCGAGCGGATTGGCGGACGGGAAGGTCTTCGCGCGCACCTTATTCGCCAACGCGAAGTCCGACATGCCGAGATTGGGCTGATCGCCCATCGCCGCGCGTCGTCCGAAGTAATCGCTGTGCTGGAAGACCAGGCCGTACTTGCGGGCGACAACGGAAACCGCGGTCTTCTTCTTGAGATCGTCCTGCACCGTCTTAGCGAGCTTCTCGGCCCGATCGATGGCGTCCTTCTGCTGGAGCTCGCGGCGGATCCGGTCACGGATGGGTTCGATCAAGTCGGGGACGTAGGCGGGGATCTTGCGCGCCAGCCGCGACACGCACCACCCCTTGTCCGTCTCCATCACGGCCTTGTCGATCTCGCCGGCCTTGGCCGTGAACGCCCAGGTGTCCTTGAAGCGGCGTTCGCCGTCCGCCTTGGCGGGTTTGCCGAGGAACTTGAAGGCCTCGTCCAGATGGTTGCGGTCGAAGGCCGTCGTGATGTCGTTCCGGAGTTCCACGCCCTGCGCCTGGAATCGCTTCTGGAGGTCGAAGAACCAGGTGGCGCCGGCCTCCAGGAGCCGCTCCTCCACCAAGCGATCGAGCGTCGCCTGTTCCTCCTTGGGCCTGGCCTCCAGTTCCTTCTTTACCTCCTCCCGCAGCGCCTTTCTCTTGGCGTCCAGAAGGCGGCCGATCTCCAGATCGATCTTTCGGATTTCGTCGTAGGCTTGCGTGCGGGCCTTGGATCCCTTGATCTTGTCGATGATCTCGCCTTTCACCTCTTCGATCGGCTTGTACTCCTTGGTTTCGGTCTCGGATGCGGCCCCGGGCTTCTCGAAGTGCGTCTTGTTGGACTCGTAGTACTTCTTGATGTCCTCCTCGCTGGGATCCGGTTGGCGCGCCTTGAACGTGTCGAACTCGGCCAGGAGGAATTCGACCTGGACCTTCTCGGGCACTTCGAAGCGATCCTTGTTGGGTTGCATGACGAGGCGGCACTTGGGGCACTGCGAATTCGGCATGGCGCTCGCTTCTTCGTGGTGGGTGGGACAAGAGTATCCCTCGAAGTAGCGCGCGATGGCCTCC
>JACPRB010000262.1 GCA_016190155.1 Planctomycetota bacterium
CCGACGCACATCGGACAATCCTCCTTCCCGCGGTCGCAGAGGGTGCAGTCGACGCGGGCGGCGCCTTGGCATTGCGAACACAGGGACGGATCGCAGGCCGCCAGAAGAATGACGCCGGACGCCGCGATCGCTCGCACGAGAGAGATCATCGCGCGTCCTCGGCGAGCCGCCGTCGCATCAGGTTGAGGGCGGACCCCGCTTTGAACCACTCGACTTGTTCCTGCGTCAACGTGTGGCGGACCTGGAATACGTCGGTCGTGCCGTCGGAATGACGCAAGGTGCACGAGAGTTCGCGACCCGGCGCGAGGTCGCTCAATCCGACGAGACTGACGCGATCCCCGTCCCTGACGCGATCGTAATCGGCCGGATCGGCGAAGGTGACGGGCAGGAGGCCCTGCTTCTTGAGGTTCGTCTCGTGGATGCGGGCGAAGCTGCGCGCGAGGATCGCGGCGCCGCCTAGATACCTCGGGGACATCGCGGCGTGCTCCCGGCTGGAGCCTTCGCCATAGTTCTCGTCGCCGACCACCACCCATCGCTGCCCCCGCGCCTTGAACTCGCGGGCCTTCCTGGGGACCGCTTCCCCGCCGGGCTTCCCCGTAAAGGCGTTGACGGCGCCCGTCAGCATGTTGTCGCTGATGTGGTCGAGGTGCCCGCGATAGCGCAGCCACGGACCGGCGGGTGAGATGTGATCCGTGGTGCACTTCCCTCGTGCCTTGAACAGCAAGGGGAGGTCGACGAAATCGCGCCCGTCCCACCCCGGGAAGGGCTCGAGCTTCTGGAGGCGCTCGCTCTTGGGATCGATGAGGACCTCGACGGCCGAGCCGTCCTTCGCGGGCGGCACGCAGCCCGAGCCGGCCGTGGCGAATCCCTTCGGGGGCACTTCCGGGGCCGGTTGGGGTGGTTCGAGGCGGATTCTGCGACCCTGTGGCGTCTCCAAGGTGTCGGTGAGCGGATTGAAGGTCATCCTTCCGGAGAGCGCGACGGCCATGACGATCTCCGGACTGGCGATGAAGGACAGCGTCTCGGGATTCTGATCGTTGCGTCCCGGGAAATTGCGGTTGAAGCTGTTGAGGATCGCGTTGACCGTGCCGGGCTTGATGTCGTCGCGCTTCCATTGGCCGATGCAGGGTCCGCAGGCGTTCGCCAGAACCTTCGCGCCTACGGCTTCGAGCACTGCGACGTGGTCGTCGCGTTTGATGGTCTCGTAGATCTGGTCGGAGCCCGGCGTGACGAGGAAGCCGATGGGGGCTTTGAGCCCGGCCCGCTGCGCCTGCCGCGCCACATCCGCCACGCGGCTGAGATCCTCGTAGGACGAGTTCGTGCAGCTGCCGATCAACGCGGCGGAGAGCCGCTCCGGCCACCCTTCCTTGCGGACTTCTTCGGCCAGCTTGGAGATCGGACGCGCGCGGTCCGGCGAGTGCGGGCCCGTGACATAGGGCTCGAGCTTGGAAAGGTCGAGCTCGAGGATCCTGTCGTAGTACTTGTCGGAGCCCTCGTCGGGAGTCAGCAGATCCCGATTTCGGTCGGCCAGCGCCGCGACCTTCGCGCGACCGGTCGCCCGCAGATAGGCGGCGATGCGATCGTCGTAGGGGAATACGGAGGTCGTGGCTCCATGTTCGGCGCCCATGTTGCAGATCGTGGCCTTTCCCGTGGCGCTGATGGATCGGACTCCAGGGCCGAAGTACTCGACGATGTGATTCGTGCCCCCTTTGACCGTCAGCTGCTCGCATACCCACAAGATGACGTCCTTGGGCGAGGCCCAGCCGTTGAGCGCGCCGGTGAGTCGCACCCCGATCAAGCCGGGGTTCTTCACTTCCCAAGGCAGGCCGGCCATCACGTCGGCGGCGTCCGCCCCGCCCACTCCGCAGGCGATCATGCCGAGCCCGCCGGCGTTGGGCGTATGCGAGTCGGTGCCGATCATCAATCCGCCCGGGAAGGCGTAATTCTCGAGCACGACTTGGTGGATGATGCCTGCGCCGGGTTTCCAGAACGCGAGTCCGTACTTCTTGGCGGCGGAGGCGAGGAAGTCGTAGACCTCCTTGTTGGTCGTCATGGCGGTCTGGGTATCCTCCTGGGCGCCGCGGTAGGCCTGAATCAGGTGATCGCAGTGGACGCTCGTGGGAGTGGCCACGCGCGGGATCTGGGCCTGCATGAATTGCAGCAGCGCCATCTGAGCCGTGGCGTCCTGCATGGCCACGCGATCGACGCGCAACGACAGCGTCGCCTTGACGCGCGTCAAATCCTGGCGTTGCGGATCCTCGAGATGGGAGGTGACGATTTTCTCGGAAAGCGTCAGGGGGCGGTTGAGGCGGCCCCGGACGATGTCCAGCGCCCGGCGACACGTCTCGTACGCGCGCGAAACTTCGTCATGGGAGATCTGGGTCTTCATGCGGATGTTATAGCGAGGGGCGGAGCGTCCGACAATGATCTGGGTGCCGCCGACGAATCTCCCGCGGCGACCGGTGTAACGACGGTTCTTCCGGGCGGCTCATGGTTTTTGAGGTGCTTCCGTGATCACCGCGACCGTTCACCGCGTCGCCGCGCACACCGTCCCCCGGATCAATGAGCGCATTCGGCCGCCAGTCTCTCCACGAAGGCCATCGGATCCTCGGAGGCGGCGGCCGTTCTCATCCACGCGAAGAAGATGACCCAGCTCTCGCTGGCCCGTCGGAAGACCCGCTCGAAGAGCGCGTATCCGCCGTAGCGCAGATTGGCCAGGATCTCCGCGTTGTTGAGCGGCATGTGCTCGACGAAGAGGTAGGCGGGCGTTTTCAGCCGCGTCTTGAGGCGCGTGAACTCCGCGCGGGCGCCGGCGAAGATCTCCTCGCGACGGATCAGCTTCTGATCCGCCCCCTCGTCGCTACGGTACAGCGCGTTCAGCCGCTCGTAGACGTCCCGCATGAACGCGTCGAAGAGCGTATCGTCGTGGAACTCCGCCTCGGCGCGCGCGACTTCTCGCGACCGCGCGCCGGTGCGTCCGGCGAGGAACTGCAGGGCGCCCCGCTGGCCGACGAAGGTGGCGAGTTTCTCGTTGAAGTCGGTCGCGCCCGGCGCGAACACGGCCCCGTGCGTCAACTCGTGCAGGATCACGGCCGCGAGGTCCGCCTCCGTGCGCCGCAGCATCGAAGAGAACACGGGATCCCGGAACCATCCCAACGTCGAGTAGGCCAGCACCTCGCGGATGGTCGTGTCGTACCCCGCGCTCTCGAGCGCGCGCGCCTCCGCAATCGCGTCTTCTTTCCTGAAGAATCCCTTGTAATCGAACGCTCCGACGACGGGAAAACTCCACCGGTAGCTCTCGAACCGGTCCTTTCGACAGGCCGAGACGGCGTAGGACACGGGCTTCCCGCTCGTATCGTAGAAGGTCGTGTAGTTGTCGCTCGGAGGCATTCCGAGCTCGCGGACGGCGAATTCGCGCACCTCGGAGACGATGATCAGCTTGCGTGCCTCGTCGGCCGTGAGGCGATCGCTCTCGATCAACGGCTCGATCGGTTCCTGGCCGACGAGAATCTGCATCTGCCCTCCGGCCTGTCGTAGGACATAACAACCGGTAAGGGCGATGAGCGCGAGGATCAGACAGGGCCGCTGCACGGGTCAGTCCTTGGGAATGGCGACGACGTCGCGGACGATGGGAGTGACGTCTTCGACGATGGTCCTGGGTTCGGCCGGCCAGCCCGGACGCGGGAAGGTGAGTCGGTAGCGATACCACCGCGGGCGCAGGTTCATGACCAGTCCTCGCGTGGGGTGAGCGTCCTTGGCCAGCTGGCGTTCCTTCGCGCTTCCCTGCAGGTCTCCCTTGGCCTCCAGGACTTTCGCCAAGGCATCGTGAGCCCAGATGTTCTGGGGCGCCCACTGGACCGCCTGTTCGGCCATGCGGGCCGCCTCGTCGATCCGCCCCAGCTCCAGGAGGACCATGGCGGCGTTGGCGGGAACGGCGAACCAGAAGCGCCTCCATTCGCCGGTTTCCTCGGATTTCATCTGGCGCGATGAGGCGAGCATGAAGTCGAAGATGTCGCTCAGGAGCTTGGCCGCCCGCTCGCGTTGCCCGTCCCATGCGAGGGCCAGCGCGAGGTTCCCCATGAGGTACGGGGGGCAGTCGGGCTTGTCGGCGGCGCGTTCCAGCATCTCGATGGTCTTGGGATGGCCGACCAGTAGGAGCATCGTCGCGTAGACGGCCGCGATTTGCCCGTTGGGGTTCGGGATGTACTTGAATTCATCGAAGGCGCTTTCCATGTCTCCGAGGAGCATGCACGTCTGGGCGCGCATCACCCGCGTCTCACGGAGGTCGTCCGCGGAACGGAGCGCTTGGCCGTACGCTTCCCGCGCCTCGCCCAGACGATCGCGCAATTCGGCGACCAGGCCCAGATGATGGGCGAGAACGGGATCGTTGGGTGCTTGACCCAAGCCCTTCTTCAACACGCGTTCCGCGCCCTCGTAATCGCTTTCCAGAAGGTGGGCGAACGCGGTGAAGAGCCACCCCATCGGATCGGTGGGAAACTTGGTCGTCAGGCGGCGGGCGGCGTCTTCGAGATCCATCTTGTCGCGCGCCACCCAAGCCGCATAGGCCCGCAGCTGCGCGTACTCCTTGGCTTCCGGAAGCAGGTCGGCGCACAAGGCGAAGTGCTGCTTGGCGTCGCGAGGTTTCCCCTGCCCCAGCCAGGCGTATCCGAGCTGGTAGCGGGCGGAGGCGTTCTTCGGATCGAGGTCGAGGACCTCGGAGAAACGCTTGACCGCGTTCTCAAATCCCTGGAACGTGGCTTGTTCGATGCAGGTCTCGCCGGCCTGCATGCGCGCTTCGACGTCGCTGCGGCGCAGGGACGCCGCTTGGTCGAAATCCGCGATCACCTCCTCCAGGGCCTTGGCGTAGCGCTCGGGACGTTCCTTCTCCGGCACGGCGGTGCCGAGCTGCTCCATGGCGGCCACGCGGCGCAATCGTCCGCGGCGCATGAAGATCTCTTCGCGCGAAGGATACTCGCGCGTCATCTGATCGAGGATGTCCTGCGCCTTCGAGAGTTCCCACGATAGCCACGCCAGGTCGGCGGCGATCCGTTCCTTTTCGTAAGGCGCTGGGCGAAGGCCCAGGGCGCGTTTCAGGTCGTTTCTCGCCCGGTCGCGGATCTGCGCGAGGTCGTCGTGTTCGTTGAAGGGATCGGGAGGGGGTGCCGCGCTGCAATCTTTGCGCCGGCGAACGACCTCCTTGGTGCGGAGGCCGTCGATGCGAAGATCGATGGTTTGTCGCAGGAGGTCGGCGCGCTCGAGGTAAGCGTCGGCCATGTTGGGATCCAATCCGATGGCGGTCCGCAGGGCGGCCTCCGCCTCGCCGTCGCGTCCCAATCGCCGGAGGGCGATTGCTCGTCGCAGATGAGCATCCGCGTACGCCGGGTGGATTCGGATGGCGTCCTCGAGGAACTTCAGGGCTTCCTGCAGGGCGGTGCGGTGGGGTTCCAGGCTGGCCGCGGCTTCGTGGAGCAGCCGGTCGGCTTCTTCGAGACGCCGGCGTCCTTGTTCGTAGGCGGGTTGCGCGATCTCCAGGCCGTTGGGCGCCGGGGGCTGCGGAGGAGCGGTCGTCTCGTGGCGGCGGCGGTTGCTGAGGATGACCGCCACGATGGCGATCACCATGGCGAGGATCGCCAGGGCGCCCACCAGCAGGGGGAGGCCGCCCAGTCCGCGTTTCACTTGGGGTTGCACGCGGGAGATCCTTCGCCGGGAGGATGCGGTGCTGCGGCGCGCATGCGTCCTGAGGGCGGCGGCGAGGGACTGGGCATTAGGAAACCGGTCCTCGGGTCGGCGCGCCATGGCCCGCCGCACGATCGCGTCGAGTTCTTCGGGCAGGGACGGGGTGATTTCGCGAGGGCTCGGGGGTTCCTTCTGGGCGATTTGCGCGGCCATGTCCGGGCCTGGAACGGTCGGATAGGGCGCCTTCCCCGTGAGGGCGTGGTACAGGAGCGCGCCGACGCCGTAGATGTCGGCCGCGACCGTTGTGGACGCGGACGATTCGACGGCTTCCGGCGCCGTGTAGGCGGATGGGGCGGTCGGGAGGGCGAAGTCGACGACGAGGGCGCGCTCCGGCGTCGAGCTGTCGCCCGTCTCCACCAGAAGGACGTTGGAGGGTTTGAGGTTGCCGTGAAGGACGCCCCGTTCGTGGGCGAATTGGACGGCCGAGAGGATTTCCTGGACGATCTCCAGGAGCCGTTTCTGGGGCGCCGCCAGGACGTGATCGAGCGAGCGGCCCTTCACGTACTCCATGGCCGCGAAGGGGACGCCTTCGTGCACGCCGACTTCGAAGATCCGCTGGATGCCGGGATGCTCGAGCATGGCGGCGCGCTGCGCGCCGTCGAGGAAGGGCGGCGACGAGTCGGTGCGCGCGATCCGCAACGTCACCCAGCGGCGGAGGTTCTTTTGCCAGGCGCGCCAAAGCGCTCCGATCCGGCCTTCGCCGAGCCGATTTACGAGCATGAACTTGCCGAAGCTTTGTTGGTCGACGGCCTGGGCCGGCGGCGGAATCACCGGCGGCGGGAGGACCGAGGATGGTTCCTTCGCGGGGGCGCTCTTCACCGACGAGCTCGATTGCGGAGATGCGGAAGGGACGGACGGCAACGGAAAGGGCGTCAGCATGACGCCCGGGGCATCGTCCGGCGGCAGGCCTCTGATTTCCGCCACAAGGCCGCGCAATTGCTCCGCGTTCAAATATCCTGTTTGCACGAGCAGCGCACCGATCGGGGGTGAGTCCTTGTTGCCGCTCTCCGCGGTGATGTCATTCGCCTTCGTGGCCAGGATCTGACGAAGCTGGTCTCCGGTAATGAAGCCCTTCTCGATGGCCCTTTTGGCCAGCTCAATATCGTCGCGCAGCATAAGAAGGAAGAGATTGCAGGCGGCGTCCATCGCAGGGTGCGCAAAGAGCGGCAGAGGGGCCTGCGATGGGTGGCACTTTCCCGACGGCGGGCGCCTCTGCATGGCTTCTTCGCGGAACGCAGCGAAGTCCGCGCCGGACGCTTACAATTATATCAGTCCGGGCGCGGTGGCCTTACCAATATGTCACGGACACGTCTTTCTTGGCGCCGTGGCATCGCGGGCAGACGACGTTCGCGGATCGTCCGCCTCGGGACGCCTTCAGCGTGCCGGCGCCCCGGCAGGAGGAGCAATCGCGCTCCTCCTCTTTGACCTTCTTGACCATCGCCGATTGCAGCCCGGTGTAGCATTGCAGCCAGCGGAGCCTCTCGGAGGTGGAGGCCGCGGCCCACCATTCTTCGCTCGTCTGCAGCTTCCGCCCCACGTCGGGGCTTTTCTGTCCGGCGGACTTCGAGCCGAAACGCTTGCGGAAGTCATCCACCGGATCGTCTCCGTCCGCCGGCGGCGTGTAATCAGCGCCGCCGTCTTGTCCGCCTTTATAGATCCAGGAGCCCGCGCCCATGGACGCGGTCATCAAGCGTTGCTCGCGAGCCGCCCAGTGCTTGTCGATCTCCTCTTGCGTGCACTTGATGTTCGACATCACCGCGGTCACGATTTCTTCGTCCATGCCATCGGCTCCCGCCCGCGCTTCCGCGAGAGCGTATCGCCGATCGGCGTACTTGCTCCACAGGGAGCTACGGACGGATCGCCACAATTCCGGGATCCGTTGCGCGAGGATGCGGTCGCGGTTCGCCTCGAAATCGCTCTTGGCGGTCTCGAGCCTCTTGAGGAGGTCCTTGTTCTGCCGGGCCGCCTCCGTTTCCGCGAAGTCGGCGAGGAAGCGCTGGGCGGCCTCGATGGCCTCGGCGTAGCTCGTCGCGTCTTCGAGTCTCGCGATCGCGGCGAGGGCGTCTTCGGCCTCCGATTCGCGGATGAGCATGTCGATCTCGCCGATCAACCGGGCGAGGTCCTCCTGGGAGACGCCGGGTCCTTCGGAGGCCCGCGTGTAGAACTCCTTGGCCTTGGCGTACTGCTTGAGAGCACGCGCGAAATGGCCGAGTTCGACGAGTCGCTCGGGCGTCAGTTCTCCGGTCGCGCGACGGGCGATCATCTCGTCGGGGGTGTACGCCTCGATTTCCAGGATCTTGACGTCCTCGCGCCGGAGGACGGCGGTCTTGGGAACGGCGAGGGGGCTGCCGGATGCGGCGGTCTTGATCTGCAACGTCTCCGGATCCTCGGCGGTCAGGACGCCCACGACTTCGCGATTGGGCGTGATGACGCGGATTCCTGGGATCGCGTCTCCGACGCTCGCGGCGGGGGCCGCGGATGTGTGGTTCTGAAGACGTCGCCGTTCGGATTCCGGTATCTGCGTCCAGCCGACGAAGACGGCGCCATGGGTATCGGAGAGGACGATCGTGAAGCCGTCCGTCCGGCTCTGATCGATCCGAATTCGGCCGCAGAGGTGTTTGCCGCTGCGCAGGCGGACGACGTCCTGCGCGTGGGCGGTTGCCGCCGTGAGTCCGATGATCGAGGCGATGATGGCGCGCTTCATAGCGTTCACCCGTTCAACCGTTCATACGTTCAACCGTTCGTACGTTCCAATGCTCATCTGTTCATATGTTCCTACGTTCGAAAGGCTAGCCGAGTGTCAAGAAAAGGGGAACGGGCGAACGGTTCATACGGCGTCGGGCAGGATCTTGCGGGTCTCGCCGCGGAGGTACTCGGTCGTCTTGATCGCGTCGCCGAGGGCGACGGCCTTGGCGGCGACTTCCTTGGCTTCCGCGAGCGTTACGGATCGGATGACCTTCTTGATCTCCGGGATCTGCGGGGGGACGACGCTGAAGGTGCGCAATCCCATTCCCAGCAGGAGCAAGGTGTACGTCAGATCGCTGGACATCTCGCCGCAAACGGACACGTCCCTTCCGTGGCGCATGCCCGCCTCGATGACCGTCTGCAGCAGGCGTAGGATGGCGGGATGGGCGGGCTGGTACAAGGCGGCGACGCGTTCGTTGGTGCGGTCCACCGCGATCGTGTAGGCGATGAGATCGTTGGTGCCCACGCTGAAGAAGTCGACGTGAGGCGCGATCTGATCCGCCGTGATGGCGGCCGAAGGGACCTCGATCATGATGCCGAGGGGCACGCGGCGGCTCGTCGTTTCGCCCTCACGGCGGAGCTCGGCGCGCACCTGCTCGACGATCTCGCGCACCTTGAAGATCTCGTCGATGCTGGAGATCATCGGGATCATGACGCTCACGTTGCCCATCTCGGCGACCTTAAGGAGGGCGCGGAGCTGGGTCTTGAAGACCTCCGGTCGTTCGAAGCAGAGGCGGACGGCCCGGGTTCCCAGGAAGGGGTTCTCCTCGCGGGGCAGGCCGTCGGCGGGCATTTTGTCGGCTCCGAGATCGAGCGTCCGGATGATCAGGGGCCGCTTCCCCAGCAGCGAGACCGCCTTGCGATAGGCTTCCAGGTGGTCCTTCTCGGTGGGTGAGGACTTGTGGAAGAGGAACTCCGTGCGGTAGAGGCCGATGCCTTCCGCTCCGTGATCGAGCGCGGCCGGGATCTCGTCGGGCATCTCGATGTTGGCGAAGATCGACACTCGGGTTCCGTCCTTGGTGACGGCGGGCAGATCGCGCAGCTCCCGCGAGAGGCGCTGGCCCATCACCTGGAAATTGCGCTCCATCGCCTGATAGCGCTTCAGGGTGGCCTCGTCGGGATCCGTGATGACCGTCCCCGTCGATCCGTCGAGGACCAGCAGATCTCCGGTCGTCACGTCGGACGCGATCTCCTCGACGCCGACCACGGCGGGGATGCCCAGCGAGGACGCCACGATGGCCGTATGGGATGTGCGTCCGCCGGTCTCGGTGATCAGTCCCAGGACGTTGCCGCGGTCGAGCATGGCCGTCTGCGCGGGGGTGAGCGCCTTGGCCACGATGACGGCTTTCTGTCTGAGCTTGGTGCCGTCTTCGCGGCGCTCTCCGGTGAGCTGCCTCAGAAGGGCGTCTTCGATCGCGCGGAAGTCTTCCATGAAGCGTTGCGCGAAGGGGGTTTCCGCCAGCAGCTTGATCTTGTGATTCAGGATGCGGGTCACGGCGTATTCGGCGCTGTGCTTGTTGCGGCGGATGTCCTCCTCGAGCTCGCGGTGCAGTTCCTGGTCCCCCAGCATCGCGATATGACTCTCGAGGATCTTGCCCGTGACGGCCGCGATGCGGCGCGGCATGCGGGCGACCTGCGCGCGCATCTGTTCGGCGGCGGCTGCTTTGGCATGGCGGAGGCGTTCGACCTCGCCGGCCACCTCGGCGTCGTTGACGATCTTGCGCGGGATGGAATATTGCTCGTCGCCCAGGACCAAGGCATGGGCGATGGCGTAACCGGCGGAGACGGGGATGCCCTTTCGGATTTCCATCTATCGGTGTGAAGTCGGTACTCGCTCCATGAAAGTTTCGAACCGCCGCGGGATCACTATTCGTCGCCCATGCCGAAGTGATCTTCCACGAACTTGGCCAGGGATGCCGCCGCCGTCTCCGCGTCGTCGCCTTCCGCCCGAATCATGAGGGACGCGCCCGGCTCCGCGGCGAGCATCAGCAGCTCGATGGAGCTCTTCCCGTTGACGATGCGCGAGTCCTTGCAGACGGAGATGCGGGAGCTGAACTTGCCGGCGGCCTGGGCGAAGGCGGCGGCCGGACGCACGTGAAGCCCCTTCTCGTTCCTGATCGTGACACGTCTTTCGGCAATCATCGCACGAGGCCGGTCGGCATCTCCTCCGCTTCCCGGAGCGTCTCTTCGATTTCCTTGGCCGTCTTGGCCGCCCTGAGGAACTTGATGAAGTGGGCGCCGCGTATGGCCGTCGAGATCTTGTTGAGCGCCTGAAGATAGGCCTCGTTTTTCGACGGAGGAGCCACTACGAGAAAGAACAGGTACGTCGCTTCGCCGTCCACCGCGCGGAAGTCGACGGGATGCGCGCTGCGTCCGAAGGCCCCCCGGATATCTTTGACCGACTTGAAATGGGCGTGCGGGATGGCCACGCCGCCGTGGATGCCGGTGCTGCCGACCTCTTCGCGGGCCATGATGGCGTC
>JACPRB010000263.1 GCA_016190155.1 Planctomycetota bacterium
CAGGAAACCAGGAAAGGAAGTCGGTCGTCCTATCCTTCGGTCTTCCTCCTGGCTTCCTGGCTTCCTCATAGTATTTTCCGGACGGAAAACGGAGGATCCCCGAGTTTGGTTGCGGCACCGCCGCGCTGCGTCCTCTTCCTCCCCTCTGAATGCCCTGCGGTTCGTCTTTCGGAGTGGATCGTGGGCCCTACTGGCTTCGGTTCGCTGAACAATGCGGATCGGTGAGGCTGTCCCCTACCGACCCCTTGGTCCTCGATACTCGCTACTGCGCCCTCGCCTTCGCCGCCAGCTCCGCCAGCTTCGCCAACGCCTCGATCGGCGTCATCTGGTGCGGATCCAGCCGCGCCAGCTCCGCCACCACCGGCGACGGCTTCCCCGCCGGCCGCGCCCGCACCATGTCCGCGAAGAGCGACAGCTGCTCCATCTCCCCCGCCCGCGGCTTGCGCGCCATCCGCGGCCGATCCTTCTCGTCCAGCGTCAGCGCCTCCAACCCCGCCAGGATCACCTTCGCCCGCTCCACCACCTCCCGCGGAATCCCCGCCAGCCGCGCCACATGAATCCCGTAGCTCTTGTCCGTCGGCCCCTCCACGATCCGGTGCAGGAACACCACGCTCTCGCCCCACTCCTTCACCTCCACGTGCAGGTTCTTCACCCCCGGCAACACCCGCCCCAGCTCCGTCAGCTCGTGATAGTGCGTCGCGAAGAGCGTGCGCGCCCCGATCCGATCGTGCAGGTGCTCCGTCACCGCCCACGCGATCGACAGCCCGTCGAACGTGCTCGTGCCGCGGCCGATCTCGTCGAGGATCACCAGGCTCCGCGCCGTCGCGTGATTGAGAATGTTCGCCGTCTCGTTCATCTCGACCATGAACGTCGAGGCGTTGCGCGTCAGCTCGTCCGACGCCCCCACGCGCGTGAAGATGCGATCCACCCGCCCCACCCGCGCGCTCTTGGCGGGAACGAAACTGCCCATCTGCGCCAACAGCGCGATGAGCGCCGCCTGCCGGATGTACGTCGACTTCCCCGCCATGTTCGGCCCCGTGATGAGCAACACGCGCGCGTCGCCGCCGACCCCCACGTCGTTCGGCACGAACTTCTCCTGCTTGAGCCGCTCCAGCACGGGATGCCGGCCGTCGCGCACCTCCAGCACGTTCGACTCGTCCACGACCGGCCGCACATAGTCGTGCTCCTCCGCCACCTGCGCCAGCGACGCCAGCGCGTCGAGCTCCGCGACCGCCCGCGCCGTCTCCTGCAGCGGCGCGATGTGCTCCGCGACGCGATCGCGCACCCGGCGAAAGAGCTCCTGCTCGAGCTTCCTGGCGCGCTCGTCGGCGTTGAGGACCTGCGTCTCGTAGTCCTTCAGCTCCGGCGTGATGAAGCGCTCCGCGTCCTTGAGCGTCTGCTTGCGCACGTAATCCGTCGGGATCTTCTCGCGATGGACGTTCGTCACCTCGATGAAGTAGCCGAACACGCGATGATAGCCGACCTTGAGCGACCCGATCCCCGTGCGCTCCGCCTCGCGCTTCTCGAACGCGGCCAGCCACGCCTTGCCGTCGTACGAGATCGACCGGAGCTTGTCCAGCTCCTCGTCGAACCCCTTCCGGATGATGCCGCCCTCCGTGAGCAAGTGCGGCGGCTCGTCCACGATCGCGCGCGCCAGGACGTCGCCGAGCGCCGAATGATCCGCGAACCGCCGGCCCGATACCTCCGCGAGCTTCGGCAGCGCCGCTACCGACTGGCGCAATCCCACCAAGTCGCGCGGATGCGCCCGCCCCGCGCCCACGCGCGCGAGCACCCGCTCGATGTCGCAGATCGGCTTGAGCGCCGCCTGCAGGTCGATCCGGCGGAATCGATGCTCCACGAACGCCGCCACCTCGTCCTGGCGGGCTCGAATGGCCGCCGCGTCCGCCAGCGGGCCCGTCACCCAATCGCGCAGGAGGCGCGCGCCCATCGGCGTCATCGTACGGTCGAGCACCCACAGAAGCGATCCCGCGCGTTCGCCCGCGCGCTGCGTCTCCGTGAGCTCCAGCGCCGATTGCGTCTGCCGATCCAGGAACAGCCGTCCCGCGGCCGTGTGCTTCTCGAGCCGCACGATGTGCTTGAGCGGCCCGCGCTGCGTCTCCTTCAGGTACGCCAGGATCGCCCCCGCCGCGCCGACCGCCGGCCCCAGCTCCTCACACCCGAACCCGGCCAGGTTCGCGACCTCGAAGTGCGCCGCCAGATCGCGCCGGGAGGCGCCGGGCTCGAACGCCCATTCATGCCACGTCGTCACGATCCCGCCGGACGCGGCGCGGATGCGCTCGACGTCGCCCTCGCCCGCGACCAGCGTCTCCGCCGGTGACAGGCGCGCCAGCTCATCCAGGAGATGCGCGGGCGCGACGTCTTCGAGGAGGAACCGCCCCGTCGAGGTGTCCACCCACGCCAGCCCACCGTCCCGCGTGACCGCGGCGAGGTAGTTGTTGCGCTTCTCGTCAAGGATCGGTTCCTCGACCAGCGTCCCGGGCGTGATCACGCGGACGACGGCGCGATCGACCAGGCCGTCCGCCTCCTCGGGGTCCTGCGTCTGCTCGCAGATCGCCACGCGATGGCCCGCCTTGAGGAGGCGTCCGATGTACGACTGCGAGGAGTGGTACGGGATCCCGCACATCGGGACGCGGTCGTCGCCCTTGGAGCGCGACGTCAGAACGATGCCGAGGATCGTCGAGGCGGTCTTCGCGTCGTCGTAGAACATCTCGTAGAAATCGCCGAGCCGGAAGAGGAGGATCTCGCCGGGGTGCTGCCGCTTGATCGCCGCGTACTGCTCCATGAGGGGCGTGGGCATGGCGGAAGTTTAGCGACCCCGAACGGGCGCCGCAAGGTCGCGCGGTACGCCCACCGGCGAAATTGCCCCTCGTCGGGCATCTTGTTCACGCCGTCGAGAATCTCCAGCAGCGCTTCCTGGCACGCGTCCTCCGCATCCTCCCGACGGCGCAGAATCTGATGGCAGACGTTGTAGAGTCGCCCCTCGTATGCCCGCAGGAGCGCCAGGAGCGCCTCCCGGCTCGGACGGGTCTTGTAGGCCGGGAAGATCTCCGCGTCGGTTTTCATCGTCTTCCTATCCTCACCAGCGTCCGAAGGCGGCGGTTTTTGACCGGGATTATTCACGCCCCAGGCGAGATCGACGACACATTGTCGAAGCGTTACCTTTGTTCGTGAATAGAGCAGGTAAACCACAATCGTCAATACGCCCCGCGCCATCGGCACAGGATGAGCAGTCCAGGCTGGATGAGCAAGAACAACGCAGCAACCAGAAGCACCGCCTGCGCCCGACCGCTTACGAACAAGATGCCCACCATCGGAATCGCCGCCAGGCCGACTCCCACCACGACGAGCATCCACCAGGCCAACATCGACCGGGTCAGCAAGCCGACGCAGAGCAAGGCGAACACGAAAGCCAGGAAGAGTCTGTTCGCGGTGACACACTCCACGGCATCAACCGCGTAACATGCGCCTAGCACGTAGACCTCCCACGCCACGGGAACCCGCGCTCGAGCCGCGCGGCGGACCAGTCTCACCCGCGGCACCGGCCGCATCGCCGGGACAACCCTCCGCGGAGACGGAGGCAATTCCTTCAGCTCGAGCTTTGGAGCCGGCGCCTCGTTCGCCGCAGGCACCGGAGCACTTGACTTCCCGATTCGCCGACTCATCGCGCCCCCTCAGCCACGTTCCACGATCCCGGGCAAATGCGATCACCACGACGACGCACGCAGCCCTTCCAGTTCTTGCGCGACGCCACTTCGGGACCGGCCAAGACGGCGGAAAACCCCCGCAAGGCGATCGCCTCCGTAGAGAGCCGCCGTGGCCTTGAGGAGACGGTAAACCACGGACGCCACGCGCCCCTGCGGGCCGGCGCCGAGCGCGGCGAACGCCGCCCCTTCGACGACCCAGGCGGCGCCGAGGTATCCCGCGGTCGTCGGAACGACTTCCCGAATCGACTCTCCCGTCGCCAGCGAAAGAACAGTCCCGGCCGCCGCCATCGCCAATCCCGACGCGGCGGCTCGGCCGAGCGCAGACGGGCTCGCAACCCTCCGAATCCACGCCGGCTCCCATCCCACGCGCAACGGCACGAACTTGCGGCTCGCGGCGAGCAGCGCCTCGTTCATCGCTCCGAAAGCCAGCGCGCCCCCCAAGAACGCCGGGTTCTTGAGCTGCCCCAGGGCCTCCTTCACGCGACCCGCATCGCGGTGCTCCAGCCCGACGAGCGCCTCCTTCAGGACGTAGGCCCCCATGAAGATGCCCGCCCCCGCCGCGGCCGATCGCACGCCGCCATTCCACCGCCGCCACCGAACGAGCCAAGCGGGCGACGGACCGTGAGTGAAAAGATAGGGGCTGTTCTTGTATCCGCGCGGATAGTCGAAAGGCCACCGTCGCACCAGGTACTCGGCCAGTTGGCGGTCGCTCCAGCTCCGCAAGACGCTGATGTCGATCTCTTCCAAGGCGTACGGTAGCTTGATCCCTCGAACACGCCAGAACGCGTCCACGAAGTCGCCGGTCATCCGATGCGCGAGCACCTCGCCGGCCGGCCGCCTCATCGAAAGGTACCCCAGAGCGTGGGTGCCCTCATGAACGACCGTCGTGGTGTTCCACTCGATCGTGGCCTGCTGGGGGAGGTAGATGTTCATCGTCTCGCTGTAACCGCCTCCCCTGCCCGGCACCCAGTGCGGCCGAATCCGACCCGCCTTGAGGGCGCTGATGATTTCGGGCACAAGCGCCGGATATTGCATCCGCGCGTGAACCGCGGGATTGTCGAGCCGACGCAAGATCTCCGACATCACCGGATCATTCACCGGATCGATCGGACGCGGAGGCGCCGGCTGCGCATAGACGAAGCCCGCTCCGAACATCAGGCACGCACCAACCGTGAGGACGGCCGTGAGGCGCGCGGACCGTGGATCGTGTCTCACCCTTTGCTCAACCTCCCTGCACACCCTGCAGCAGTAAGAGGCGGATTCTATTCCAACGATGCCGCCGAATCAACGCCCGCCCACGAGCCTCTCCCCCATGCTGATCAGCCGCAGGCGCCCACGGTCGGACTCGACCAGCTTCAGCTTCGCCAGCACCCGCACGATCCGCGCAGCCGAACGCTCGCGCGACCTGAGGATCCGCTGCGCCTCCTCGGGCCTCCCCTCGCTCAGCGCCCGCAGCACGTTCGCCGCCGCGTCCAACTCCTCGCCGCCGAGCCCGCGAATAAGCCACCCGCTGCCGAAAATCTCCGCATACGATCCCACGATCAGCCGCGGAAACGCCATCGCGAACCCCAGCCCCACGTGCGCCCGATCCACGTCGTCCTGCAGCGTGAACGGATCGTCCATCCACCCGTTGAACCAGCCCAGATAGTACGAGTCGCGCGGCTCGTACGCATGCCCCAAGAGACCCAACATCAAGAGCGCCAGGCCCCCGTACGCCGGCCAGAAAACCCGCGGATTCGCCTCCGGCAACCGAGTCCCGTAGGAAACCCAGAGGATCACCGCGAGCACGACGACGGCCGCTCCGACCCAGACCAAGTCCGCCAGGGACGCGCGACACTTCGGGCGCAGGAACAGCGCCGTGAACATCCACAGCAGCGACGTGTTGAGAAGCGTCACGAAGGAGGAGAAATAGCCGACGTCATCGAGAACGGGCAGGTCCACATACGCGACCATCGCCACCAGCGCGATCACCGCCAGCACGACGAAGACGGGAGTGAGTAGGATCGTGAGAATCGCGAAGAGCGCCCCGTCCCGCCGCGCCGAGCCGAGCTCCCGCGCCAAAGCCGAGCGAATCCGATCGTCGCCGGCCGTCATGGCACTACGAACGCGTCCGGAAAACCGGTGCGCCGCAAGCCCTCCATCTCGCGCACCGCGTCCGCGAAGCGCGGGAAACGCCCCACAAGCACGAGGTAGTCCCCCGCCGCCGACGGCACCGCCTCGCCGGGCATCCCCTTCGGATCGCGCATTCGGCCGATCTGCACGCGGAACTCGTCGAAGCCCGCGCGATCCTTCGCGTCAAGCGCCTCCCTCGTATCCGGAAAACGCGCCATGACCTCTCCGAGCACGGTCCGGCCACCCTTCCAATCGCCCGCGCGGATCATGGTGACGGCCAGTCGATAGAGGTACTCCTCGGAACGAACCGCCGCGCCGCGCAGGGACTCGCCCGCCTCGCGAACCCGGATCAAGTCCGACAGAGCCTCGACCGGCTGCCATCGAGCGTTGTACGCCGCCGCCCGCCGGTAATGAACCTCCACGCGAAGCTCCGGCGAAGGCCCGGCCGAGAGCGCCTCCGTGAACGCCGCAATCGCCCCCTCGGGATCTCCCGCCCCGAGCCGGCATTTCCCGACCCAGCAAAGCGCCTCCGCCCGCCGGACGTCCGGCAACGACGGCAAGGCGCGCTCGTACAGCTGCGCGGCGTGCGCGTAGTTGCCCGACAGGAATTCCACGTGGGCCTGGTCCAGCGCCACTTCCCGCCGCGCGACGGGAGCGGACGAACAAGCCGCCAGACAGAGCAGGAATGGGATCGTTCGCCGCACGGCTCCCCCTCTACGTTGGAAGTGAATCGGGGGCTACTTCTTCCCCTGATCCAACCATCGACCGATCACGTCGATCTTCTTGAGCCAATGATCGGGCTCATCCTGCTTGGCCCTGGCCGCGAAGTGCACCCCAAACGCCCCCGCGACCAACAGCAGCACGAAGAAGATGAGCGTCAGCCCGAATCCGCCCCTCTTGCGCCCTTCCCCGGCGCCCAGCTTCGTCTTCATCTCCTTGTACAGAATCGAGCACTCCGACGAACAGAACCGCCCCGCCGGCGTCACCATCGTGCACGATTGACAGATCGGCTTGTGGCATTGCGTGCACATCGTGACCGCCGCGGCCTCGGCGTGATTGGTGCAGCTCTTCGCCATCCGTTCCTCCAGTCCGCGTCTATCGCGGAATCTTGCGGTAATCCTCCAGGAACTTCGCGACGCCCGCGTCCGTCAACGGGTGCGCGATGACCTTCTCGAACACCGCGAACGGCAGGGTGGCGACGTGAGAACCGGCCTTCGCCGCTTCGAGCACGTGCAGCGGGTGCCGGATGCTCGCGGTCAGCACCTCGGTCTTGAAGGCGTAGTTCCTGTAGATCTGGACGATGTCTCGGATCACCTGCATCCCTTCGTGGCCCGCGTCGTCGAGGCGCCCGATGAACGGGCTGATGAACGTCGCTCCCGCCTTGGCCGCGAACAGCGCCTGGTTGGCGCTGAAACACAGCGTGACGTTCACCTTGATCCCCTCCTGAGAGCAGGCCCGGACCGCCTTCAACCCCTCGCGCGTCAGCGGGATCTTCACCACCACATTCGAGGCCAGCTTCGCCAGCCGGCGCGCCTCGGGCATGAGATCCTCGAACCTCTCCGTGATGCACTCCGCGCTCACCGGCCCGGCGCAGACCTCGCAGATCTCGCGGATCGCGTCCTCGAACTTCCGCTTCTCCTTGGCGATCAACGTCGGATTGGTCGTCACCCCGTCCAGGAAGCCCAGCTTCGCGGCCTCCTTGATCTCGCCGACGTTCGCCGTATCCAGGAAGATCTTCATCTCACCCGTTCTCCCGTTCTTCCGTTCATCTGTTCACCCGTTCTGCCGTTCGCCCGTTCCCCGCTCAAACGTTCACAACGCCCCTTATCGTTCCGTTCGCCCCGCCGCCTTGAACGCGCGCACGAACTCCTTCAAATCTTCCAACCGCCGGTCGATCGACTTGACCCTCGCGTTGATCCGCGCGGGGTCCGCCGCGCCGGCCTCACCGAGCATATACCGCATCTGCGCGTCATACAGCTTCTTCTGACACGCCTCCGCCTTCTTGACCAATTCCTTGAGATCATCCTTGTCGGAAGACAGAGTCCGCAGACCCGTGATCACCTCCTGGAACAGAGGTAGGGCATCCCGAAGCATCTCGTCCGCTTCCGCGATCATCGCCCCGGCCTTCGCCGTCTTCTCGTCCACCGGCGGCTCCGGCTTGGCCGGCTCGGAACCCGGCTTGGGCTTTTCCCCCTCCGCGACCGGCAACGGGGGCCGGTTCGACCAATCGCCGCCGAAATCTACGAGCTCTCCCTTCGACATCGGCGTCTCTATCCGCACCGCCCGCAGCGGCAGACTCGACGACGTCCATGTCTTCGTCTTCATCGACTGCCCCATCGTCGTCTGCTCGACTTCCACGACGACGCAATCGAACCGACGCCCCTTGACCGTGATCACATCGGCGCCCAGCGCGATGGCGATCACGCCGACCTGCGCCGACTCGCTCTTGAGCGCCGTTCCCTTGTACTCGCCCTCACGCACCACCCAGGACTTCATCCCCTCGGTCTCGTAGATGTCGCAGGCGTATTGCCCCTCACCGATCGCGATCGTCTCCTCGCCGACCTTCTTCGAGGCGGCGGCCTTCAGATCGACGCGCGTCTTCTGCTCCTCTCCGGGGCGCCCCATCACATACGTCTGACCGACCTGCACGTAGTAATCCGAGCCGAGTTCCGCGAGGCCCAGATCCGTGTACATCACCATCCCGGAAGCCGTCGTCTTCATCCGGAACCATGTCCCTACCGATTCGTTGGCCCACGGGTTCGGCACGGGCTCCTCGGCAGGCTTGGCCGCCGGCTCTTCCGCGAACGGCGAGGTCCGCTGCGACCAGTCGTCGCCAAGATCCACCAACATACTCGTGCTCGTCGGCGTCTCGGATTTGACCGTCCCCAAGGGGAAATCGACGCTGACCCACGCGCGCATCGCGGTCTTCACCCCGCCCATGTCCGTCTCCGAATCGACGACGATACAGTCGAACGCCCGATCCTTGACCTGAATCGCCTCTTCGCCCAGCTTCGTCACGATCATGGTCATCTGGGGCGATTCCATCTTGAGTGCCTGCCCCTTAAACCGTCCATCCTTGAGGACCCAGGACTTCGTCCCCCCGGTCTCGTATATCTCACAAGCGTACTTCGTCCCTTCGATCTCGACCTCATCCTCCCCGGATGGCGAGGCCGGGGCGACCCCCGTTCCGAGTTCGAGACGATGCTCCTGCTCCGGGAAGGACTGCCCCGACATGTGCGTCTGCATGACCAGCACACAGGTCTCGCCCGGCTTGAATTCCTTCAAGCCCGTGTCGGTATACATCTCCATGTCGTTCATCGACGACTTGACCCGGTACCACGTCCCGACTTTCTCCTTGGCCCACGGCCCCTGCGGCGCCTCGTGGTTGCCGTTCCCCTGCTCCTCGGACTTCGGGGGCTCCTGCGGCTTCTCCGGAGGCGCGGGGGCTTCCTCTTGAGGCGCCTCCGCCTTGGTCGGGAAGGACGGCCGCCGGCCCCAGTCGTCGCCCCGATCGATCAACTCGTGGACCTCAACCGTCTCGCCCTTGCGCCTCTCCATCTTGACGAGCCCGTCGGGCACGTCCTCGTGCACCCAGGCGCGAACGGCGACGACCTCTTCCTGGCCCGCCTCGTCCCGGACCTTCTCCTGCGCGTCGTAACGCATGCAATTGAATTGCTGCTTCTTGAAGTCCAGGGCCTCCTCGCTCAGCGCGGTCACGACGAAACTCTTCTTCTCCTCGACGCGCTTGAGCACCAGCCGACCCGCCCCTCTGCCTTCGGCGGCATACCAGACGCGACTCGGACCGACCTCGACCACGACGCACTTCACTGAAGCGCCGCCGATCGCCAGCGATTCCTCGCCCGCGACCTTGAGCCCCTCCGGAATCCACTTCTGCGTCTGCTCGGCGGCTTCCCGCGCCTCGCCGTCGACGCACGACTGCGTGACCAGCGTCCGTTCGGGATCGCGCGCGCCGGATTTCAAGCCGACATCCCGGTAGTCCGTGTACGCATCGGTCCCCACGCGCGTAACGACGCGATAGCGTACCCACAGACCGTCGGGGAACCATCCCCATTGAAAGGCCAACCGCGGATTGAAGCTCGGCGCCCGCGGAGCTTCGATCGCCTCGGAAACCTGCCCACCCTTCTGCCGGTAGAGATCCTTCCACTCGGCAATGGCCGAGTTGAGGCGCATGAGGAATTGCTGGTATTCCCGAAACTCGTCGTTGAAGCGGACATTGTCGACCTCGGAGAGCGTCTGCCCGGACGGATCATTGAGAACCTCGGCCATCTTCTCCAGATGGTCCCTGTAGCCGACGATCTGGATCTTCGACCGCTCCAGTTCCTTGAGCGTCTCGGAAACGACCTCCAGGGTCAGTTTCTCGGGTTCCGCCTTGAGCGCCGGCATCTGCTCCTGGACGTACAGCTCGATCTTGGCTTTCGCGAACAGCGCCTCGTCATACTTCACATCCATCGGCTTGCGCTCGCCGGCGGTCGCGCGCCGGGCGACCGGATGCGGCGGCAGCAATCCCCACTTGCGGGCCCACGCCTTCCAGACGAAATCCCCATAGGAATCCCGGACGAAGAAGCCGCCGGCAATGGCGGCGGCGCAAAGCACCGGCAACGCGAAGAAGACGGCCTTCTTGGTCTTGCTGGGCTTTCTCGGCGAACCCTCCAACGTCCGGGCGCGCAACCGTTCCGATGGCTGCGATGGCGCCGTTCCGGCGTCGTCTTTGTTCAGTTCGTCCGCCATGAATACTCCGTTCTTCAGTTCATCCGTTCTTTCGTTCATCAGTTCTCTCGTTCATCTGTTCGACCGTTTACCCTCCGCAGCCTTCCCAACAGTTCAGTCTTCCGTGCGACGGCGAAGGAGGGTTCACCGGCGGGTTCGCATGATGTGTGAAACGGCACTCTACTTGCCCAGGTTCTGAGCAAAGTTGTTGGCCCACTTGCGCGCCTGGCCCCACTCGTTCCTGACGTCGCCTTCGGTCTGTCCGCTCTGCTGACTGGCCTGGTCCAGATCGCTCATCCCCGACTGGATCAGACGCGATCCCTTCTCGAGCTTGGCCTTGAGGGCGAGCTTCTCCTGCGCGTCGAGCTCACGCTCCGCCTCACCCTTGCAGGACTGAATGAGCTCGTAGCCTTCCTCGCACTTCCTCATGCCCTTGGCGACGAGGTCGCGCACGTCGACCCTCTTCCGAGGGGCCTCGACGGTCCGACTCTCCTCCTTAACGCCGCCGTTCCCCACCAGCGCCAAGACGACCAGTCCCAGCAGCACGACTGTGCCGACGGCGAGCCCGATGATGAGCCCCATCCGTGATCTTGCCGGCGCAGGCGCGATCGAACGCGCCCGCTGGGCCGTCTCACGCCGCGGCGCGCCGCCGGACGGCATTCTCGTCGTCGGGCTCTTTCGGGCGACGCGCGTCGGATGCTTCTGCGACATCCCCATCCGGTTACCCCCAATCACAAGTTACTCCGTGATCGCCTTACCGCTCTTGATCACAATATCTCGCTCCGGATTCGGCTCCGGAAAGAGTTCCACGGCCTTGGTTGCGGCGTTCGGATTCGCGAGTTTCCCGCAGCTCGGACAGACGTAGTCCGGGCTCGTGTAAGCCCGGCCTTGTCTGATGGTCAGATCCCCTTTGGGCAAGCTGGTGCCGCACACCGTGCAAAACTCAACCATGATATCTCCTCTGCGAACATCGATCCGTCATGCCGCAAGCCTCAAGACCAAGGACTCCATGATGGCCTGTTCCTGTCCGCCCGTCGTCTTGAGCGCCACATCGGCGGCCAGGATCTCCCCATGCTTCTCCAACAGCTCCTCCAGCGCGTGCGCGTCCACGAGCGAAAGAAACTCGTCCGGAAAGTACGTGATCTGCAGCAGCGAGGTGACCTCGAAGCGCCGGCGCCCCGCCAAAATGAGCTTCTTCGCCTCGATGAGCTTGCGGTACTGCCAGCCGAGCCGCCACAGCAGCACCTGCGGAGCCTCTCCCGACATGAGAAGCGTCCGGGCGACCTCCAGCGCCTCCTTCCGGCGCTTGCGCGCCGCCGCCAGAGCCAACTCGTACACTTCCCGTTCCGGCAGCCCCACGACCAGCCGTTCCACGTCTTCGACGGCGATTCGGGGACGGGCGCCTACGTAGGTCACGAGGTTGGTCACGTGACCGGCCAGTTCCGCCAGAGAGTCGCCGGCCCGCCGGCACAGGAGCTCGGCGGCCGCCCGATCTACCGCCTTGCCGCTCCGCTGGATCTCCGATTGGACCCATCGCACCCGTTCCGCGGGCCGCATCGGCCGGCACTCGACGATGCGAAGGGTCGTCCCTTCCTTGATTCCGGCCAGTTTCTCCGAGGGCACCAGAGCGGCCAACACCGCCGTAGGCGAGGGGGCGGCGGCGTACTCCATCAACTCGCGGGCATGATTGTGGACGAAGTTGCCTTCGTCGGCCAAGATCACCAGTTTCCGTCCGCCCAGAAAGGGGGGCGTATACAGATCGGCGGCGACCTGCGGCCAGGTGGAGTCGGAGGCCGAAATCCGCACCGCGTTGCGGGCAAGATCCTCCCCTGCGGCTTTGAGCAGCTCCACCCCTTGGTCCCGCAGGTAACTTTCCACCCCCACGAGCACGTAGATGGGCGCCAAACCGCGCGAGGCCTTGATTTCCCCAGCCAACGCAGAGAATTCCATCTCGCCCCGCCAGTATACCAGGTGCCGGCATCCAGGTGCCAGTATCGAATGGCGAGGCGTCGTTGCGAACACGTCGAGATGAGATTATAATCCTCATGGCTTCATTTGCGGAGGAAGATCCCGACACCTTGAGGCGCTCTCATCCCACCGGCACTCTGGAACGTGCCGTTCTCGTAGGCACGATCGATCCGGACCGATCTGAGCCCGAAGAACCGCTGAGCGAACTGGCCGGCCTGGCCAGTTCCGCCGGCGTGGATATCGCGGCATCCCTCACGCAGAAGCGGGACCGCCCCAGCCCCAAGTACTTCATCGGCACGGGCAAGGTGACGGAGCTCTCGCGCCTGATCCATGATCACGGGGCGGACGTCGTCATCTTCGACAACGATCTGACTCCCGCGCAGGTGCGCAACCTGGAACGCGAACTGAAGCGGCGTGTCCTGGATCGCACGGAGCTCATCCTCGACATCTTCGCCACGCACGCCCGCACGCAGCAGGCGAAGCTGCAGGTGGAATTGGCACAGCTGGAATACGCCGTTCCCCGACTGCGGTCGTGGGGCCTGCACCTGACGAGCGAGCAGCAGGCGGGCGGCACCGGAATGGGCGTCGGCATGCGCGGCCCAGGAGAGAAGCAGCTCGAAGAGGACAAGAGACACGCCCGACGCCGGATCCTCAACCTGCGCCGGGAAATCCGCGAGATCGAGCAGCACAAGCGCCGAGAGGTTTCCGCGCGCTCCGCCGAGAACTACTGCGTCAGCCTCGTGGGCTATACGAACGCGGGGAAATCGACCCTGATGAACGCCCTGACCCGCGCAGGCGTGCTCGTCGAAGACCGCATGTTCTCCACGCTCGACACGCGCACGCGACTGTGGCATCTGAAGAACGGCGGGCGCGTGCTCCTGTCCGACACGGTCGGATTCATCCGCAAGCTGCCGCACGCGCTGGTGGCCAGCTTTCATGCGACGTTGGAGGAGGTGGCGCAGGCGGATCTGCTGCTGCACGTCGTGGACGCCAGTCATCCCGAAGCCGAACAGCACATGCGGGCGGTTCAGGACGTGCTCGCGGAATTGGAGTGCGCGGACAAACCCTCCCTGGTGGTCTTCAACAAGATCGACAAGCTTCGCGACGCCCTGGAACTGTCGATCCTGCGGAATCGACATCCCCAGTGCGTCGGCATCTCCGCCGTCACCGGCGCGGGACTGGATGAGCTGGACCGACGGATCACGGAAGTGCTGGCTTCACGGTTGGTGGAGATGGACCTGCTGGTCCCTGTATCGGAAGGCAAGCTCCTGTCGGAGATCCTGAGCCACTCCGTGGTCCTTGAGCAGAGCTTCGTCGACGAACACGTTCGGATGCGCGTGCGGGCACCCCGCTTCGCCGTCTGGAAACTCGAGCGGTTTTCCAACCACCTGACCACCAACAAGTAACGAGCCGTCGGCAGGAAGAAGAGTTCCTGGCCCTGGCTACTCGATACCCGCTGCCTTTCTTCAACAACGACCCGCGATGAAGGATGTGTAAGAAAGGGAAAGGTGGGAAGTCGAATTCTTCCATCCGAGAGGGTTCTCTCCCTCTCCCCTTTTCTTACACGTTCTTAGCTTTGTCGCGGCTCGTCACTTTTTTTTCAATCTCCGTCCGACGGATATCGCTCTCTCTAGTGGGAAACCTCAAGCAAGGAGCTGGGGGATGGGAGCGGAGGAGTGGGCCGAGCCGGTAGCGGAAGTCATGCCGAAACCGGCTCGGCAGGGTATGGGACAAAGTGGGGCTCCGGAGTGTTTCCCCGATTCGATGGCGTTCCGACGGACCGTCCTCCGTGCATCGCCGCGGAAGTCCGCTGGCCGGCACGGGATGCACGAGGAGCCTCGGAGTGCGCGGTTCTTCCTTTCCAAGTAACACTCGCCCGTCCTGCACGGGGGAGGCAGCGCGTGCTGCTTCCCCCGATTGCAGGGCTTGACGAGGGGGTTCGGTGGCGGGCAGCAGGCAATCTTGAGGAAATGCTTCATAGGGACAGCCCTCGGCTGTCAGCTTCCAGCGTGTCCCCTCCAATGCTGTAGTCCCCAAGCTGGGAGCTGACAGTTCAGGGCTGTCCGGCTATTGAGAACGGCGCAGCGCTTCCAGTGTCCCCGCCAGGCCTTCCGCACGAGAGGGATCGAGTTCGCTGGCCCGCTCGTAGTCCGCCAACGCCCGGCGCCGATGGTCGCGCCCGCTGCGCCCGCAGAACTCCTCGAACGCGGCAAAACTCACCAAGATCGCCCCTCGCCGCATGTAGAGCGCGTCATCCTCGGGCTTCATGGCGATGCACCGATCCAACGTCGCCACCGCCCGCTCCAACAGCGGCGAGGTCAAGCGCAGGCGAAGGGACTCCACCGCAATCCAAAGCGCGTACGCCTCCGAGCATACCGATACCATCCAGTCGACGTATTGCTGATCGCGCAAGCAGGCCTCCGCGTGATCTACGGCCTTCGCCAGGTCTTCCGCCGGCACTCCCTTGCGCCACTTCGCTCTGACCAGGCAGCGGTGAGCCAAACCGGCCCGAGCGTAGTTCCATTTCGGATCCACGCGCAGGGCACGCTCGTAACAGGCGATCCCGCGAGCCCAGGCCTCCTCGGGGGATTCCCCGATCCTCCTGAGAAAATCCCCGTAATCCGCCCATCGGTTTCCCCGCTCCCCCAATCCGAACGCGCATGGCGAACCGTCCGGGGTCGCCAAGTCCGCATCACGCACCCCGGCCTCGAACTCCTCACGGCACGGCAGGCCCCTGTTCTCCAACCGGCCGGCCAGCACATGGAAGGCCCAGGCGCGATTGCCCAGGGTGTCGGCGTCCCCCGGCTCGTCATCCAGCCTCTTGGTGAAGTCCTCGATGGCGGCGCGAAGAACCGAGAGGGCATCCCCGGCTTGGTCCGGGCGATTCAGCACCAGATTCACCCTCGCCAGGGCGCGGTAGGCGATCACCTGCGTCCCTTCGGGTCTGCGCTCAAGCGCCTCATCGAAGGAATGGATCGCCTCGGCATAATCGGCTCGCAGGTAGCAGGCGATGCCTCGGTACAGCTTGGCCGCGAACGTCGTGTAGCCTATCTGCGCCGCACGGTCCAGATCCGCCAGCCCGCCCTCTCCGTCCTGGATGATGGTCTTCGCCATGCCCCGATAGAAGAGCGCTTCTCCGTTGGCCGGAAGGCACGCCAGGGACTGGTCGAACGCCCCCACCGCCTCGCGATAACGCCCCTGGTAAAGGAGCAAGACTCCCGCACCGAACCTCTCTTCCCACTCCGCGCCCGCCGGGTACAACCGGGCCGCCGCCTCCAAGTCCCGGCTGGCCTTCTCGCGGATGGCCGTGGCCTCCGCGTCCTCGCCCGGGGCCGGCGCCACCATGGTGCCTCCGGCGGAGACCACCATCCGCGGAGGCGGGCGGCGCACCTGGTACTCTCGCATCCGAACGCGCGCCCGCGTGAAGTACGTCATCGCGTCGTCGGGATCCAAGGCGATCGCCCGATCCAAGTCCGCCAGCGCCCGCTCGTTCTCTCCGAGCAGCATGCTCACACGCCCACGCTGCTGGAGGACGGCACCATGGTCCGGACGCGCCTCGAGGGCCCGATCGAGATCCAGCCGCGCCTCTCGAAGCACGGCCCGCCGTTCCTCCTCCGCCGTCGGAGGGATGCCCTCGGCACGTTGAAGCAGATTGACGGCACGAAGGAAATGCGCGTCGGAGGTCTCACGCCGCTGCGAGGCCCGGTACATCGCGACCGCCCCGAGCCCGGCGACCAGCACGAGCGCCGCGATCATCGTGAACAGGGGGTTGCGACGAACGGCGCGAACGGCCCGGGTCATCGGCGCCGGCGGACCGGCCTGAACACCCTCGCCCGCGCGCCATCGGCGCAAGTCCTCGCCCAGCTCGTCCGCCGTCGGATACCGGTCGCGCGAATCCTTCTGCAGGCACTTGAGCATGACCCAGCTCAATTCCACCGGAATGCCCCGCAGCGGCGGGATCTCGGTTTCAACGATGTTGTGGTAAACCGCCAGCGGCGTGTTTCCCTGGAACGGCAGCCGCCCCATGAGCGCCTCGAACAGGATGACCCCGCAGCTGTAGATGTCCGTCCGCCCGTCCAGAGGGCCGTCCCCTCGAACCTGCTCCGGAGACATGTACATGGGCGTCCCGATGGCGTATCCCGGCTGCGTGATGCGGGTCTCGGCGCCCTCGAACTTGGCCAATCCGAAATCCGTGATCACCGGGTGACCGTCGGGACGCAGGATGATGTTGTGCGGCTTGATGTCGCGATGAATGACGCCGTTTCGATGAGCGCACCCCAGCGCCCGGGCGATCCGCTCCACGATCAGGCACGCCTCCGCAGGCGGCAGCCGCCGGCTGGACAAGACGGCCGCCAGCGTCTGCCCTTCGATGTACTCCATCGCGATGTACTGCGAATCGCCGATCTCGCCGACCTCGTACACGGTCACGATGCCGGGGTCCTTCAGTCGCGCGACGGCCAGCGCTTCCCGCCGGAGGCGCTGCGCCGCGACGCCGTCGAGCAGCTCCGGACGCAGCACCTTGAGGGCGACCGCGCGCTGCAAGGTCGCGTCATGGGCACGGTACACGACGCCCGAGCCCCCTCGCCCGATCTTCGCCTCGATGCGATAGGGACCGACGGTCATGCCGGGGACGAGCACCTCCTTCAAGCCTTCGGTCAATGCCTCACGAAGTCTCTGAAGGGCGCCTTCAGGGAGGGTAGCGTCGACACTCATCCACCTCCTGATTCGCCGTTTCTCATCGACTCATCAAGGCGAAATCGATGCCCGCAACCGAGGATCGAGGGGCGGGTAGGCCGAACGCCGAACAGATGAACGGGTGAACCGCTGAACGTATGAACGGTCGAACGGGCAAAGCCTACATGAGCCCCATCAAGTACTGGAGTTCCTCGAGCGCCTCGTGTTCCCGCTCGACGGAGGCGCTGATGAGGCTCATGATGATCCGGCGAAACTCCTTGCGCGCGGCCACAAGATCGTTCTTGAACTCCGAGAGCGAACGCCCCGCCTGCGCGGCCAACGCGGCCAACGCCGGATCGTCCGTCCCTCCGTCCCCCTTCGCCGGTTCGATATAGCGCAGTTTGAAGGCGCGGAATTGGTGTTCGCGTCCATGGGCTTCCAGAGTGCGTTGCAGCTCGTCGAGAGCCTGTCCGACGAGCGAGCGCGCCCACGTGCGATCGAAGGCATCCTCCGGAGATCGGGCGCGCGGATCCTCTACGGGCGGGGTCGCGTCCTGGAGGGTCAAGATCTTGGCGGCCCCGCCGCGCTTGAGACGCCTGTCCCGCCGATGCTCGTCCACCAGGAAGTGCTTGAGGATGGTCAGCAGCAGGACGCGAAACTTGCCTTCGCGACGCCCCGCCCCTTTGAGCAGACTGCGCTCCAGCAGCGCGGCGAAGAACTCCTGCGTCAAGTCCTTCGCCTCCTCGTTGCTCTTGCCCCACGCGGCTCGGATGTAGGCGTACACCGGCTTCCAATACCGCTGCGCCAGCTCACTGACCGCCTCGCGGTAGGCCGGATCGGAGGACGGTTCCTGCAGGCGAACCACGCGCGACCAGCACGTCGTCGGGAAGTTCGCCGCGGATCCGCCGATGGCCGTTTCCTCGCCGCCCATGAACCCATCCATATTCGACAACGAGCCGCGACAGAGCTAAGAACGTGTAAGAAAAGACACTGTAGGAAAGAAGTCGGCATGGAGCGCTCTTCC
>JACPRB010000256.1 GCA_016190155.1 Planctomycetota bacterium
GTGGAGTGCCGAGCAGGGGCCATACGATCCCGGCGATTGGTCCGACGAATGGGTGACCTATCCGCGAGGCGGGCCCTTTGAGCCCGGCATGTTCGTCGCGCAGGTCGTCGGTGATTCGATGGTGCCCGAAATCAACGACCGGGACTTCTGTCTCTTCCGTCAGCCACCAGCAGGATCGCGACAGGGCAAGCGGCTGCTGATCTGGCATGCCAAGATCGGGAACGACGGGCAATACACGGTGAAGGTCTATACGAGCGAGAAGGTCCTCGACCGCGACGGGAACTGGACGCACACGAAAATCACGCTGAAGCCGCTGAACAAGGCCCACCAGCCCATCGAACTGACGATCCGCAACGAGGGTGAAGTGCGGGTGATCGGTGAGTTCGTGGAGGTTGTCGGCAGATGAGGCGCCGAGGCGCCGCCGGAGATCGCCCATATGAATCTCCAGACACCGCTACTGGCCAAGGGCAAAGGCGGGCCGCGCGTTCGCGCGAAGGGAAGGGCGAGGTACATAGCTGTCGCAAGGGGTAAGGGGAAGGACAGAGAGAGGAAGGACAGAGAGATAGGCTGGCGCATCGAAGGGTAAGGGCCACCGCGCCGACCGCCGCCTCCGCGCTCCGCGCTACGGCGGCGAAGCCCGGACGCGGCGGAAGGGACCCGGACATGAAACCGTCACGCAAGAATTCTGCGCGCGTCCAAATCCGATCTGGCCATCTCGGGTGCCTTCAGGGGTAGAGGGCCGCGAATGCCGCCCTCGACGGTGTGCGGTCCGCAGGTCTTTCTAGACTATTTTTTCGGTTGCCCCTCCGTTTTGGGGGGTCAAGGGACCCCTTAGGTAGAGGACGCGCGCGGGCATCGTAAACGCCTCGAAGTGGTGTGGCGGCCGGGTCGCCGAGGCAGGTGGGACTATTTGGACTTTCTTTTTCAAACCCATTCCCGTTTGGGGGGTGAAGGTTCCTCTTAGGGTAGAGGGCGCGCGCGTGCGGATACTGGTGGTTGTTCCCGAAGACTGGGCGACGTCAAGCCAAGGCATTGGACACATCGCCAAGCGAGCACCGCGACGATGCTGGGCCTGTGCCCTCCGCCGGCCGGGCTGGACGAACGGCACTGGGAGGCGGCGTCGGCGGGAGCCATCGCGACTTTTTTCGGCCATCGCCCATCCGGTTTGCCATTCTCGAACGCCTTTACGGGTAGAGATGCAAATTGCTGCGAATCGGCGGCAGTCCACATCCGGTTCTCGGATGTCAGGTGTCTTCAAGGATAGGAGGACTCACATGCGGTCCAGTTGGACAAGGAGGCGCTGGCAGTAGCCGGGGCTTCGCAGGCCCCTCTGGGCGGTTGAACGACCGCCGACGTGCTCTTTGAAAACCGACCCGAAGCCGGGCCCCCGCCCGGAATACGATGACGTACTGCATATCCAGACACGAAAGTGCGTGAAGCCGTACTCGTTCGCCGCCGGCTCCGACCGGCGGCGGCTGTTGTCTCCGTTGAAGTTCACATGAGTCGTATCGCGCTGTAGCCGAAACGCGGGCGCGCCGCTGCGCGCGTCCGATCACCGCGGTGGAGCCGGTGTCAGCTCCCGCCGTCCACCGCACTGACCGAGGAGCATCCCGCCCGTACAGCGGTCGCATGGCCGCCTGCGCCGCCGAAGCTCGCCGCTTCGACGCGCGAAGGTCGCTGCGACCGCGCCCCGCCTCTGACACTCCATCCTCAACTTCCCACTCGCTGACCGTCCGATGTTCCGATTCCCTCTCGCTCTCCGCCCGCTTCGGGTCCGTCCGCACTGCGTTTCGAGAACTTCCAAATGGAGACAAAACGGATGAAGAAAAACACCGGAGCGGCTGATCGGGAGAAGCTGCGGCGCGACCTCGGCGACGTGTACGAACGGTTGGTCCAGTGGACCGCCGACCAGATGAACCTCGACCCCGAAGACGTTCGCGAACCGCTGCACAACGTAGTCCAGGACATGCTCAAGATCCGGAAGCCGCGCATCGGCAAGCTGGAGAACTACCTGACCCGCGGCACCGCCCGCGCGTACAGGCGGTCGCTGGGCAATGGGAAGAAGATCAAGCCCATCCTCTTCAGCGAGCTGTCGAAGGAGGAGCTGGAGTGCGTCTTCGAGACTCCCGCACCCATCAAGGACCCGGCGGAGCAGGCCGCTGAGAACGAGATCCTCGCGCTCGCCAAGCAGGAGATCGAGAAGATGTCCGAGCTCCGGCGAGACATCATGCGGCTGTTCTTCACCGGTCTCTCTGCGAAGGAGATCGGTGCGAAGCTCGGCATGAAGGCCACGACCGTACGTTCCAACATGCGGCACGTGAAGGAATTCCTCGTGAAGAAATTCAGCTTCGCGGAGGAATTTGCGATTGCACGGAAGCGGCGTAGAAAACCTCGAACTGGTAGGAGGGCAGCGAAGCGACGGGTCGCCCGTAGAGGCAAGGCGACGCCAAGTGAAGCTGCCTGAGGACTGGTGGTTGGAGAAGGGGGTGACGGGATGGCGAACCACGACGAGAACCTCGTGGTGGTGGAAGCTCTTTTCCGTGAACCTTCGCGCGCCGATGCTGTTGAACGAAACAGCGACGGCCGACAACGACGCCCTGCCCCGGCAGGAGCGTCCTCTGACAGCGAGGCCCGCTGCGAAGCACCTCCGTCCCAAGCATCCCCTCCTCTCCCCCCACCGCCTGCGACCGCTCCTCGCCGCACTCGGTCCCGCGGCGGCGCGTACGAAGTGGCGGTTGTTGGCGTCAGCCGCGTTCCGGCAAATCGTGAAAACCCGAACGCCTCCCTTTCGGCTGTTGAGAGATACGAGTGTCTCATGAAGCTGCTGGCTGAGGTCTGGTGCGCGACCTCGAAGCGCCGCGACGTCAGCGCGGCGCCGGTCAAGGGACAGAATAGAGCTGCTTGATGGAGGATGATATGAAGCACGCCGATGGCATCCGTTGCATCGGGTACGCGCGTTCCGCAGTAGGGTCGGTTGACGGCCAGGTCGAGCTGATCCGCAAGCACTGTCGCAAGTTCGAGCTGGTTGACGTCGTGTGCGAGCCTGGGCGTTCGGGCGGCGACTTCGACCGCCCTGAGCTGAAGAAGCTGCTCCAGATGATCAGCCGCGGGGGTATCGATGTGGTCGTCGTCACGCGACTGACCGTCCTCGCACGTTCGGCGGGATTCCTCCACTGTTTGTTCCATGAGTTCGACCGGCACCGCGTCCGCCTCATCGCGCTCGCGGAAGGAATCGATACCACCAGCGCCACCGGCAAGGCGGAGTTTGAGGCAATCCGAAGCATCGCGCGCAAGTACCTTGCGGACGTGGAGGAAGAGAGGACCGTGTGAAGGAAGCGAAAACGCGCGCTGCGCCGGAGTGCGCAGATTCTTCCAAAAATATCGAGGGAGCTCGTACATCGTAAGTCATAGAGGGCGATAGAAGGTGGTCATGGCTGGCTGGGGTGGCAATCGTGCGGCGGAAGCGATTCCGTTGCACGCTTCCGCCACCAGCAGCCTCGAACATATAGAGGGACAGGAAGGCAGCCCGAAGCCGGACGCTTGCGCGGCAGCTTCTGTCCCGACGTCGTACCGGCCGTCAGAGGGGCGACAGAGCAGGTCCCCCTCGCCGGATCTCGAAAACACGAGGAGGTGAGGCGAGCGCACGGAATGCGACGCCGCATTGGAGCTGGGGGGAACAATGGTGGTGGGTGGAAATCTCGCGCCTCGGGACGCCGATCGGCGCGAACCTTCGGGATCGTCGGCTGTTGAAGGACCGGGGAGCAGTCGACACCAGCGCCCCGAGACGTCGGGAGCGCTCGCGCACGAAGAGGCACCGCAAGACGCGCACGGTCAGGATCTCAAAGCCGACTTCTCGGTCGCGGCCACCGTCGCGGACGCTACGAGCGCAGTCGCGGCTCGGGCGAGCCGTCCCAGAGGCCGGCGCCCGCAGAGGTGGGTCGTGCGCGTCACGGCGATCGATCCGCAGACTCATCCCGAGTACCTGCGGAACTCGCGCCATCCGTTCGCCGGCATGAAACCGCAAGATCGACTCGAAGACCTTATCTCCTTTTGTGCGCGCCTCTGGGCGCGCACGTGCGAGGACATTGCGAAGGAAGTTGCAGAGACACAGCGCCGCGCGAAGGCGGCGTAAACAGGAGAACGCATGATCGCAAATCGGAAAGACGAACGCGCGGACAGGAAGGACGGGGTCACCCACGTCGCCTTCTACATCCGCGTCTCGTCGGACAAGCAGGCGAAGAAGCAGGACGGATCGCTCGACACGCAGCTCGACCTCCTCAACGAGCTCGTAGAAAAGAAGACCGCCAAGGGAGACAACTGGCTCGTCACGGAGCGGTTCGTTGAAGGCGAGAACGAAGGGCAGCGCCGTGGCAAGAGCGCCAAGGACACGAACCGCCCCACGTTCCAACGCATGCTCGCGATGGCGCGCGCGCGGCTGATCGACGTCATTGTCGCCACCCGCATGGACCGTATCTCGCGGAGCGTCGTGGACTTCCTGCTTCTGGTCCAGGAGCTGGACAAATACGGCGTCAAGGTCGTCTCTCTTCGCGAAGACATCGACCTCACGACGCCCATGGGCAGGTTTCACACGACGCTCATGATGACGCTCGCGCAATACGAGCGCGAGACGATCGCCGCCCGCGTGAAGGAAAAGGTCGACTGGCGCGCCCAGCGCGGCCTGCCGATCGGACCCGCGCCGATGGGCTACTGCATGAAGGACAAGATGTTCGTCATCGACGAGTCGCACGCGAAGCACATCCAGGAGTGCGACCGGCTCTACCTCGAACTTCAGAGCACTGACGCCGTGGCGCGCGAGTTCAGCCGGCTCGGCTTCCGCACGCCGCACGGCCGCCCGTACTCGGTGCAGCAGGTCTGCACGATCCTCCGGAACCCGCGGTACGCGGCGAAGCAGCCGCACGACGGGCAGCTTCTCGACGCGCAGTGGAAGCCCATCCGGAACTGGGAGACGCACGAGCGCATCCAGAAGATCCTCGACCGGAACAACGAGCGGAAGCACAGCCCCAGCCGGCAGTCCGCGGAGTACGTCTACCTCCTGCAGGGGCTCCTCCGCTGCAGCACTTGCGGCCACATGATGACGCCGCTCTCCGGCACGGGTCGGAACGGCCGCTCCTATCCGTACTACTGCTGCAGCAACGCCGAGAAGTTCTCCGGCACAGTATGCCCATGCAAGTACGTCCCGGCGCAGTCGGCGGATCGCGCGGTCATCGAGTTCATGAAGAAGCTCGTCCTCAAGCCGGACATCGTCGATGCGTTCGCCAAGCGGGCCAACGACTCGACCTCCGGGACGCGCAGCCGGATCAAGGCCGATCTCGACCGCGTGCGCCAGCAGCTCGCCACGGTCCGCGCGAAGATCGGACACTTCCTCGACGCGATCGGAGAAGCCGGGAAGACCGCGATGGCGAGCGTCAAGGAACGGCTCCAGGAACTGGAGCGCGAGCGCGAGGAACTCGAAGCGAGCGAAGCACGCCTCAAGACCGAGCACGAAGCCGAGGGCACGCAGGAGATCATCGTCCAACACCAGATCGAGAGCCTGAAGCTCTTCAACCAGGTCATCAGCCAGAACGAGGATCAGCCCGACCGGCTCAAGAGCCTGATTCCGCGCTTCGTGGAGTACGTCATCTGGCGTACGCTGGAGAAGGGCGAGGGGACGATCGAAGTCGCGCTCTTCCCCGCTCCGGTCGCTCTGGCACCCGATGCCATCTGGGACGACTCTAAACCGGAGGCTGTTGGTTCGTCCCAGACTCGGGGATGGTACCCCCGGAAGGACTTGAACCTTCAACCCTCGGATTAGAAATCCGATGCTCTATCCAGTTGAGCTACGGGGGCCCGTCGATCCGACCGTGGCCGCCATTATACCAGCGCCCGCATTCCCGCGCCGCACGCCGACGCCCGCTACCCCGGCCGCTTCTGCGCCGACAGCTGCTCGCGAAGCGCCGCGTTCTCCTGCTCCAAGCTGCGCCGCCGCAACGCGCCGGCGATCTGAAACAGGAGATCGCTCGTGCTGAACGGCTTGATGACGAAGCCTCCCGCCCCGACCTCCAGCGCCGTGTTCGCCAGCCTCGGATCGTCCAACCCGGTGATCATGACGATCGCCGTCGCCGGGTGCTCCTGCAGGACGTGCCTGGCGAAAGCCAAGCCCGAATCCCCCGGCAACATCATGTCCGTCAGCACCAGATCGAACGGCTCCTTCGAGACGACCTGCCTGGCCTGTTCCGCGTCAGCAGCCACCACGCACGCGTAACCCGCTCCCTCCAGCAAGCTCTTCAGCAGGATGCGGACCGACTGCTCGTCGTCCACGATCAGGACACGCGGACGCCGGGGGTTCTGCGACGCGCTGGGAGCATTCATGGGCACCTCAACCTGATCGAGAATTCGACCTGGAAGCCTCCGAAGCTACCTCATATCCGCACCGGATCAAGAACAATCCGCGCGCGCCCTATCGGGCGTCTCCCGAGCCCCCCAGCACGCCTCGCTCCTTCCGCGACGCGAGCTTCGCGAGGTTCTCCTGCGCGACTTCTCCAAGCGACAGCCCCAGCTCCGTCGCCAGCTGCGCCACGTACCAGAGCACGTCACCCAGCTCCTTCTTGACCGTCGCGCGCGTCTCGTCGTCCATCCGTCCGCCTCGATCGCGCAACACCTTCTTCACCTTCTCCGCCACCTCGCCGGCCTCGCCCGCCAGCCCGAGCGTCGGGTATACGAAATTCGCGCCGGCGTCCGGATAGATCGCCGTCTCCCGCGACCGCTTCTGGTACTCGTCGAATCTCATCGGTCCCCCCATTCCGCCTTGCGTTCCCCCAGCCGCTCCGCGCGACGCCGCTTGGCTTCGCGCCTCCGCTCCGCCGACGCGCGCGTCGGCCGCGTCCGCCGGCGCACCTTCGGACGCACGAGCGCCGCACGAATGAGCTGGGCGACGCGCAGGGCTGCATCCTCCACGTTCCGCGCCTGATCGCGAGTCGCCTGGCTCGATACGAGCAGCCGCCCCCGCGCGTCGAGACGCGACTTCAGAAACGCGCGAACGCGCGCGCGCTCCTCGTCGGTAAACCCGGGAACATTCCCGAGATCGATCCACATCTGGATTTTGGTCGCCAGTTTGTTCACGTTCTGGCCGCCCGGCCCACCCGAGCGCACGGCCTTGGTCTCGATCGCCGCCTCCGGCACGACGATCCGCTCCGTCACGACAATGGGCCCCGTCACCCGTCACCTCACCGTGAACTTCAACGGCTTCGGCCATGAGTGGTTCTTGTGGACGTTGATGAGCTCCACGACCGCCTCGTGTTCGCCCGACCCGAACGGCCCCTTCACCTCGATCCTCCCCGTCGCGGGATCATACTGACACGGAACGACCGCGCCGTCGATCTTGACCCGAACGTATTCGGAAAGGACGCGATGGGCGCTCGCCCACTCGCGCCGATCTTCGAGACCGTCGTACGTTTGCGCGCGAAGGACGTCGGCGTTCACCTCCGCGATCTCCGCCCGCGGGATCCCATAATAGACGTACCGCACGATCCCGAGGAACATCCCGTAGGCCTCGCGGCGGTTGAACGCGATGTCGCGCAGCTTCCGCTCCATGGCGAGATTCGAATAGTACGTGGTCTCGACGAGACATCCCGGCACGTCGGCCGGCAAGTGGCGCAGCACCGCGAACCCCGTGTTGTACATGAGCGTGTCCGCCATGAGCCCGCCCCCGCGAGGAAACTCCCCCGGCTCCACCTGCCGAATCGTCTCCTCCTGCACGTAACGGGCCAAGTCGACGGACGCGGGCTTGTGATCCTGGCTCTCGTGATACCACGTCGTCGTCGCCTGCGCTTGCAGGCGCGGCGACCAATTGTGGTGCACCGAGAGGAACAGATCGCAGCCCGCCGCCATCTGCGCCCGGATCTTCAAGTCCACCTCGCGATCCGACCCGCGCGTCATGACGACCGTGACGCCCGCCTGTTGTAGAAAGTCGCGCAAGAAACGCGCGACGCGCAGGTTCACCTCCGCCTCGCTCATGGACGTCGGCCCGCGCTTATAGCCGCGCTTGTGCATGTCGCCGCCATGCCCCGGATCGACGCAGATCTTCAAACCCTTGAGCCATCGCGCCTGCGGCGGAAGCGGCATCGGTTCGAGAAAGGGCTCGGGCTCCGGCGCGACGAACGTCGCGGCGTTTCCCGCCCACCATTTCTCCCACTCCGATTTGTGCTGGAAGCGCTGTCCGGATATCGCGACCAGCGCGATTTGCGCCTGCTGCCCCACGCTGTAGGCCTCGTTGTCGTAGGCGGAGTGGCGCTCTTCACCGTCGTCGGAGAGGACGAAGACCTGAAGAGGAGCGCGATCATCGACCAGCGCGATCAGCGGCACGACGGCCCGGACGTCCGGGATCCGCCCCAGTGCCGCCGCCGCCCACCCGCGCGCGTTCGGATCGGAACTCCCGAGCGCGGCGATCAATCCCGGCACCGCCGCGCGCCCGAAGTACGGCAGATAGTCCACGGCATCCAGACAGACCGCCGCATTCTTCGACTTCAGGGCCTTCACGTATCGCTCGAGGTCCGCCGCGATCTCGTCGTCCACGGTCGGGCCCGGAGCTCTGAGCTGGAGCTGCCCCTGACACGCGGTCAGGCAAATCACGATCCATGCGCCACGCATCGCATCCCCCGTAGTTGGTGATTCCCAATCGCCCGATTATACTGTGGGGTTCATGAAAGACACCCTGATCATCGGCGCGACGGGACAGGTCGGAGGCGCGCTACGGAAGGCCATGCCCGACGCCCGCGTCACGAAACGTCCCGAAGTGGACATCCGGGACCGCGCGGCCGTCGAGCGCGCCTGCGCCGGGGCGCAGACCGTCATCCTTGCGGCCGCGCTGACGGCGGTCGATTACTGCGAGGATCATCCGAACGAGGCGCGCGCGATCAACGTCGAAGGCACGCGCAACGTCGCGCGCGTGGCCCCGCACCTCATCTATCTTTCGACGGAGTACGTGTTCGACGGCGAAGGCGGCCCGTACGGGGAGGACGATGCGCCCTCGCCCCTCAGCGTGTACGGTCGCACCAAGCTGGAAGGAGAGCTCGCCGCGCGCGAGGCGAAGCAGTGGACGATCGTGCGCACGACGGTGGTCTTCTCATACAGGCCCGGCTCGAAGAACTTCCTCATGCAGGTCTTGTCGGGCAAGCCGATGCGCATTCCGGTAGATCAGATCTCCAACCCGACCCTGGCGGAGAATCTAGCGGAGGCGATCGTCGAGCTGGCTCAGCGGCGCCTGACCGGGATTTGGAACCTCGTCGGCGCGGACCGGCTCGATCGATACGATTTCGCGACGCGCATCGCCGAGCGGTTCGAGCTGGACGCGTCGCAACTGACGCCGGTATCGACGCGCGAGTTGGCGCAGCCCGCGGCGCGTCCGCTCAACGCGGGGTTGAAGATCGACAAGGCCCGCCGGGAGCTGAAGACGCGCCTTCTCACGGTGGACGAGGCGCTGAACATGGCGCGCCGGCAGTGGAGGCTGGGGGCCCGGCCGTAAGCGGAAAGGGGCCCTTTCGACTCCGTCGCGTCATAACATTCCTCTCCACTCCGGCTCTACCTTTTTGGAACCATTTTTCCGTCCCAGGAGGTTGCTATGAAAGTTTTCGCCATGGTGGTTGCCGGCGTGATCGTCGCGGCCTTCGCGATCGTCCTGCCGGCGGCGGCGCCCGATCCGCAGGGCCAATATGAGGCCCGCGTGTTCCTGCTGGACAAATCGGGCAAATCGGTGGACCTGGCCGGCATTACGGCCATGCTGACGATCCAGCCGAAGGAAGGCGAGAAGAGGACGATCCGCATGGAGATCACCAAGCCGGGGCCCCTGTCTCCTATGGGGAGCATGCCGCGATCGGATCCTCGCGCGATCGCCCAAGAACAGCCGCGCTCCGGTGAAGGCGCCAAGCTGGAGCATGCGGTGTGCGGCCAAGTCAAGGAGATGGACAACTATCTGGTCGAGTTCGTGGTCGTTCCCGGGGGCATCTCCCTTCGCGATGTCGAGAAAGGCCTCGGCATCGAACGCGGCGGCGACCGACGGGCGCCCGAGGAACCGGAGGCGATGATCCAGGAGCACGGGATGCTCCACGACCACGGCGGCCCCTACTTCCGGGCCGAACTGGGCCGCGAGATCATCGCGCCGAACCAACCCGTCAACTTCAAGTCCGACGTGCAATTCACCATCCAGGGTGAAACCAAGTGGGCAAAGGGGTTCGATTACCCGCTGGGCCTTTACAAGGATGTGAGCGGCAACCTCACCAAAGAGCTGAACAAGGTGAAGGAGCTGATCCAGAACAACCAGTGGGACAAGGTCATCGAGTTGTCGCGGAAGGTCAAGCGAAGCGTCGAAGCCTTCCCGATGCTCTGGTTCGAGAAGGACCAAGACAGGACCGAGTTCGAGAAGGCGCGGAGCGAGTGCGTCACGGCGACCGAGCAGGTGACGTCCGCAGCCGAGTCCAAGAACAAGGACCTCTTGCTGAAGAGCATCGACCGCTGCAAGGACAAGCTCGACGAGTTGTCGGACCAAGCGAAGGACGCCAAGGGCGCTCGCCTCGAGGTCTCCCTGCAGGAGAAGCAGCAGAAGTAATCGCAAGGTAACCGTTCAGCCGTTCAAGAGTTCACTCGTTCGAAAACCCCGTTTCGGCGTCCAGCTTCCGGAACGAATGAACGCATCGCAAGAAGGGCGTACCCCCGGAGCGCCTCACACGGGCTCTCCGGGGGCGCCTTCCTCCCCCGCGCCGGGGCTACGGCTTTCGGTCCTTCGGCCCGGTCGTCTTCGACGCGAGCGAGACGACGATCGAAGCCGCCAAGATGCCGCCCACCACGCCCAGCGCGAGCCCGACCGGAATGGGGTGCGTCTCCGCAACAAGCATCTTCACGCCCACAAAGACCAGGATGGCCGCCAGTCCGTACGTCAAATAGTGGAACAGCCCGAACAATCCATAGAGGCCGAAGTACAGGGCGCGCATGCCGAGGATCGCGAAGACGTTCGACGTGTAGACGATGAACGGGTCGCTCGTCACGGCGAAGATGGCGGGAAGGGAATCCAGGGCGAAGAGCAAGTCGGTGCCTTCGATCACGGCCACCACGAGCAACAGCGGCGTGGCGAGCCGCCGCCCGTCCTTTCGCACGACGAAGCGCCCTTCGTGATACTCCTGCGTCATGGGAACGAACCGCCGGAAGAGGCGCAGGACGAGATTGCGATCCAAGCGGGAGGGGGCCTTTCGCACGAAGGCGAAGCGGATGCCGGTCAGCACCAGGAAGGCCCCCAGCACGGTGACGGCCCATTCGAAGAGCGACAGCAGCGTCACGCCCACCCAGATCAAGGCCCCTCGCATGATGAGCGCGCCCACGATACCCCAGAACAAGGCCTTGCGCTGATCGAGCGGCGGGACCGAGAAGCTGGTGAAGATCATCAAGAAGACGAACAGATTGTCCACGCTGAGCGACTTCTCGATGAGGTAGCCCGTCAGGAATTCCACCGCGGCCTCGCGGCCTCGCCAGAAGAGAAGGCCCAGGTTGAACAGCATCGCCAGCGAAATCCAGAACGCGCTCCACGCGAGCGCCCCACGCAGGCTCGTCAACCGGATCCGAACCTGCAAGACGCCGAGATCCAACGCGAGCAGCGACAGGATCAGAATGTTGAAGCCGATCCAGGGGAGGGCTTGATCCATCTCCGGCCCTGGAAGAGAACCGCGGCCCGGGGAAACGTTACGAACGGCGTGCTATAATCCCCTTGATGAGAGCGGCGATTCTGGCGTCGGCGATCGCGTTGACCCTCACGGCGTGCGCCGCGCCGGAGCCTCCCACACATGCGCTCTACCTGCCGGCGGGTCGCTCCATGGAAATCGAGTTCAACCCCGGCGTGGACCTGGCCACGGTGGCGGTGAAGCAAGGCAAGCTGTCCGTATTGTTCTGGGGCGCCCGCCTGCGTCTGCGCGCGATGGTCGCTGAAGGCCGACAGAGGGCGACGTGCACGGACGGCCTGGTGGAAGGCGTGACGATCACCGCCGTGCGACCCAGCGTCTTCACGTTACGCCATGAGCCGTGAGCTCACGGCCGACGTAACCGTTCACCGGTTCTTGCGTTTACCCGTTCCTGCGCTCGAAGACCTTTGCGAAAGGGCGTGTGCGGCCGGCGGTGAACGGCTGAACGGTTACCGGCCGACTTCAGTCTTGGAAGATCGGCAGGTATCGATAAGGGATCTGCAGGACGAGCGCGGCGCACGCGGTTCCGAACGCCCCGTTGTAGCTGTCGCCCAACCATCCACCCGACTTCTTGTCCTGCGAGGACATGAGCTCCTTGCGGATGCGCTCGTACCCGTCGGACCAGAAGCGGGAATCCTGTTGCTTCATGAAGAAGCACGCCTGCCCCGCGTAGAACGCCGCATAGTAATCATGCTGATTCCGGTCGGCGCGCTTGTTCGTGATGAACTCGAAGAGGCACTTCATGCAGCGTTTGGCTTCCGGAGCGTCATAGAGGCCGTAATAGGCGTATACGCAGGCTCCGGCCGCCGTGAGCGCGTACGATCCTCCGGCGCCTTGTCCCAGGCTGTACATGACGGAGCCGTCGGAGGCCGTCGATTTCTTGATGTAGGAGATGCCCCGGTCGATCGTCTCCCGAGGCACCGTGAAGCCGGCGTTGCGGGCGGCCCGTAGCGCCTGCACCTGCGTGATGGTCACGGACCCTTCGTGGCCGTACGGGTTCGGCTCATAGGTCCAACCGCCGCTGGGATCCTGCGCCGAGGCGGTCAGCTTGACGGCTCGCGCGATGGCCTCCTTGAGCGATTCCTCGAGGTCGGATTCCTCCCGAACGTCGCCGCACATTCCGTACAGCTCGGAGAGGAACAGGAGCGCGTAGCCGTGGCCGTGCATGCCCGATCCGCCCGCCCCGCGCATTCCGCCTTCATTGATGTAGCCATCCCGCCGGCAGCAGCGCAGGACGAATCGCAAGGCGTTGCGCACATTCGCCGCGTATTTGCCTCGCGTGGGGGTGTTTCCACCGGCCAGGAAGGCCAATCCTCCGATCGAGGTGAACGCGACCTGGCAGGTCTGGCCGACGGCTCCCATGCGGCCTTGATTGCGCGCCAACCACTCCAACGCCTTGCGGACCGCTTCCGCCTGCTCCGGGGTCATCTCCCGGAAGGTCGCGCCGTCCTGAGCCGAGGCCCATCCCAGACCCCACCGCCGGAAGGGCGTCACCCCCAGAGCCGCCGACGCGGCCGCCCATGACAAGAACGATCGTCGCTCCACGCGGGACCTCTCCTTCGCCGATTCGAAACCGTTTACCAGTTCACTGGTTCAGCCGTTCAAGAATCCCATTCCGGCGCCCAGCTTCCCGAACAAACGAACCGATGAACAGGGGAACGCTCACCCCGATTCTACATCATAGGACGTTCCAGATCGGGAAACGCATCCCGGAAAGCGTCAACTGCGCCGCGCCGTCTCCCCGTACGCGCGCAGGGCCTCTTCCCAGGGCCGCATCTTGAAGCCCGCGCGCTCCAGCTTCCCGCACGCGAGGACGGAATACCGGGGACGGATCGCCTGCCGCCCGTCGTTCTGATGATGGACGGGTTGGACTTCGACGTTCTTCTGAGGGAGATAGTCCGCGGCTTGCCTCAGCGCGCGGAATTGCGTCGCTTCGCCGGCGTTGGCCACGTGGTACGTGCCGCCGGCGCCCCGCGATAAGAGGAAGAACAGCGCGTCCACGAAATCGTGGACATGTGTGGGCTGGGAGATGTGATCGTCATATCCGAAGAGGACTTCCCCCTCCTTCACTCCTTCCTGAACGGCCTTGAGGAAATGCCGCCCCGGCTGCCCGTACAGCCAGCCCGTTCGCAGGATCAGGTGGCGAGGCGCCGACTTCATGACGATCAGTTCGCCGGCCAGCTTCGTATCCCCGTAGACCGACAGCGGATTCGGCGGATCCTCTTCGGTATACGGCGCGCGCTTGGAGCCGTCGAACACGAGATCGGTGCTGAAATAGACAAGCGCGGCGTTGGAACGTCCGCACGCCCGTCCCAGGTGCTCCGCCCCGTCCCGATTCACCAGATAGGCTTCCCACTGATACGACTCGCACAAATCCACCTGGGTCAATCCGGCGGTATTGAGCACCACCTCGGGCCGGTGCTCGACGAAGGCGCGTTCCACTTCCTCATGTCGCGCGATGTCCAGATCCTCGCGTCCGAGCGCGATCACCTCCACGGGGCCCGTCAGCGCCGGCTCCAGCGACAGCCCCGGCGCGCGCAACCGCTCGATCAACACCCGCGCCAATCCGCCGCGGGCGCCCGTAACCAGGAATCGTACCATCGTGGTGTCGCCCCCGCCCGCCCCCTATAATAGTCGCTCCCCGTCGATCGTGATATGAAAATAGTTCTCTTGGGTCGCGGCCACCGCATCACCGACATCATCGATACGTTCAGCACCCGCGGGCGCCAGGTGGTCGTCGTCACCTCCGACGGGCACACGCTGAGCGAGATCCAGGACCGGCGCATCACGCGCATCGTCGCCGATCCCGCGACGGTCTCGTTCGACTCCCTTCGCCTCACCTCGAATCCGGATGATATCGTCGTGGTGGCCGAGCACCAGGAGTCGTTCCTGCGACAGACGTTGGAGAACCTGCGCCGGCAGAAGATGAGCGGCACCGTCGTCGTCTACACGCCGCTGCCCACCCGGCGACTGGCGGCCGACTACCCCGAGTTCTTCTTCCGCGGCGACCGCAGATCCTACTACACGGAGCTTCGCGAACTCGTCCGCCGGTCCCTGACGCGGCAGAAAGTCCAGGCCATCCGGACCATCCTCCGCGAGTCGCCCGACGCCGTAACCGTCATCTGGGGCAATCCCGATCCCGACGCCATCGCCTCCGCCTTCGCGCTCAAGGAGCTCCTGGCGGGCGAGACCGCCTCCTGGACGATCTGCTACCTCGGCGAATACACGCGGCCCGAGAACCTCGCCATGGTGCGGACGCTCAAGATCCCCACGGTGAAGTACGCGCCGGAACTCATCTCCCGCAAGGCCGCCGTCTTGACCGTCGACGCGCAACCGTCCTTTTTCCAGCTCGACGGGCAGCTGCGGTTCGACGTCATCATCGACCACCATCCGCTCGCCGAGCTCGGCCCTCACCGATTCGCCGATGTGCGCCCCACCTACGGCTCGACTTCGTCGATCCTGACGGAGTACTACCTGCACACGGGGGCGATCATGTCGCGCCGGGTGGCGACGGCGCTGTTCCTCGGACTCAAGGTCGACACGGCCAACCTCACGCGCAACGTCACCGACGCGGACGTGAACGCGTTCCGGCATCTGCGGACGCGCGCCGACGAGAACATGCTGCGCGTCATCGAGCTCACGCAGATGCCGCTGTCGACGCTGGACCACTTCAGCGTCGCCATCGCCAACAAGAAAGTCGCGCGCGACGTGATCTTCAGCTACGTCGGCCTGGTCGACAATCCGGATGTGTGCGTGCACGTGGCCGAGTTCTTCATCAAGCTCAGCGGGATCTCGTGGGCCATCACGGCATGCCGCACGCGGGAGAAGGTCGTGGTGGTCTTCCGATCCGACGGTTTCCGCAAGCATGCCGGCCGCGAGGCGGAACGGCTGTTCGTCGAATACGGTCCGGCCGGGGGCCATCGCACGATGGCGCGCGCGGAGCTGCCGGTGGAGCGGCTGGCCGGCGTCCTGGCCGAGCCGACGGATCCGGCGATCGAGCGCTGGCTTCTGGGACGGCTCGCTCAACGCCTACGGGCGCTGGGCCAGGTGAAGGCGTAGCCGTTCGCGTTCACCCTTTGCTCGGTTCGCCTGTTCTTCCGTTCACGTGAGCGATGTGCTCACGAGGGGCCCCGACGGGGGCATGGGGGCCCAAGTGGGTCACACCTTCCACGGGCAAGTGCCGGGCGTCGTGAACAAATGAACGGGCGAACAGCCGCGTTACTTCTTCTTCCCGTAGGTCGCCCGGGCGAAGACCCTCCAACGCCGGTTGAACTCCTCTAAGGTCCATCCAAAGACCTCCTTGAAGGTCTTCTCGTCGTCCTCGAGCTTGACCGCGCGGATCTTTTGCATGAAATCGATCAGCTTGTCGGGATGCTCCGTAACCAGGAACTCGCAGAGGCTCCAGGCTTTCACCGGATCGCCGCCCCTGAGCTCGGCCAGGCGGTTGCACTTGAAGACCTTGTGGATGTCGGGGTCCTTCCCGGTGTCGAGCCAATCGCGGATGACGACGGGCCACACGGAGGCGTCCGAGAAATCCTTATTCCCTTCGCCCGGGCCCGTGCTGCGCAGGCTCGTACAGTGCGTCGCGGCCGAGCCGTGCATCAGCAGCGTGAAGTAATAAGCCAGCCCTTCGTGGAGCCAGTGGCGGCCTTCACCGCCGGCCATCGACTCGGAACACATCATGATGACCCGATGAATCACCCAATCTTCCAACTCCGCCTGGGTGCGATCCGCTTGGAAGCGTTCGTTTCCGCATCCGATGCAGTCCTTCGCGAGCCTCTTCTCTTCCGCGGGCCAGTTCGTCCCGAACACATCGACGAACTTCTCGTGCTGCGACTTGTCCTTGAGGATCGTGAGGGTCTGACGCTGACCGAAGAGCTTGTTCTGCTTGAGCACCTCGTGGAACATCTTGTAGGCATGCTGGCTGTGCTGGATCAGGATCTCCAGCGTCTTCTGGTCCAGATGCGGCGACTCGATCAGGACGTCCTCGCCCGCCTGCTTTCGGCACTTGAGTCCGAGCTTGGTCTCGACGTCGGTGGGAGCGTTGTCCGGTTGCCCCTTCGGCGCCTTGGCGATCCCCTCCCTCATTTCCTTGCGGATTTTCAGTTCCTTCTCGCTGAGCCACCCGCCTCCCTTCTGCTCCTTATACCCCAGCTTCAGGCGCGATTCCTTGTTGGTAGGGTCGTATTCAACCGCCTTCTCGAACGCTTTTCTCGCGCGCTCCGTGTCGTCTTTGAACTGCCTCTGACACCACGAGCCCAACTCCCAGTACTTCTTGCCGATGTTCCGGCCGAGTTGTTCGAGCTTCTTCTGATACTCGAGCCAGATCTTGTCCGCCTGTTCGCCTTTCTTCTTGTTGCCCGTCGTGGGCGTCTTCGACAGATCCGGTTCCCACGTGTGCGTCTCTTCGTTCCAGACGGTGAACCCAAGCCCCTTGTTGGCTTTCTCGTGCGCAGGCACCAGATCGGTGGCGTTCTTATACTCGACGCGAGCCCAGTCGTGCATCTCGGCCGACGTGAGGTAGTTGCCGACGGCGGCATGTTCGTCCGCCGTGGATTGCTGTATCTTCGCAAGCCTCTCCAGATACTCCTCTTCCGGGGGCTTCCCGGAAACAGGTTCCTGCGCCAGGACCCACGAACCGGCCAAAGCCGCCATTGCCAGTGTGACAAGCCGGATCATCGTTCTCTCCTCAAGACATGAGCTGCAGATTATACGACGGCGCCCCGCGAGAGGTTGACAATTTCAAGCCCTAAGACCGTTCAGCCGTTCAAGAGTTGAACCGTTCACCTGTTCGAAAACCCCGTTCCGGCGTCCAGCTTCCGGAACGA
>JACPRB010000257.1 GCA_016190155.1 Planctomycetota bacterium
CGACCTCTACCCGCTCGAGGAACGCGGCAAGATGCAGGGGCTCGTCGCCGCCGTCTGGGGCTTCTCGTCCATCGTCGGCCCGCTCGTCGGCGGCGTGTTGACGGATCACCTGTCGTGGCGTTGGGTGTTCTTCGTGAACGTCCCCATCGGGGTGCTCGCGGCGAGCATCGTGCAGATCGCGTGGAAAGAGCCCGCCCGGCGCAACACGGGCCGCCGCGTGGACGTCGCCGGCGCCGTCTTCACCCTCTCGGCGGCAGGCCTCTTCATGGCCGCCTGCGCGATGCTGAACCGCGGCGGCCTCTCGCCCGTCACGATCGCCTGCTTCGCCGCTTCCGTCGCCGCCGCCGCCGGCCTCGTCCTGGCCGAACGGCGCGCTTCCGATCCCTTCATCGCCTACGAGCTCTTCCGTATCAAGCTCTTCTCGACGGGTGTCGCGTGCGGGGCCTTCGCCTCGATCGCCCTCTTCTGCGCCACCACATACATCACGCTATACATGCAGGCCGTCCTCGGCAGCTCGGCGCAGGCCTCCGGCTTCGTGCTGGTGCCGATGACGATGGGATGGGTGCTGATGTCGGGCGTGGCCAGCCCGCTCTCCCTGCACATCGGGTATCGTCCGCTGGCGCTCGTGGGCATGGCGCTGGCGACGGCGGCCTACGCCCTGCTGGCCCCGCTGGGCGCCCACGCCACGTGGCTGCAAGTCGCCGTCCCGCTGGGACTGCTGGGCATGGGCCTCGGCAGCGTGCTCACGCCCCTGCTCATCGCGGCCCAAAACGCCGTTCCGAAAGAGAAGCTCGGATCGGCCACGTCCCTGACTCAGTTCTGCCGCACCATGGTGGCCGCGGTCGGCGTGGCCGTCATGGGCGTCATCCTGACCGTGACCATGGCCCCCCGCATGCCGGCGGGCCTCCATCCGGACGACGTGCTCAATGCGATCAAGCGCAGCTCGCTCGCGCCCCAGACGCTCGCGTCCATCCGGGACGCCATCGCGGCGGGTCTGCACGGCGTCTTCCTGGTCGGGCTCTTCGCCGGCGTCGCCGGCTTCCTATCGGCCCTCCTGCTGCCTCGAGGCAGCGGACGGGCGCTGGCGCACCGTTCCTGAGCCCGGCGCCGCCCCCCTGCGGCGCAGCGCCTCACACACGACGTTCCCCGCGACGATGATCGCGCCCCCCAGAATCTTGCGCGGCGTCATCGGCTCGTGGATGAACGCCGCCGAGAGCGCCGCGGCGAAGACCGGCTCGAGCGTATAGATGATCGCCGCGCGCGTCGCCGCCAAGCTCCGCTGAAAACGGTTCATCAGCCAGATCGCCACGACGCTCGCCAGGAGCGCGTTGTAGGCGATCGTCCAGGCCGCCTCGGGCGCGGCCAGAATCTTCCCCAGGAGCGCCGGATTCAACATCGGCCGGCCTTGCTCGAGCATGGCCAATCCTCCCGCGGAGAAAAGGATCACCCAAACGAACATCCCCAACGTGATGCCTTCGGGATCGCCCCGGCGCGTGAGCACGTTCGTCAGCTGGATCTGCAGCGCGAACGCGATCGAGCACAGCAACGCGCAGAGTTCCCCCGCCTGAAGCCGGCCGCTCTGGGGATTCGCCAGCACGAAGACGCCGACGAACGCGATCGCCCCGCCGGCCAGGATGGATCCCGCGAAGCGCTCGCGGAAGAAGAGGAAGCCGAACACCGGCGTAAGAACGACCGTCGTGTTGGTGAGGAACGCGACCACCGTCGGCGTGCTGGACTGCAGCCCCCACAGCTGCAGGACGAATCCCGCGAAGAAGGGCACGCTCAAGACGAACGAGCGCCACCAGGCGGAAAGATTCAGCCGGCCGAGGACGCGAGGGAAGATCAGCGCGAACACCGCCGCCGCCGCCGTGAAGCGCAGCAGCAGGAACACCAGAGGCACGAGCGCCCTGGGCGACGTCCCCGCGACGGACGCGATCGCGCGGTCACCCAATTGCATCGTGAAGAAGGTGCCCGCCCATAAACCGGTCGCCAGCAGCAGGCAGGCCGCCGCGCGACGCTGAGGTGCGACCCCGACGTCGGTGGCGTCGCTCATGAGAGGATCTGCCGCAGCGCGCTTTCGAGGTCCGGATACCGGAAGGAGTAGCCGCTCCTCTTGGCCACGACGGGATCGCAGCGCTGGCTGCTCACGAGCACCTCGGCCAGCTCTCCGAAGCGCAGCCGCAGCGCCAGCACCGGCACATGCACGAACGACCACTTCCCCAGCACGCGCGCCAGCGTCCTGCTGAATTCGAGGTTCGTCGCCGGGGATGGAGCGGTCCCAAGAACCGGGCCGGCGATCTCCTCGCGCTCGAGCGCATGCAGGTACAGCCCCACGATGTCCTCGAGGTGAATCCAGGAGATCCAATGTCTCCCGCTCCCGATGGGTCCGCCCATGTTGTGCCGGAACGGCGGCAGGAGCTTCTCGAGAACGCCGCCATGCCCCAGCACGATCCCCGTGCGCATGGACACCCATCGGACGCCGAGCTCCCGCGACTTGGAGGCCTCCGCTTCCCAGCCACGGCATACCTCCGCCAGAAAATCGTCGCCCGAGCCGGACTCCTCGGTCAGGATCTCGTCTCCGCGGTCGCCGTAGTAGCCGACGGCGGAGGCGCACGCGAAAACCCTCGGCTTTTTCTCCGCGAACGCGGACACGAGGTTGCGCGTGCTCACGACGCGGCTGTCGTGAATCTCCGCCTTGCGCCGCCTCGTCCATCGGCCGTCGGCGACGTTCTCGCCGGCCAGATGGACCACAGCCTCCACTCCTTCCAACGCCGCCGCGGGAAGCGGGCCGCTCAACGGCTCCCACTCGTGGACGGGGATGTCGCCGAGAGTTCGCCTCGCGCGCGCGGGCGTCCTGGAGACGGCCGTCACGGAGTGTCCGCGTCGCAGGGATTCCGCTACGAGCGCGCGCCCGATGAATCCCGTGGCACCCGTCACCAGCATCTTCATCCGGCCCCTTTTAGCAAAAGGCTAGAGGCAGCCACAGCAGACCCTGTCCGGCAGAAACACGTTTCAATCCGCGCAATCCGTTTAATCAGCGTCATCCGCGGTTTCCCTGGGTCTCATCTGCCGATGTTGTCTCTGGCCTCATGGCAGGTCATTGTCTTTTAGCACCGGCGTCGACAAACGTCCACGAGGACGGCGGATCCGGGATTCGCTATACTGTCGGCGATGAATCTCCGACTCCTCGCCGCGATCCTGCGCCGCAAGGCCCCGGTCGCAAACCTGCTGCGCGAATTGTCGGAAGCCCTCTTCGCGGAGGTCCGGTGCGACGGGATGCGCTTCGATCTGACGGACGAGCGCGGGGGACTGTGGAGCCGCATCGTGAAGGCCGGTCAGGATCCGGAGCGGCCGGCCCTGGGGGCGGTGGCGCGTCTGAGGACGCGCGAGGCGTTCGAGGTGACGCAGGAGGAAGGCGTGCATCAAGTGGTCGTTCCGTTGGGGATCGGCGAACCTGCGAGCGGGCGCTGGACGCTGCGCCGTCGGTCCGTGCCGTTCAGCGAGACGGAGTTGGACGCTGTTCGGGGGATCGCGGACGTGTTGTCGCTGGGGCTGCGCGCGCGGACGCTGGAGCCGCCTCCGAAGCCGCGCGGACCGTTCGAGGAAGGGCCGCTGGTGTGAGTCAGCCCTGGCTCACGCCCTGACAAAGCCCACGCCTGACGGACTCGATGACGAGCACCTGATCCCAAGACAGCTCATCCCAACGAATCACGGGAGGTTCTCCCTTCATGATGCGGCCCCGGACCTTGAGCCGATGCCCCATCTGTTGGTGAGTCAGGACGACCACGACGCGCGATCCGAGTCGAAGACGGCCTGATTGCAGCCGGGCTTCGTGAGGGTCGAGATGCTGGACGGATGCACTCAGGAGGCGACAGGGCGCGCTTCCGCGGAAACGCTGCCACCAGGTGCGAGGTCTGAAGACGTGAGCGGTCCATGTACCCATCAGAGCGGCTCCTACGGCTTGATTCACATTTCCATTGGATATTATAGACCCTAAGAGTCCGTTGTGCGCTTATTTTCGACACCGGCTTATTTGAGGCCTTCCTGAGGGATGCCTCTCCCCCATCTCACGGGACTTCTCGCCGCCTACCGACCACATCCTCGCCGAAATCCTGGAAGAAACTCCGCTCAACATCGAAGAAGGAAGCAACGGAGTCACGCAGTCCTGATTCGCCTTTACCTGGAGAGTCCCATGCGCCGTCGAATCCTGCCCGCTGCAAGATCCGTCGTCTTGATCGGAATCCTCGCCGCCGTCAGTTGCCAAGGGGAGCTCTGGTTCAACCCGCTTCCCGTCCCCCAATACCCCACCTATCCCGCCATCTATCAAGTGCAGGAAGTTTCAGGCGTTCAGGACGTGCTGCAGGTGGGTCCCCATTTCGACATCGTCTACGGAGAGGCCGATCAGGCCTTCGCCTTCGAAACCATCCAACTCTTCAACAAGATCAATTCGATCGGCGTGAACCCGCGCGGCACCATGCGGCAGAGCCAATTCGGAGACTGGGTCAGCGGTAACCGCCGTGGCCCGATCCGCGTCGTCGAGTACTACGATACCAGCACGAATCTCGTCGCCGGCATGGTGGAACTGCGCATCCAGAACTGGAACATCCTCCAACTGATTCGACACGGGTTCGGTTCGTTCCGAAGCCTCATCGACCGGTCCCGGCTCAATCTCGTGTACACACGCAAGTTCCCCGGCGGCCCCCACGAACTCACCAAGATCGTCTACCAGGAAGTCTGGGGATTCGGCAACGAAGACCGCCTCGCCATGGGCCAGACCGCCCTCTGGGAAGACAACCTCCAAGCCGTCGTCCCACCGCGGTACCGGCAATGGGGTTTCTGGGAAACCGGCACCCTGCCTTTCGATCTCGTGAAGGGAGCGATCGATTCCGTGCGAGACGCCCTCGCCGACGGCGCCGTCCCGCCGACCCTGCAGATCGAAGACGAAGACAAGATCGGCGATCTCATCGGCCGCCAGGCGGGCGCCAAGCTCTATCGCCACGGCGAACCCTGGGGATCGATCGACTTCCATTACCGGCAGATCTTCGGCCGAATGCCCAACGTTCCCAGCAGCCTCATCAACCAGAAGGGCTTCCTGTCGCGGATCGATTGGGACCTCGGCGGGAAGATGTACTCCCTGGCGGTGCTCTCCCCGAAGATGTCGACCGTGCCCGCGTCGCTGATGGTCTTCGCCGAGACCGCCAAGGCGGGCGATCTCTTCCGGGCGATGGAGATGGAGCAAACGTCATGGCCCACCCTCTACCCCAAGCTCCGAAACGGCGAGTTCCCCGGCGTCATCCTCGCCCTCCACGTCTGGGGCCGTGTCGACGGCATCTGGGCCCCCGGCAAGGACGGCTCGGCCGTCAAGGTCGGCAACGGCGGACAAATCCAGTACTCCATCCTCGGCGCGCCTTCGAACGAGAACGTCCGCATGGCGCGATCCCTCCTTGCCCTGATGGGACAAGGCGGCATCATCGCGACCGGCTTCTACTTCCCCTACAAGCAAGGCTCCGGAAACGGCGTCGACTTCTACCTGGCGGCCGTGACGCTGGCTTCTTCACAAAACGGCGTCCCCGTCGACGACAGGGTCCTCAACGAGTTCGGCCTCGACATCGGCGTGCTGGACCGCGTGGGCATGCCCGAACTGGACGTCATCGATCACTTCCGCGCGATCTCTATTCCGTAGGACGTATTACTTCCTCCTGCCCGTCCGTCGGTCCCCGCCGACGGACGGGCGTTCGTCCCGGAATCCCCGCGCCCTCAGACCGCCCGGCGCCTCCTGAGCACCAGCTTGATCCTCCGCCGCAAGAGCGCCCCGCAGGCATCGCGGAGCCGGTCCGGCGTGAACGGCGGTCGCAGCGCCAGCGCGTACTTCAGGCCCCGCAACACGATGCGATCCAGAACGAGGAACAGCCCGGGCGTCTCATCTCCGCGCGACCGCATCATCCGCAGAATCGCCACTCCCGGAGGTCCGTCGAAGACGACGAGATCGTTCGGCCCGGTCACGTCCACATCCCACGCCTGATGGACGAAGAACTGCTCCGCATACTTCCGCAGGCCCGCATCTTCCATGAACAAACACACGGAACGCGGCGTCATCGATTTGAGCACCGGCCTACCCCCCTGAAAGGAACCTCTACCCATCCACCCGTCTGAAACGTGCCCGCCCCCGTTCAGCTCGCCCGATCTCCTCCCGGTCCGTGCTGGAACGCGAGCAACATCTCCACCTTCTCGATCAGCTCGTCCTTCGCGAACGGCTTGGCCAGCACCTCCACGGCGCCGAACCGCCGCGCCGCGGCCAGAGCGGCCGCCGCCACCGTGCCCGAGATGAGCAGCACCGGAGTCGTGTCGCCGCTCTCCCGCATGCGCTTGATGAGCTGCACGCCCGTCAACTTGGGCATCATGAAGTCCGTGACGACCAAGTCGTAGCCGCGCTCGCGCAGCATTTCCGCGGCCACTTCACCGTCCGGCGCGCACTCCACGATGTATCCCAGACGGCGCAGGAAGAACTCGAGAATCTCGCGAATGCGCGCCGCGTCCTCGACGACCAGAACCCGCCGCGCCTCGAGGGTCATGGCTTCCTCCCCGCGCCGCGCCGCAGACAGGTCCGGCGATCTTCCTGATCCGGCCAGATGGCGCGGTACATCACGAATACTCCTTCCGGGGACCGCCACCCTCTATCGTCTGATCCGTCAGTCTATTATATCACTCGCTGAGGATTCGAAACGACAGAACCGCGCCTCCGACCGTGTCCACCAGCCGCAGCTTCTCATCCCGCGTCACGAAGACATCCCGCACCGCCGACATCCCGCGCCCCAGATGAGCGCGGATCGCCTCGTCGGGCAATCTCGCCGTCCGGCGCACGCCTTTCGAGTTCAGCGCATGAAGCCGGCCCGCCTCGGTCAGCACGAGGATCCCGTCCCAACCGACGAGATCGGCGCAGACGCGTCCGGCGCCGAACGCCCGCTCCGCGTCCAACGAGCAGACGATTCCGCCTTTGACGTCGAAGGCCTCCGCCAGGTTGAGCCACACCGTGCCGTCGCGCTGAATGACGAGCATCGTGCCCTCGTGCTGCGCGGTCGACTCGTGGATGCGCTCGAGCTGCGGGTCCGCCTCCACCCGATCTCCGTCGGGTCCATACCGATCCAACAGCGGCGGCCGCGATCGAAGCACCACAATGTTGCCGTCGGGATCGTAACAGGCATCCACGATGCCTCCCCCGAAACCGTACCGGCGCAGCACTCGCCCGGTGGCGTCGAACAGGATCCCGTCCTCTTCCCCCTCGCCGATGGCCAGCATCTGCCCCCCGTCCGCATCCGCCAGCAAACGGACGCGGAATCCTGGCACATCCAAACGAATCTCCCGAGAGCCATCGGCATCGAAACAGGTCAGCCGAGAGCCGCCGTCGCCGGGACGGTCGCAGACCACCAGGCGTGTCTCGTCCGGTCCGGCCAACGCCAGCACCGTGCCGAGCGACGGCTGCACTCTCGCCAGACGTCCGACGGCCTCGAGTTCCAGCTCGATGTACCGCATGCGAACCTAACGCCCCTTGCACGGCGGCGTCCACGGATGCCGCAACCATGATGAGTAGATCGATCGTTCCAGCGCCCCGGCATCCCGACGCGGCACGATCATCCAGTGGACGTTCTCCTTCCGACCCAACGTCAGCGCCGCGTGAATCAAACGACCCCGGCGGAAGACCGTCACCGCTACCTTCTGCCCCGAACGCCGATCCCGGACGAGGCCCGCGAAGTTCTGGCTGTCGACGCGCACGCCATCGAACGCCACCAGCTCGTCGTCCGGATAAAGGCCGTCCCGATAGGCGGGAGATCCCTCCGTGACGGCGGCGACGATCAGCCGTTCCGGCCCGTTGCGCGTCTGGACGCCCAGCCACGGGACGTCGCCCGGCTCGGCGTCGCCGTCCGTCTTGATCGGCTCCTTCTCCAACTCCAGCCCCGCCGCCCGCAGGAAACGCTCGAACGGAATCTCGTCGACGCCGTCGACGTACTTCTCGAAGAACTCCGCCGGCGATTCTCCCACGGCTTCCTCGACGATCCTCGGCACGGCGTCTTCGTCCACCGTCAGGCCCTTCGAGGCGACGCGCCGCCACAGATGACGCATGACGTCATCGAGAGAGCGACGATTCCTCGTGCGCCGCCGGATCTCGAGATCCAGAGACAGGCCGACGAGCGCGCCCTTCTCGTAATAGGACATGGCGCGGTTCACGAACTGCGGGTGGCTGTGGTACGCCCAGAGCCACGTGTCGAAGCTGGCTTGAGCCAAGCTCTGCCGCAGACGACCCGGCTTCTCGCGATACGCCTGGATGGCCTCCGCGATCTTCTTGAGGTAGCGCTTCGCGTCGTAGAGCCGCGCGCGACAGCAGAGCAGCTTGTCGTAGTAAGACGTCAAGCCTTCGCACACCCACAAAAGACCGGTGTACACCTCCCGCTCATAATCGAACGGTCCCAGCGCCTTCGGCCGGATCCGCTTCACGTTCCAAAGATGGAAGAACTCGTGCGCCGTCACCTCGACGATGCGCTCGTAGGCCTTGGCGGGTCGACCGGCCCATGGGTTGAGCGTCATCGACGTGGAGTTGAAATGCTCCAGACCTCCCAGGCCCGCCACCGCCGCGTGGTAGAGGAACACATACCGCTCATACGGCAGGCCGCCGAACAGGCGCGCCGCCTCTTGCACGATCTTGCGGATGTGCATGAGCAGCCGGGGTTCGTCCCAATTGTTCGCGCCGTGAATGAGCACGCGGTGCGCCTTGCCGCGGACCCGGAACGCGCGAACCGGCGACGTGCCGATCTCCGTCGGACAATCAACCAGGACGTCGTAGCTCGGCGCCGTGAAGCGCGTCCCCTCTCCCTGCAATCCCGTCACGACGCGCCACCCGCGAGGCGGCCGCACGCGCAGCGCAACGGGGCGGTGCTTCTGCCCGTCCACGTACATGAACAGGCCGGCGCCGTTGAAGAGGCCGTGTTCGCCGTCGAGATGGTTCTGATCGACCTCCAGATCGAACGCCCATACCCGATACTCCGCTCGAACCGTGGAGCGACCGTTCGTGAAGATGCGCCAGCGGCTCTTGTCCACCTTCTTCCAGCGCAACGCGCCGGCGTCGAAGTCCTGAACGTTCCGGGCGAAATCGCGCACGACGTAGGACCCCGGAGTCCAGACCGGCATCACGAGATCCACGGCCGAGCCCTTCGCGCCGCGAAGATCGATCGCGACATGAAACAAATGGGTCTGCGGCTCCGGCATGCTCAACGTGTAGCGGATGTCCATGGCGAGAACTGCCGCCAGTATGTCAGCCGCAGGCATGCGCCGCAAGCGGAGCCCCCGGGGAGGATCGCTCCCCGGGGGTCGCCCGTCCTGCGTCATGGAGAATCTCGTCAGGGCATGCGCGCGGCGAACTCCCGGCCCATTCCCTCCCCGATGCGCCCGGATCTCGCGCGAACATGCCCGACGGCCGGTATAAGGGGCCCGGCGGCGAACGCTCCCAGCGTGTCCCGTCCCTCCAACGCCGGGCGGCGCGGTGCCCGCGCCCCCGCCCCTCCGAGCCCCTTCATATTTCGATCACCCGGCGCACCGTTCGCGGGGGAGTGGACTTGCGGTGCCCCTCCGTCAAGAGCCGCTCGATGCGCCTACGAAGCAACCCGATCGCCTCCTCCTCCGTCGGCGCCGAGGCCGAACATCCGGGAAAATCCGGGCAGTACGCCTGCACGTGTCCCCCGGGACCTCCCGACCGGACATGGATGGCGAGCTTCACAGAGATCCTAACGCACACCGCGTGCCGACCCCGCGAACGCGAAATCGCTTCACAATCGAACTCGATTATTGCATATGTGCAACTTCCGTTTACTTCAGGAGGCACTCGATGACGGCCCGCAACGCGGACGACGAAGTCCTCCATGCCGCCGCGGTGGAATCGCTGGAACGTCGCATCGTCCAGCTGGCGCTGGAGCGCACCCAATCGCGAAACGGAGCGATCTTCCTGTGGGACACCAAGGAACAGGGGCTGGTCGCGCACTTCCACATCGTCGAGGACGTCGTCCTCGACCTCCCTGGAGCCGTCTTGCGCGGGCGCAGCGACGGCCGCCCCGGCGGCATCGCCCTGTGGGTCATGGACCACAACCAACCCTATCTCTGTCCCGATTCGCGCGAGGATGCCCACTACACGATGTACTTCCTCGACGTACGCTCCATCGCCGCCGTCCCGATCCCGTGGCAAGGCCGCCCCATCGGAGTACTGTCCGTCTCGTCCCAACAGCCGCACGCCTTCACGCCCGCCCATCTGGACGAGCTCGAATCGCTCGCCGCCTCCTCCGCCAAGTTCCTCCGGCGCGCCCAGCTTTCCCGCGCGCGCCACGGCCAAGGCCGGCGGCCGTTCCTCATCAAGGGCCTCTCGCCCGAGTGGCTCGACGTCGAGAGACGCATCGAGCACGTCTCCCCCACCGACGCGCCCGTCCTGATCCAAGGCGAGAGCGGCACGGGCAAGGAGCTCGTGGCGCACGCCATCCACTTCAACAGCGGACGCGCGGAAAAACCGTTCGTCGTCGTCAACTGCGCGGCGATTCCCGAGTCCATGCTCGAGAGCACCCTCTTCGGCCACGTACGAGGCGCCTTCACCGGAGCGACCCATACGCGGCTGGGCGAGTTCAAGAAGGCCGACGGGGGAATCCTCTTCCTCGACGAAGTCGGCGAGCTGGCACTGCCGCTCCAGGCGAAGCTCCTGCGCGCCGTCGAACAAGGCGAGATCCAGCCGCTCGGGAGCAACGCCCCGCCGGAGCGCGTCGACGTGCGCTTGATCGGAGCGACGCACCGCGACCTGTCGGTGATGGCGCGTGAAGGCCGCTTCCGCGAGGACCTTTATTACCGGTTGAGCGTGGTCACGATCGACCTGCCGCCCTTGCGCCGCTACAAGCACAATCTCGAGGTGCTCGCGGGCATCTTCCTGCAGCAGGCCAACCGGCAGCACGGAAAGGACATCCAGCGCCTCTCGCCCGCCGCCTTGGCCGCCTTGCGCGCTCACGAGTACCCGGGCAACGTCCGCGAGCTGCGCAACATCATCGAACACGCCGTGGTCATGTCCTCGGGCGAGGAAATCCGCGCCGAGGACCTCCCTCGGTCCGTGCGAACGCCGCCCGCGACGCAGGCCCCCCGAACCGCCCTCCCCGAACGCACGCTGGCGGACCTCCGCGAGGAATGGATGGCTCCCCAGGAGAAACGGTACCTGGTGGAATTGCTCGAAGGGACGCAGGGCAACGTCCGCCGGGCGGCCGCTCGTGCGGGAGTCAATCCCGTGACCTTGTACCGGCTCCTGCACCGGCACGGAATCGCCTTGGAACGCGCCGTGCGATCCTGAGCGTCGCGTGACGGCAGATTCGGGCGTGTAACCGTTCACTGGTCCACCCGTTCGTCCGTTCGCCCGTTCCGGACTTCTGGCACGGTTCAATTCGGGCTTGTGCGAGGAAACAGAGGGGAGCAGAGCGCGCAGAGAAGAAACCGACACCAGAGGACGCAGAGGACCCTGAGAAGAAGCTCTGATGCTCGGCAAGCCCGCCACGACTGTTACCCTCATTTGAAC
>JACPRB010000259.1 GCA_016190155.1 Planctomycetota bacterium
CCTTCCTCCCCCCGGCCCCCCTCCGCGAACAACGGCAAGTACCGGTAGGGCATCAAGAGCGTCAGGCACGCGAACGCGCTCCACAACGGCCCGTAGTTGCCGTACATCCCGGCCCACGAACCGTCGGAGTTCTGCTTCTTCACCAGATCGTCGCGCATCGCCGGCCACCACTGCCGCCACGCCTCCCCGCCCGTCTGGAAGATCGCCAGCGTGCAGTAGAAGGCGGCGTAGCAGTACCACGTCTGCCACCCCCCGTCGGCCGATTCCCGATGGAGGAAGGGAGCGCCGGCCAAGACATTGGCCACGCCCTTGCGAAGCTTCGGATGATCGTAATCCCCTAGCGCGTTGAGGATCGTCATGCCCGCCCCCGTCAACGCGCTCGATCCGCGCCCTCCGGAGACGCTGTGGATGTTGTACTGGGTCCAGCCGTCGTCGGAGGTGATCCGCAGGATATATTCCCCGGCGCGCTCGACGACGCGCTCCTTCACCTCGATGCCGGCATTGCGGGCCGCGCGCAGCGCCGTGACCTGCATCACCGCCACCGCGCCCGATCCGTCGTCCGTGTGCTTCGGTTCCGGCGCGGAGTTCCACCCGCCGTAACGATTCTGGGATCCTTCGATGAGCCGCACCGCCCGCTCCAGAATCTCGCGTACGCGTTCCTGAACGTCCGCGTCGCCGATCGTCCCCAAGACCTCCGCCAGGAAGAGCGTCGCGTACCCGTGGCCGTGCATGCCGGAGCCGCCGCCGAAGGAGACGTAAGGCTCCGTCAGGAATCCCGTCTTGGAGGCGCACCGCGAGAGGTACTCCACGCTGCGCCGGATGCTCTCGCTGTACGGACCACGATCGTAGGTGCTGCCCGAAGCCAGGAAGGCCAGTCCGCACAGCGCGCTGGTGGCTACGGGCGCCGAACCCTCGTAGCTTCCGCTGCGATGCTGGCGCCTCGCCATCATCTCCAGCCCCCTTTCGACCGCCGCGCCCGCCGCCGGCGTCGTTTCCTCCTGCGCCGTCGCCGGCAGCGAAAGAGTGGCGCCGATCCATCCGGCCAACCATAATGATCGGCCCATGCTCTTGCTCGCGCTCGCCCTGTGGCTTTCGCAGGAAACTGAGTCCATTCCGTCTCCTCACTCGTTTGACGTAATCCAGCGTGAAGATATAGATCGCCGCGCTCCGCGCACCTTGCCCGAAGCCCTGGAGGACACGCGGGGAGTCCTGATCCGGAGAACGGCGCTCGCCGAAGAAACCGCCGTCATCCGCGGTTTCACGGGACCGCGCACCCTCCTGCTCATCGACGGCATCCGCCTGAACAACGGAACCACCCGCGACGACTCCACCTGGAACACCTTGGACCTTCATGCCGTAGACCGCTTCGAGATCCTGCGCGGCCCCTCGCTCGTCGCGTACGGCGCCGACGCCGTCGGAGGCGTCGTCCTGGCGGACGCGCGCGAGCCGTCGAAGTTCCCGGAGGCGCTCGAAGTGCGCATGCGCAGCTTCTACCGATATTCGAGCGCCGAGAATTCCCACATCGGCCGAGAGGAGATGGCGGCGCTTTCTTCCGACGGGGCGCTCTACGCGGGCGTCACGTACCGCGACTTCGGCGACCTGACGGCCGCCCCCCCGCTCGGCCGGCTGCCCCACACGGCGTACGACGAGATCCAGGCGGACGCGAAGCTCGTCCTGAATCTCGGAGACGACCGCGTCTTCGTCTTCGGAATGCAGGGCGCGCGCCACGAGGACCTTCCCACCCTACACCGAACGATCTTCTCGCAGCCTTGGCAAGACACCGCACCCGGAACCGACCTGCGGCACGAACGCGCGCTGGAACGCGATCTCATCTACCTTCAGTTCCGCGCGCGCGACATGAACGCGCTGGTCGACGACCTCCACGTCAGCGTCTCCTACCATCGCCAGTTCGACGAGCTGGATCGCATCGACGCGACGTCCACGCGATCGCAGCGCCAGACCGAGGTGCGCTCCGGAGGCTTCTTCCTTCACGCCGCCCGCGCCACCTCCGTCGGTCAATGGAGATTCGGAGGGGAGTTCATCGCCGACGTCGTGAACTCTCGCGGCTCCGACATCTCCGCCGGCGGGATCACCACGCCGTTCGACCGAGGCGAAGTCGCGGACGATTCGGTTTACGACCTCGCCGGCCTCTACGTCCAAGACGAGCTGGCGCTGGGCGCAGACTTCGAGCTCACGCTGGGCGCGCGCGCCGTCTGGACGCGGATCCACGCGATCGAGATCGATCCGTCCGGCGCGGGCACCCCTCCTTTTCAATCGCTGGAGACGGGCTGGGCGGGAATCGCCGGCAACGCCAGGGTCCTCTATCGGGCGACAGACGCCGTCTCCGTCTTCGTAGGCCTCGCGCAAGGCCACCGCGCTCCCAATCTGGACGACACCACGGGGCTTCACGAGTTCGGGTCCGGCCAAATGGACTTTCCCAACCGGCGCATCGATCCCGAGCTCCCGCTCACGGTGGAACTGGGCATGCGCAGCACGACGGAGACGTTCCGAGCGGAGCTCTTGGGGTTCCTCACGCGCGTGGACGACTTCATCGACCGGCGCCCGGAGCCGGCCTTCGGGCCCGACGCCTTCGTGCGCGACAACGTGGGCGACGCGCTCGTGCACGGCGTCGAGGCCTTCGCCGAGTATCGCCTGTGCACCACGTGGACGTTTTGGACCGACTTCACGTGGTCGATCGGCGAAGTGGACGACCGCCCGCTCTCAAAGATGAATCCCGCGACCGGTCACCTGGGCGTGCGGTACGCGCCGCGAGGCACGACGTATTTCCTGGAGGGCGTCGTGACGGCGGTACGCCGGCAGCGCCGGCTCTCTCCCGTCGACGAGCTCGACGTGGAGCGGATCCCGCCGGGAGGCACTCCGGGTTATCTCACCGCGACGCTGCGCGGCGGCCTCGAGCTGCTCACGAACGTGCGCGCGACGGCGGCGGTGGAGAACATCACCAACGCCGACTCCCGGGCGCACGGCTCGGGCATCAACGCACCGGGGACGAATTTCGTTCTCGGCTTGGACGTCGCGTTTTGAGCGCCAGTTCCCAGAGGATCGCGGCCAGCTTGTCCGGATCGTGCCGGATGAAGTGCGGTCCCTGGGTCAATCCCTTGCCGTGGCGTGCGTACAGCGTCAGCACGTCCAGTCCGCGCGGCTCCAGGAGATTGCGGGCGATCACCCGAAGCCCGGCCTTCGGGCGCACGTCCGCGCGCACCGGCACGGATCCGTCTTTGCGGTACAAGTCGAGCAGACGTTTGGGAGGTCTGCCGGTGTTGAGCACGAAGACATCCGGCTCCGTCCCCAGATAGTGCGCCAACGTCCGCAGATGATCCCCCGCGGAGAATCCGTCGGTCTGGCCCGGCTGGGTCATGATGTTGGAGATCTGCACTTTGAGGGCGCGGGATCGCCGGATCGCCCCTTGGATCCCGTTCGTCAGGAGCGCCGAGACGATGCCGGTCAAGAGCGATCCTGGGCAGAAGACGATGACGTCCGCTTGAGCCAGCGCCTTCGCGCAGTCCGGAAGGCAGCGGATGGACGGCTTCAGAAACATCCGAGCGATCGGGCTTCGCGGCCGGCGCCGGATGATCTCCCACTCTCCGTGCACCGTGCGCCCGTCGGCGAGCTCGGCGCAGATGTGCGCGCTCTCGTCGGAGACGGGCAGGATGCGGTGGCGCGCGCCGAGATCACGCGCCAGCGTCTCGATCGCGGCGGACAGCGACCCGCCCATACGGATCATCGCGACGACGATGAGGTTGCCGAGGCTCGCGCCGTCGAGCGATCCCTCCGAGAAGCGGTACCGCATCAGTCGCGTGAAGAGGCTCGAATCGGGCGCCAGCGCGGCCAGGCAGTTGCGGATGTCTCCGACTTGCGGGATGCCGAAGTCGCGTCGCAGGAGGCCGCTGTGTCCGCCGTTGTCGGTGACGCCGACGATCGCGGTGATGTCCAGCGGATAGCGGGAGAGCCCCCGCAGGAGCTGCGACTGTCCGGTTCCGCCTCCGATGCAGACGATGCGCGGAGCCGTTCGCCCGTTTACCCTCCGCAGCCTTTCCGAGAAGCTCGGTGTTCCATGCGACGGCGGAGGAGGGTTCACCTGTTCATCGGTTCTCTCGTTCATCCGTTCACCCGTTCGCCCGTTCACCGATTTACCCTCCGAAGCCTTCCCAACAGCTTGGTCTCTTGTGCGACGGCGCTCGTCCTCCGCAGCCTTCGGCTGCTTCGGAGAGTCCTCGCGATGCCGACTGGCGGAGGAGGAAAGGAGGGTTCATCCGTTGCGTCCGTCGTCCACGGTCCTTTCCTCTGGGGAGCAGTATTGTACTTCATGGGCCCTCGTCTGCCTGCAAAGCGATCTTCCGTCGCGCGATCTCGACCGACGAAAACCAGGTATAATTCTCCGTCAGCCATGGCAGGGCAGTGGGCGGCATGGGTCGGTGAACACCCCTTCCTCACCGTCGCGCTGTTGACGGTGCTCGTGGAATCCGCCACCGCTTGCGGACGCTTCATGTTCGGCGTCCAAGCCACCCGCGATACGTGCGCCCTCGCCGCGTTCACCTTCGGCTGGCGCATCCATCACGCATACGTGGGGGCGCTCGTCCTGGGGATCTCCATGGCCTGGCCGTCCTGCGACGTTCGCGTCGCCATCACGTGCGTCGGTTCGGCACTGGTCCTTTCCGACCTGGCGCATCACTTTCTCGTACTGTGGCCCATTACGGGCCGCCACGAGTTCGATCTGACCTACCCCAGCGAACGGTCGTAAGCTTGCGGCTTCCGCCGGTCGTTCACCGGTTCTTGCGTTTACCCGTTCCTGCCTCGAAAGCCTTTGCGAAAGGTCGTGTGCGGCCGGTGGTGTGAACGGATGCCCGTGCGGACCAGAAGCCAGGAACGGGCGAACAGACGAACGAGTGAACGGATGAACGGTTACCGCTGGGCTTCCTCGAGCAGCCGCCGGACCTCGGCCAGCCGATCCCAGCGTTCGGAAGCCACGTCAAGGGCGCGCTGGAAGTCCGCCGCCGCCCCCTTGAGGTTCCCCTGCGTTTGCCGGACCCGGCCCCGCCCCATCCATGCCCCAGGCGCATTCGGATCCAACGAAAGGGCCGATTCGTAGTCTCCCAGCGCGGATTCGAACTTCTTCAATTCCAGCCATGAGTTGCCCCGCAAGACATAGAGCCTCGCGGACTCGTGATCTAACTCGATGGCGGTGGTGAAATCGGTCACCGCTTCCACCAGTTCCCCTTCGCCGGCGCGCAGCTGCCCCCGAATCGCATAACCCGCCGCATGCTTCGGCTTCATGCGGATCGCCTTCTCGCAATCGACCCGGGCGCCGGACACATCCTCCTGCTTGGCTCTCACCGCGGCACGCGCATTCAACGGATCCACAAAACCCGGCATGAGCGCCACGGCCTGCGTGTAGTCGGCGACGGCTTCATCGAGCGCTCCCTTCCGCTCCCGAGCGAGCCCACGCAGGAAGACGAGCAGCGGCATCCGAGGCGCCATGTCGAGCGCCTTCTCGATGTCCGCTAGCCCCTGCTCGACGTCGTTCTGCATGAGCCGCGCGCCGGCCCGCAAGACGTAGCCCAGCATGCGTCCCGGCTGCCGCTCCAGCGCCTCGCTGATTCGCCGGATCCTCTCGGCCGCGTCCGAGGAGGTCCACCCGAGAACCAACAGGAACTCCGCCGCTTCCGGCTCCTGCCCGAACTCCCGCAAACCCGCCTCGCAGACGTCCCGCGCGCGGGCCGCATCGCCCATGGCCAGCGCCAGGTGCGCGTCCGAAACCCTTTGCTCCGCTCCGGGCGGCCCCGAGGATCCTTCCTGAGTCAGATACTTCTGCGCCCTGCGGTTGTACTCCGCGGCCTGCTCTTGAAGCTCCCTCGGATCGTCCACCAGCGGCGTGATCGCCAAGGCCGTGAGCCACCGTTCCGTCGAGAGTCGCGCCAAGAGCAGGACGACCTCGCCGTCCGCCGCACCCAATATCACCGCCCGCTCGAGCTCGCTTTCGGCTCGGGCCAGGGCGCCCAGATGGAAGTAGCCCTTGCCCAGGAGAGCGGCGTGGGGGCCCCGCCCGGCGGCATCGGAGGTTTCCCGCAGGGACTCCAGCGCCTGCAGCGCCTGCAGCAACGAAGCGACCTCCTGAGCGTCCCCCTTCCGAAACCGCCGCGCTTCCCGCAGACTTGCGATCTTCCCGATCACATCCTCCTGAAGCAGGCCGACCCGGCACTCCCGCGCGATCCCCTCGAGCGCCTCGTCACTCCCCAACAAGAGACCGCGCTCGCATTCCTGCAGCGCCTGCGCCCACTGCTTGTGCTCCCGAAGCAGCGACGCCCGCGCCTTGCGCTCCTGAAGCTCCCCTTCCGGCCGGCCGCTCACCGGGGGCTTGGCCTCGCGACCTGAAGACAGGCCCACGAACATCCCCAGCAGGACGACCACGACCGCCAGCGCCACGACGGCCGCGATCGCGTATTTCGAAGACGCCCGCTTGGCGGGCCTCACCGCCATCCGGATCGTCGTGGGCGAGCAACACATCGGCCGCCCACCCTCGCGGTACAATTTCAAATCCTGCGCCAGAGCGGCCGCGGTGGGATATCGCTGCTGCGGCTCGCGCGCCATGGCCTTTTGGATGATGGCTTCGTAGTACCGGTCCATTCGGATGTTGTACCGGCGCGGCGACTCCGGAGTCGCCGCGAGGATCTGGCGGAAAATATCCGGAGGCAGTTTTCCGCTGAACGGCAGCCTCCCGGCGGCGGCGTGATACATCATGACGCCCAGCCGGTAGATGTCCGTCCGCACGTCCACGTCGCCTTCCTGCCCGCCCAGCTGCTCCGGCGCCATGTACGCCGCATCCGTCATGATCGTGGCCAGCGCCGCGGCGTTGCCCGCCAGCACCTGGGACTGATCGGAGTATCCTTCCGCGTCGAACGGCATAATCACCGCATGACCGCCCTCGCTGACGAAGACGCCGGTCGGACAGAGCTTGGCGTGAACCATGCCGAGTTGATGCAGATGGCCCAGCGCCGCCGCGACCTGCTCGGCCACTCCGGCCTGCTTCTCCAAAGACAGCGTCTGGGCCTCGATGAGCTTCGCGAGCGTCTCGCCTTCCACCCGATCCAGGGCCAGGAAGTTGAAGACGCGCTGCCGATCGTCCGCCTCCGTCCCGGCCTCGAGCACGCGCACGATGTTCGCGTGCGCGATGCTCTTGAACTTGCCGATCTCCTCATGCAACCGTTTGGCCAAATGCGTCTCGCTGCCGTTGAGAATCCGCAGCGCGACACGGCGACCGAACTTCTTGCTGTCCGCCTCCCACAAGACGTATCGAACCTCGTCGCTCACCGGCCGCACGAGGACGTATTCCCCCAGAGTGGATCCAGGACGAAGGGCGGCTTCCTCGGATCCAGGGAACACCGGAATCGCCTCGGCGGCCTCGGGAACTTCGCGGGCCTGAGCCGCCGGTGAGGGAGCGGTCCGGGGCAGATCGAAGATCGTCTCGCCGCCCAAGTCGTCGAGGAACATGACGGTTTCCGGGTCACCGCTTGATGTGCCGTCCGGCAAAGGACCGACGGTCTCGAGAGCCTCGATCACTTCCGCCGCGCTCTCGTACCGCCGCGCCGTCATCCTTCCGACGATCTCGGAGAGAACCGGCGGAACGCCCCGAAGAGCGCCGCCCTCGACGAACTTCTCTCCGGTCAGCGCGTGGTAGAACGTCGCGCCGAGCGAGTAGATGTCGGAGCGCGCATCCAGGCCGTCCTTGTCCGCGCCCATCCCGAAATCCGTCACCTTGACGATCCCGCTCCGGGTGATGAACACGTTGGCGGGCTTCAAATCCCGATGGACGACTCCCGCTTCGTGGACCACGCCCAGCACGGCCGCCACTTGCTTCGCCATTTCGAGGGCGTGCTTCGGCGTAAGCTTCCCTCCCTTGTCGAGCAGGACGTCGAGTCCCTGACCGTCGACGTACTGCGTCACGACGTAGCAGAACCCGGCCCCTTCGCCCACGTCGAGAACCTGCGCGAGGTTCGGATGCTCCAGGCACGCCAGCACTCGGGCCTCGCGCAGAAACCGCTGAACGCCCGCCTCGTCGCCGAATCGGGATCGAGACAGCACCTTGACCGCCACCGGCTTGAAGAGGACGAGGTGCTGCGCGAAGTAGACCGAAGCCCTATCCCCCGAGCCGATCTTCCGCTGGATCACGCACTCGCCGACGCGCGTTCCGACGGGAAGATCATGTCCTTCCATAGGCGTATTGGGTTGCATGGTTTGATGAGCGGGCGCCGGCGCGCCGCCCGATTATTCTACCCTCGGGATCGCGCATTGGAGCATTCACAATTCATCGATCGCGATCTACAGTACCCGTCTATGAACCTGGTCCATCTGTTCGAGGAAACCTGTACGCGGCTCGCGGACAAGCCGGCGCTGCTTTGGCAAGATCGCTCCTGGACGTTCCGCGAGGTTCGCGAGGCCGCGCGACGCGTCGCCGGCGCCCTCGAGATCGACCGCGGCGATCGCGTCGCCCTCTTCCTCCCGAACGGACCGGAGAACGTCTTCGCCCAGTTCGGCGTCCAGATGGCCGGCGGCGTCCGCGTCCCCGTCAACGCCGCCTACACCGTGCGCGAGGCGGCGCACCCCATCTCGTTCACCGACTGCCGCGTCGTGATCACCGACGAGCCGCGGCGGGAAATCGCCGAGGCCGCGGGCGCTCCGCGCATCCTCGTGCATCCGGACGCGCCGCCGCGACCGACGTGGCCCGAGGCCCCCGACATCTCGCTCATCTGTTTCACGTCGGGCACCTCCGGTAAACCCAAGGGCGTACCGCTCACGCACGCCGCGCTCACGCACAACATCCGGGGACTGGTGGACGTATGGGAATGGACGCAGCGCGACGTGCTGCTCCTGTGCCTGCCGCTCATGCACGTCCACGGGCTTCACAACGGCCTCAACGGCTGGATGGCGACCGGCTGTACGCTCATCCTGCAGGAACGGTTCCAGCCCGAGGCGGTCCTGGAGACCATCGAACGCCGCCGCGTCACGATGTTCTTCGGCGTGCCCGCGATGTACCACCGGCTCCTCGAGGTCCCGCGCCGCGCCGACACTTCGTCCATGCGCCTGTGGGTTTCCGGTTCCGCGCCTCTGGACGGCGCGCTCGCGGAGCGTTTCGAACAGGCGTTCGGCCGGGGCATCATCAATCGCTACGGCATGACCGAGACGACCATGATCACGGCCAATCCCGCCCGCGGTCCACGACGCGGGGTCGGACGGCCGCTTCCTGGAATGGACGTTCGCGTGGTCGATTCGGCCGGCCGCGAGCTTCCCGTCGGCCAGACCGGCGAGATCGTCGTGCGCGGCCCGAGCGTCGCTCAACACTATTGGCGCGACGAGAAGGACGAGGCGACACGGCACGAAGACGGGTTCTTCCGTACCGGCGACCTCGGCACGCGGGACGCCGACGGGTATTTCTTCATCACGGGCCGCGCGAAGGACATCATCATCTCCGGCGGCACGAACATCGCGCCCCTCGAAATCGAGGAGGTGCTGCTGCGGCACCCCGCCGTGGCGGAGGCGGTGGCGCTGCCGATGCCCGACCCGGCGCTCGGCGAGGTCGTCCGCGCCGTCGTGGTGCCGCGTTCGACGCTCACGCGCGAGGACGTGCTGGAGTGGTGCGAGCGGCACCTCGCCAAGTTCAAGCGACCGCGCGAGGTGACGATCGTGGCCGGACCGCTTCCGAGGAACGCGATGCAGAAGTTGGATCGCAAGAAAGCGAGGGAGATCCATGGCCATTGACGTCGTCGGGATCACGCAACGCCACACCTACGGCACCTGGCGTCATCAGCGCGGGTGGAAGCCGCTGCACATCGTCGACGCCGAGGGCTGCACCTTCACCGACGCCTCCGGCAAGCGCTACCTCGACTTCTCTTCGCAGCTGATGTGCTCGACGCTCGGGCACAAGAACAAGGCGGTCGTCGAAGCGATCTGCCAGCAGGCACGGACGCTGGCGTACGTCGGGCCGCAGTTCGCCACCACGGCGCGCGCCGAGCTGAGCCAGCTCCTGCTGGAGGTCCTGCCCAAGGGCCTGACGAAGTTCTTCTTCACGACGAGCGGCACCGAGGCCAACGAGGCGGCCTTCCGCATGGCGCGGCTCGTCACGGGCAAGCACAAGATCATCTCGCGCTACACGTCCTATCACGGCTCGACCGCGGGGTCGATCGCGGCGACGGGAGATCTGCGCCGCTGGCCCGTGGAGCCGACGGGCAAGATGGACGGCGTGATCTTCGCGCCGGACTGCGACTGCGTCCGCTGTCCGCTGGGCCGGCAGTATCCCGGCTGCAACGTCGCGTGCGCCGACTACATCGAGTACATGATCTCTCATGAGGCGAACGTCGCGGCGATCGTGATCGAGCCGATCGTCGGCACCAACGGCGTGCTCATCCCGCCCGACGAATACCTGCCGCGGCTGTTCGAGATCGCGCGGCGCCACGGCGTCCTGGTCATCGCCGACGAAGTAATGACCGGGTGGGGGCGCACGGGCGCGTGGTTCGCGCTGGATCACTGGGGACTTGCCCCGGACATCCTGACGACGGCCAAGGGGATCACCGGGGCCGCCGTGCCGCTGGGGCTGACGGCCACGAGCCAGGCGATCGCGGATTATTTCGAGGACCACTATTTCCCTCTGGGGCACACCTACGAGGCGCATCCGATCACGCTGGGACCGGCCGTGGCGGCGATCCGCGAGCTTCGCGACCGGAAGCTCGTCGAACGCGCGCGGGCCTTGGGCGAGACGTTGGGGGCGAAGCTGCGCGACGTGGCCCAGCGGCACCGGTCGGTGGGCGACGTGCGCGGGCGGGGGCTTTTCTGGGCGGTCGATCTGATGCGCGACCGCGCGACGAAGGAACCCTTCAACGTGCCCGCCGACAAGCTGGATCGCAAGCCGATGGTGATCGACCGCGTGTCGGCGGACCTCATGCAGCGGGGCGTCTTCATGATGGGCTGGATCAGCCACTTGATCGTGGCGCCCCCGTTGATCGTCGGCGAGGCGGAAATCGACCAGGCCGTGGCCGCGCTGGACGAGGCGCTCAAGATCGCCGACGCGTGCTAGAATTCGATTTGGATCGAGCCCTCTCATGAGTGAAACATCCGGTCCCGAAATGCTGGCCTGCGCGCAGGCGTTCATGAGCGCCCTCTACGGTTGGGTGCAGCGCAATCGCCTCTATCCCCACTGGGCCCAGAAAGAACGGGAGGCGGACGCGCTGACCCTCGAGGCCTTGCAGGCGCTCCATCAGCAGGCCCCCCAGGTGACCTTCGCCGTACAGTCGCCGGGCCTGCGCATCAACGGGACGCCGCTCGACCCGCTGCGCGGAGGCGACATCGTCTGGGATTTCGTGACGTTGCTCAGCGAGCGGCTCCTGGAGAGCGTTTCCTTCCGGCTCGGCGTCTCTCCGCGGGAACTCGCGGCGTTCGTCCGCGAGATGAGCCTGCCCTTGGATCGCACCCGAATCCCCCTGGATCACTGGGAGCGCTTTCTCAAGCGGGAAGGCATCTCGCACATCCAGCTCGCGCAGCGCGCGTTCGTTTCCCGTGACGAGGGCGAGAGCGTGATCCTGCAACGGGGCGGCCTCGTCGGCGACCGCGCCCTGGATGCGGACGAAGTATTGATGTTGTGGCCGGCGCTGAAGGGGCTTCACGCGGCCGCTTCGGCCCTTCGGCAATTCCCTCCGGAAGATCCGCGCGTCCAAGGGGAGATCCAGGGCGCTACGGAGGCGGTATTGAGCCTCCTGAATCGGTCGCGGGTCGTGACGTTGAGCGGAGAAGGGGATCGTCTCTCGGCGAACGGCCAAGAGCTCGCGCCCACGCCGGAGGCCGCGGAGGCCGCGCGCTTCCTGGCCCGCGACCTGGCGCACAAAGGGATGCTCACGATCAAGGACGGGATGACCGGACGGGAGGTGTGCGCGCTGATCAGCGCGCTTTCCGTTCCGCCGGACAATCCGGTCTGTGCCCAGACCATCCGGCAGATCGTCAAGGCCAGCTCCGTACGGCGATTCGTGTTCGCCCCGACGGGTCCTCAGCCGGCGGTCGCGGCGCCTCCCCCGACGGAACCGGCGCACGAGGAATTGCCGGAGGTGACGTTCGTCGAGATCCGCGATCGCGAGACGAAGGATGTGGTCGAGTCCCTGGAGCGGAAGCTCCTCTCGAAGGACCCTGGGCGAGTTCCGTCCGAAGAGACGCTGCGAACGTTCGCGGCGCTCCTGGAGCACGCCAACGCGCAGGTACGCGACCGGCTGCTGTCGTTGGCCCGGCGAGTCCTCGTCGAGCTGAGGGACGACTCGCTGCAGCGCTCGGTGTCCCATCTGTCGGACGCCCTGAAGAGGCGGCTGCTCGCCGAAGCCGATCCATCCGTACAGCGCAACCTGGCGGAAACGCTTCGCTTGTGGATATCGGCCGCGGTCCGTACGGGGGGGGACGAAGCGACGGACATGATCTGCGCCGGCGTCAAGCCCGTCCTCGATTCTCCGAAGATCTCGCGCGAATTCAAGGCGGCGCTGACGTCGAAGATCCGATCGTTGGCGACGGAGCTGTCGCCGGGCGTGAGCGCGATGCTGGTGAACGGCCCCGCCGAGGTGCGAGAAACCGCCATCGTCGTGCTGGGGGTGATCGGACCGCTCATGATCTCGCCGCTGGTGCGCCTGGCCACGACGACGGATCGGGCGGAAGTGAGGCAGGCCGCGGCGCGGGCGCTGGGGGCGATCGGCGGGACCGGGCAGATGGAACTGGCGCGCCCGGTAACGGCGCAGGCGGACGCCGAGACGGCGCTTCGGGTGCTCGGCGTCTTGGATCTGGCGGGCTCGACGTATCTGGCGACCCCGATTCTGGCGGGGCTTTCGCACTCGGTGCCGTCCGTTCGGGACGCGGCGATCGCGTTGCTGGAGCGCAGCGAGGGACCGATGGTCGGCCGGATCCTGCAGCAGCTGATCACGGGGAGCGACCGGGCGATGGTCCTTCGAGCGATCGGCATGGCGACGCATCGCCGGGCGCCCGAGGTGCGCGACGGAGTGACGCAGATCCTGGCGATGACGGAGGACGAGGAGACGGCGGTGGCATGCTGCGGCTATTTCCGGTCGGTGCCCGCTCCGACGGCGATGGAGGCGCTCCGCCGCATCTTCGAGATGCGGCCGAAGGCCTTCGGTTTCGTGCGCGGTTGGAGCGACGAGACGCGGGCGGCGGCGGTGGCGGCGGCGCGAGCGGCGGGGACGCCGGCGGCGGAGCAGATCGTGGCGGCGGCTCGGAAGGACGCGAGTCCGGTGGTGCGGGCGGCGGCGGGAGGATAATTCACTTTTTCATCCACCCGGCCCTTTCGTGTGCTATGCTCCAGTCAGACCAGCTGGGTGCGCGCCGCACGGGCCGAGCCGACCCCCGTAGGGGTAACTGGGGAGAACCCAAAATAGGGCCCGCGCGGCGCGCCTTCTTTTTGGGCGCCGACGCCCTTGCCTCCCTCGCTCAACCGCGATATACAAGACCTATGCGCCACGCCGGGTAACCGTTCACTGGTTCACCCGTTTGTCCGTTCGCCCGTTCCGGGCTTCTGGTCCGCGCGGGCATCCATTCTCCGCCGGCCGCACACGACCTTTCGCAAAGGCCTTCGAGCGCAGGAACGGGTAAACGCAAGAACCGGTGAACGGAAGAACGAAGGAACG
>JACPRB010000261.1 GCA_016190155.1 Planctomycetota bacterium
GTGTTCGAGCCGGGGGGTTGGCCGGGCTGAGAACCTCCGGTTCCGGACGCGCCGAAATCGCCGTCGTGAATGGCCTCGAGCTCCCGCACGAGATCCACGAGGGGCGGGATCGAATCCTTGCTCTTAAGGCTGCCGGTGGCGTCGACGGCCGCCTTCGCGACCTGGATCTGTGCATGGCGGAAGAAGATCGCGAGGTTCTTCGCGATTCCTCGGTATCCCACATTGGCCGCTTCGTCCAACAAGGTCTCGATGATCTCGGGATCCTTGTGGGCCTTCACGGCCTTGAGGAGCGCCTCCGCCGCCTTCTGGTTCTTGGCATACTCGCCGACGTGCCGGGCCGCGGTCGTCTGGCACTCCTTGGTCCCTTTCGTGAGCCAAGTTACGAGCTCATCCAGGATCTTCGGGTGTTGTAGCTCGGCGAGCGTGTCGATGCAGGCCGGCTTGTCGTCGGGCTTCGCTTTGGCGATTTCCTTCTGGAACGCGGCGACCTTCTTGCGGGCCTCCTCCTCTTTGGCTTTCTCGTCATGATCGTGGTCCTGTACGACGGCGGAAGCGGCCGGGTTCATCAGCAGCAGCGCGACGATCAGATGTATCATGGCGGTCCTCATGATCTCCTTCAGTGACTTATACGTCCATGGCCGGCGCAGGTTCGCGATTACGGATCGGGCGGTTTCTCGGAGAGAGTCTTGGGGTCGACTTTCGGCAGACGCCGGCGGGTCGTGTGACCCGACCGTTGGATTTGCGGCAGGGCCTTTCTGGCGTGCATGACCAGCAGGTGCCGCAACGCGCCGCGCGTTTCGTCCGTATGCCGGAATTCCAAGCCGACGCAGTACTGGCTGGGACCACCGTCGGCGCGCACCCAACGCACGTCGGCTTGGACGGCCAGGGTGTGCTGGAACCCGGGGAGCTCCAGATGAACCCATACCCGTTCGTTCATCGACAGCGGGCGGCTCATGCGGGCCCGCAGGCCGTGCTCGTTCAGGTCCCGGCCGCGGCCTTCGATCCGCGCGCCCTGCGCCTCGACCCACACGGGGATGTTCACGGGGCAGCGGGTAAGCCGCCGAGGCGTGGCGGCGCGCTCGATCTGTCGTACGAGTTCCTTGAGTTCCTCGCTCATATTCCTCCCTGTTTGCCTTGGGGCGGCGCGCGTCGCGTGCGATGACGGCGTTCGATTTCCTTCAAGTTCCCCGCCTGCAGCTCCCACAACAGCAGATGAATCCTCTTGCTCGTCTCCGGAGTGTGATCGAATTCCAGGCCCGCCTCCCAAACGCCGCCGGACGGATGCGCCTTCACCCAGCGGACTTCCGCGGAGAAGTTGAGGTCCACATTGGCGAAGCCCGGCAGCCGGAATGTCACGCCCACGCGCTCGCCCATGCGGACGCGGCTCTCGAGCCGGACCCGCAATCCGGCTTCCGACAGGTCCCGCCCGCTTCCGAAGACGAGCTTCTCGCCGCGAATCTCAACAGGGATATCGACCAGATTCCGAACGGACCTTCGCGGTTTCTTGGCCATGGCCGTCCTACGCTATCCAGGAGAGGGGCGGGATGCAAGAAAGCCGTAAACCGTCCTTTAGTCCGCGGCGCTCGATCCCACGGCGGCCTTCTCGGCCCGAATGGCCAGGAGTTTCTCCATCTGCGCGTCGGGCAGGGGTTCGACCTTTCCCAGCAGCCTCGCCCAGAGCGTCACCTCCGCCGCCCATTCCACGCGCTCGAGATTCTCATAGGCTTCCACGAGGGTGCGACCCAAGGTGAGCGAGCCGTGCTTCTCCAACAGGAGGGCGTTCGCGTCCCGCACGAGCCCCTCGACCGTCTTGGCCAGCTCCGGCGTCGTCGGTGTCCCGTAGGGCGCGGTCGGAATCGATCCGAAGAGCACGACGATCTCCGGCAGCGTGCGCTGGGCCAGTTCCACGCCCGCCACGGTGAACGCGGTGGCCATCGGAGGATGCGCGTGGACGACGGCGTTCACGTCCGGCCGCTCCCGATAGACCGTCAGGTGCAGATCGATTTCGCTCGACGGCTGGCCCCGCCCTTCGAGCACGCGTCCGCTCCTATCGACCACGACGAGCTGATTCTCCGTCAGCCGCCCCTTGTTGGTCGAGGTCGGCGTGATGAGCAGCCTCTCGGGATCCAATCGCGTGGACAGATTCCCCTCGGTGGCGGTGATGAAACGCCGCGCGACCATGTCGCGGGCGATCGCGATCATCAGCCGGCGCAGCTCCGCCTCGAGGTCTATGGCGTCGGCCACGTCGTCACCTTCCCGCATTCGCGTTCGACCGCCAGCGCGATCTCCAGCACGGTCGCGTCGTCGAACGCCTTGCCCTGGATCTGCAGGGCCACGGGAAGGCCGGTCTTCGTGAAGCCGCAATTGAGCGAGAGGCCGGGCAATCCCGCGAGATTCGCGCTGACCGTGTACACGTCGGAGAGGTACATCGCCAGCGGATCCGCCGTGCGCTCGCCGAGACGGAACGGGGGCGTCGGCGAGGTGGGGCCGACGACGGCGTCCACGCGTTCGAAGACGCGGTCGAAATCCTGTTTGAGCAGCCGGCGCACCTTGAGCGCGCGGTTGTAATACGCCTCGTAGTAGCCGCTGGAGAGGGCGAACGTCCCCAGGATGATCCGGCGGGTGACCTCCGCACCGAACCCCTCGCGGCGCGATTTTGAATAGAGGCCCACGAGATCCACGGGTTCCTTCGTTCGATGGCCGTAATGCACGCCGTCGTAGCGCGCGAGGTTGGAGCTGGCCTCGCTCGGGGCGACGATGTAATAGGCCGCGATGCCGTACTGGGTCGTCGGCAACGACACGTCGACGAGGGTCGCTCCGCGCGCCTCGAGCTTCTTGGCTGCCGCCAGGACGATGTCGCGAACCTCGGGATCGAGTCCCTCGCCGAGGTACTCGCGCGGCAGGCCGAGGCGGAACCGGCGGCCGTTGGGTTTGAGAGTCGGCGGCGGGAGATCCACGCTGGTCGAATCCAGAGGGTCCTTTCCCGCGATCACGCGTGTGATGAGGGCGGCATCTTCGACGTCGCGGGCGAACGGTCCGATCTGGTCCAGGCTGGAGGCGAAGGCGACGAGGCCGTAGCGCGACACGCGTCCGTAGGTGGGTTTGAATCCGACGGTGGCCGTGAAGGAGGCGGGCTGGCGGATGGAGCCGCCGGTGTCGGAGCCCAGCGCCAGGCAGGCCATGCCTGCGGCGACGGCGGCGGCGGAACCGCCGGAGGATCCTCCGGGGACGCGCTGGAGGTCCCAGGGATTGCGCGTGGGCCCGAACGCGGAATTCTCCGTCGAGGAACCCATGGCGAACTCATCGAGGTTGGTCTTGCCCAGGAGTAGGGCGTCGGCGGCGCGCAGGCGTTCGACGACGGTCGCCTCGTACGGCGCGCGGTAGCCGGCGAGGATTTTGGAGGCGCACGTGGTGGGGGCGTCGCGCGTGACCATGTTGTCCTTGATGGCGACGGGGACGCCTGCCAGGGCCCCGAGGGGCTCGCCGCGGGCGGCCTTCTCATCGACGCGGCGCGCGGCCTGGAGGGCGGCGTCTTCCGTGACGGCGAGGTACGCCTTGACCTTCGGATCGATCGCGCGGATGCGGTCGAGGTAAGCGCGGGTGATCTCGACGGCGCTCACCTTCTTGGAGGCGACGAGGCTTCGCAGTTCGCGGGCGGAAGAGGTGATCATTCGATGATCTTGGGGACGACGAAGAAGGGACCGGTGGACTCCGGGGCATTGCGCAGGGCTTCCTCGGTGGAGAGGCTCGGCCGCGGGGCGTCCTCCCGGAAGACGTTGGCGAAATCGCCCGCGTGGGCGAGCGGTTCGACGCCGGCGACGTCGAGTTTCTTGAGCTGATCGATGTAATCAAGGATCGCGCCGAGCTGGGCTTGGAACCGCTCCAGGGAGGATTCATCCAGGTCGAGCCGTCCCAAGAGGGCGACTTTGCGGACGGTGTCGCGATCGATGGCCATGGCGGCCAAGTGTAGCGGCGTCGTCGGGGCAGGTTAAGAGTTTTCCGGCATGGACCAGGTTGAGGACCCAGAGGGTAACAGAGGACCCTGAGGAAGAAAACCAACAGCAGAGGACCCGGAGGACCCAGCGCGGCGACCGCAACCGAACTCGGGGATCCTCCGTTTTCCGTCCGGAGAATACTATGAGGAAGCCAGGA
>JACPRB010000264.1 GCA_016190155.1 Planctomycetota bacterium
ACTCCTTGGTGATGGCCGCCTGGCGCGCCTTGTTGTACTGCAGCGTCAACGTCTGGATCAGTTCCGTCGCGTTGTCCGTCGCGTTGCGCATCGCATTCATCCGAGCGGCGTGCTCGCTGGACATCGACTCCAGGAGCAACCGGTGGAACGTCACCTCCACATAGCGCGGGACGAGCTTCTCCAATATCCTCGTGGGCTCGGGCTCGAACTCGTATTCGTACGCCAGCTTCACCTGCTTGCGTTCCGGCTCGATCGGTAGGAACTTCACGTGACCCGGCCGAAACGTCATCGCGTTGACGTACCGAGTGAAGATCAGATAGACCTCGTCGACTTCCCCCGACTGATACATGTCGACGAGTTCCCGGGTCATCTCCTTGATCTTGGCGAACGGAATGTCGGTGGGCAGCTGGATATGGCTCGCCTTGATCTGCGCGCCTTCCTTGCGGAGGGCCTGAACGGCCTTGCGCCCGATCGCGACGACCTTCGCGGCCTTGCGCTGCTCCGCGAAGAAGCGGCCGGCATACCGCAGCAGGTTCATGTTGTAGCTGCCGCAGAGCCCCTTGTCCGCCGTAATGACCACCGCGCCGATCGCGCGCACCTTCTCGCGGGGCATGAACAGCGGATGCTTCAGCTCCGCCACTTGCGGCGCGAGCCCCTCCAGGAACTCGCGGATCTTGTCCGCATACGGCCGGATCGTCATCAGCCGCTCCTGGACCTTCTTGAGCTTCGCGGCCGAGACCATCTGCATCGCCCGCGTGATCTTCTTGATGTTCCCGACCGCGCGGATCTTCCGACGCAACGACCGTGCGCTTTGTACCGCCGGCATGGTTTAGCCCTTCTGCCCCACGAACTGCGCCTTGTATTCGGCGATCGCCCCTTTCAGGCGCTTCTCCGTCTCCTCCGAGAACTCCTTACTCTGGCGGATCGCCTCGCCGACCGCCGGATGCTTCTTCGCCATGAACTCATGGAAGCCATTCTCGAACGCCTTCAATTTGCCCATGGGGATGTCGTCCAGGGCCCCCGAGGTGCCGGCGTAGATGATCATGATCTGCTGTTCCACCGGCACCGGCTCGAACTGGTCCTGTTTGAGGATCTCGACCAACCGCTCGCCGCGCGTCAACTGATCGCGCGTCGTCTTGTCGAGATCGCTGGCGAACTGCGCGAACGCGGCCAGCTCGCGAAACTGCGCCAGGTCGAGCTTCAGGCGTCCCGCGACCTTCTTCATCGCCTTGGTCTGCGCGTTTCCGCCGACGCGCGACACGCTGATGCCCACGTTGACGGCCGGACGCACGCCGGCGTTGACAAGGTCGGGCTCCAGATAGATCTGCCCGTCCGTAATAGAAATCACGTTCGTCGGGATGTAGGCCGACACGTCGGACAGCTGCGTCTCGATGATCGGAATCATCGTGAGGGAGCCCGCGCCGAGCTTGTCGTTGAGCTTCGAGGCGCGTTCCAGCAGTCGCGAGTGCAGGTTGAAGACGTCGCCGGGGTACGCCTCGCGGCCCGGCGGGCGTCGCAACAGCAGCGACACCTGCCGGTATGCCCACGCGTGCTTGGTGAGGTCGTCGAACACGCAGAACGCGTGCCCGCCGTTGTCGCGAACCTCTTCCCCGATCGCGGTGCCGGCATAGGGCGCCAGATACTGGAGGGGCGCCGGATCGTTGGCCGTAGCACACACCACGCACGTGTACTCCATGGCGCCGTACCGGCGGAGCGTGTCGACGACGTTGGCGACGGTCGAGGCCTTCTGGCCGATCGCCACGTAGACGCACATGACGCCGCTGCCCTTCTGATTGAGGATCGTGTCGATGCACAGCGCCGTCTTGCCCGTCTGCCGATCCCCCAGCACCAGTTCGCGCTGTCCGCGGCCGATCGGGATCATCGCGTCGATCGCCTTGTATCCGGTTTGGAGAGGCTCTTTCACGGGCTGGCGCTCCGTGACGTTGCGCGCGCGGCCCTCGACCGGCCGGAACTTCTTGGCCGGGACCGGGCCCTTCCCGTCGAGCGGCTGTCCCAAGGAATTCACGACGCGACCGAAGAGCTCCGGCCCCACCGGAACCTCCACGATGCGCCCCGTGCATTTGGCGATGTCGCCTTCCTTGATGCCGCGGTCCTCGCCCAGGATGACGATTCCGACCGAGTCCTCCTCGAGGTTGAGCGCCATGCCGAAGACGCCGGCGCTGGGAAACTCGATGAGCTCGCTCGCCATGGCCCGTTCCAAGCCGTATACCCGGGCCACGCCGTCGCCCACCTGCAGCACGACGCCCACGGACTCCATCTTGAGCTCCGGCTCGTACTGCTTGATCTCTCGCTCGATGATCGAGCTGATCTCCTCGGGTTTGATCGACACCATGGTCTACCTCTTCTGAAGTTCCTGGAGTTTCTCGCGCAGCGTCTTGAGCCGGTACGCCACGGTCCCGTCCACGACGGTATCGCCCATGCGGATGAGCATGCCTCCCTTGAGGGAAGGGTCGGTCGCAGGCTCCAGCGCGCAGGTCTTGCCCGTAATCCGATCCAGATGCGTCTTGATGCGACCCAGCTGCTCCTGCGTGAGCGGATAAGCGCTCTTCACGTGCACGCGCACGATGCCCTTGAACGCGTCCGCCAGCCGATCGTACATCTCGGCGATGTGCGGGATGAGCTTCGTGCGGTTCTTCCGCACCAAGATGTCGAAGAAATCCCGGACGGCCTGCGAAGCCCCCGCCAGCGCCTGGTGCAGGAACTGTCGTTTCGAGGAACGGGGGATCTTGGGCGAGCTCAAGGCCCCGCGGAAGCGCGCGTTCTCGCGATAGACCTGGGCCAGCGCCAGCAAGGTGGATTCCGTCTGTTCGACGGTGCCTTCCTTGTTGGTGACCGTCAGCAGCGCCGCGGCATATCGTTTGGAAAGCGTCTTCTCGATCATGTCGGCCGAACCGCCTTATCCAACTCCGCGATGGTCCTTTCGACCATCCTCTGGTGAAGCGACTCGTTCATCAGGGCGTCTATGGCCCTTTCCGTCGCCGTAACCGCGAGGTCCGTAACCGTCGCGCGAAGCTCCAGGACCGCCTTGTCACGTTCCATCCGGACTTCCCGATGCGCCTTCTCGAGCTCCGCTTTCGCCAGCGCCTGCGCTTCCGCCAACAGCGTCCCGCGGGTCTTGGCCGCCTCTTCCTGGCCGGCCTGCATGCGCTGGGCCACTTCGGTTCCGATCTGCTCCAACCGCCGCTGGTACTCCGACATTCTCCCTTCGGCTTCGGCCAGCTCGCGGTCCAGCCGGGCGAACTGCTCCTCGATGGCATGGCTGCGCCCGAGCGCCATCTTCTTCAGCGGCGGGAAGGCGAACTTCCCCAAGATGAACAAGAGCACGGCAAAGGACAAGAACTGGACGACGAACGTCCCCCAGTTGAACCCCTCGCCGATCGCGAGAATCATCATGGCGACACGACTCGTTTCACGGCCGCCGCATCGACCGGCTCCTCGAGGATCCGCTGTGCGGCCTCGTGGGCCAGCCGGGCGACGTCCGTCTTGAGCTGTTCCATGGCC
>JACPRB010000265.1 GCA_016190155.1 Planctomycetota bacterium
TCGGTGAGGTAGGCGTTGAAATGGTCGGCGAGGTCGGCGTCGACCTTCCAGGCGTCGGTGCAGGTGAGGCGCAGGAGGTGCACGCGGGCGAGGGTGGGCAGTTCGACACGGACAAATCCTTCCGTCTCGGCGCGGGAGAGGAGGGTGGTTCGGATGGTTTCGGGAGGGAGGGCATGGCCGAGGCGTTCGTAGCGTTCGCGGATGGTGCGATGGGCCGGGGAGAGGAGGTCGGCGTCGCGGGGCTGGGGTTGCAGGAGGGCGATGCCGGCCGCGAAGGCGGCGACGAGGCCGAGGCCGATGGCGACCGGAGCTTTTCTCTTGAACACGGCGACGGCCATTATATTAATGAGCGTCGGCGAAATCAGCGCTTGGCGTTGTGCCGGGCGGGCGTAATTCAGTGGTAGAATGCCACCTTCCCAAGGTGGACGTCGCCGGTTCGAATCCGGTCGCCCGCTCCATCCACGATCTCGCGACATGATTACCGAAACGCGCGCGCAAGTCCTCCGGCGCCAGGCCCCCATCGAAGAGAGGCCGCTTGAGGACGTCTCATGGCCTCGCCCGAAGCCCGGCCCCGGCGAGGTGCTCCTGGGCGTCCGGGCCTGCGGGATCTGCCGCACGGACCTTCATCTCATCGAAGGCGATCTCCCCGCCCGCCGGCTGCCCATCGTCCCCGGCCATCAGATCGTGGGGATCGTGGAGGAAGTCGGCCCGGGCGTCTCGATGCGCAAGGTCGGAGACCGCGTCGGAGCCGGATGGCTGCGCTCCACCTGCGGAACGTGCGACTATTGCAGAGGCGACTTCGAGAACCTCTGCCCCGACGCCCGGTTCACGGGGTACGATGCCGACGGCGGTTACGCGGGCGCCGTGGCCGTTCCGGCGGCCTTCACGTACCCGATCCCGGATCGGTTCGGGGATTGCGAAGCCGCGCCGCTCCTTTGCGCCGGAATCATCGGGTACCGGTCGCTCCGGTTGGCGGGTGTCCGGCCGGGAAGCACCGTCGGGCTCTTCGGATTCGGAGCCTCGGCGCACCTCGCGCTCCAGGTGGCCGTTCACTGGGGAAGCAAAGTGGTGGTCATCACGCGGGGATCGCACCATCAGGAAGTCGCGCGGCGACTCGGTGCCTCCTGGGCTGGAGCCCCGGACGAGCCCCCAAGGACACCTCTGGACTGCGCCGTGGTCTTCGCCCCTGCCGGAACGGTCGTGCGCGAAGCGCTCGCGGCCGTTCGTCCCGGTGGCACGGTCGCGGTCAACGCGATTCACCTCGACCGTCTTCCCGAAATGCCGTACCGCCTGCTCTACGGCGAACGAAGCCTCCGGAGCGTGACCAATTTCACCCGCCGGGACGCGGAGGAGTTCCTGGCTCTGGCCGCCTCCATCGGAATCCGGGTCGAGATCGAAACGTACCCGCCGACGGCCGCCAACGAGGCCCTCACTCGAATGAAGCGACGCGAACTGCGGGCCGCCGCCGTGCTTGCCGTGTAGGCGTTCACCGCCCTCGACGCGCCGGACGCCGTTCCACGCTTCCGGAAGCGGATCCGGCATGACCGTAACGGCCTCGAGTTCGAGGAATGTCCGGCGGTGCGCTTCGAACTCGGCGCCCGGCTCGATGTTCCCGCCGGGGAGCTAGGACGCGCTCCAGATTGAGTATTCGGCTCATGTTCGATGGTAGAAGCCGCCCCTCTTGTCCTCAACGTCCTCTTTGATCACGGCCCGCGCCGGGGTACGATTGTGCACGTCCCACGCTTTGGAGATCGCCATGAAGAAGGTCGTCCTGCTGCTCGCGCTGTTCGTGCCGGGTTGTCTGGCGGCCGTAGTCATCGGAATCATCGCGGCCGGAGTCGTGGCCGTGGGAACCTATTCGTACGTCAATAACGTGTTGATCCGGAACTACGACGCCGCCTTGGACTCATGCTGGGAAGCCGTCCGGCGAACCGTAAAGTTCGCCAACCTCCCGACCGAGAAAGAGGCCGTCGACATGCAGCGGGGAGAGGTCCGCTCGCGGATGGCGGACGGCCGGCGGGTGGTGATCGCGCTGGAGAAGCTGACGGACAAGAGCACGAAGGTGTCCGTGACCGTCGGCGATTTCGAGAAGCAAGACAACCGCGAGGCCGCGCAGAAGATCCACGAAGAGGTCTATCACCAGCTGACGGGAAAGTACGAGCGCGAGCAAGCAGGCCCCGACGCCGCGGCGAATACGATCACGGAAGAGCACTCCGCCCCTTATGATCGCGTCTGGGAGGCCGCGATCGCCGGGGTGAAGAACTTGGGATTCCAGGCGGTCGCTCAAAGCCGCGATGCCCTCAAGGGGATCATCACCTGCAAGCGGGCGGATGGAACGGCCGTGGAGGTGATCGTGGAGAAGCTCGACAAGGGCGGCGCGTCGGTTCAAGTCCGCGTCGGTACCGCTCGGAGCGAGGAGAACGCGCGGGCCGGGCGGGCCGTGCAGACGCAGATTCGGGAGGGATTGAAGTAGGAATCCGTCCTCGCCTATACTCTTGCGGCAGGAGGACGTGCCTTGGCGGCCGAGATCCAGCGGAAGCGATGTGCCAACCACCCGGAGCGCTACGGCCACGCCCTCTGCATGACGTGCGGCAAGGTGGTCTGCCAGGAGTGCGCGACCCCGTGGGACGGGATCAACTACTGCGCCTCCTGCCTGGCCCGCCGCCGGCAGGGCGCCCGTAAAGGCGGCTCCGCGCTGTCATGGGCGGCCCTCGCGGCGACGATCGTCCTGCTCTTCTTCGCCGCGCGCACGGCCATGGTCTGGGGCGCCGGTCTCTTGGTCAGTGCGTGGCCATGAACGATTCGCGCGACCTGTGCTCCCCGGCGGGCATCCTCGACGATACGCCCTGGACGATTTCCCGCGTCGGGCCCTGGCTGGGCGCCCTCTGGCTCTGCTCGATCCCCCTGCGCTTGCTGCAGGCGAATTTCTTCCGGGAGCTCAACGATCTCGGCTCGCGCGCGACGCAGTACGCGGACCATCTGGGCGGTCTCGCCACCGGCGTCGTCCTCTCCCTGCTCCTGGCCGTCGCGGGACGAGTGGTGTTCGTTCGCGCCTGCTTCATCAGCCTGCAATCCGGTACGCGCGTCGGACGCGAGGCGATCCGGATCTCCGCCGCCCAATACGGCAACGCCCTTTATATAACGCTGTTCGTCGAAACGCTCTTCGGCCTGTCGATGTGGCTCTTCGCGCCGATCCCGGTCGTCGCCCTGGTCTCATGCCTGGCGACCGTCGCCGCCTGCCGCGCATCGCGGCCCAGCCTCATCGAGCCGATCCGGACGGTCGCGCGATCGGTCGCCAACCTCAAGGTGCTCGCGGCGCTCGCCGCCACCTACGTCATCGCGTTCCTCATCGCGTTCTTCAACATCGGCTTCGCGTTCGCTCTCGGACTCTGGGTCGCCGGCGGAGCGGGCGGGATCGATCTCGCGCGTTGGGGGCACATCCTCCGAACCAACGAGTTCGGAATACCGGAGGAATCGCTCGTCCGTTGGCTGTTCGTCGCGGGGACCGCGATGCTGGTGGAGCCCTTCTGCCTGGCCTCCTTCGCCGCATACCTGCATCGCGCGCAGGTGCGCGAAACAGGAGAGGACCTCCGGCGATGGTTCGAATCGCTCAGGAGGCGGCCGTGACGCTCGCGGGATGGCTGCTGCTGGCGGGGATGCTCGAACCGATCACTCTCGACGAGTACCGGTCCCGCCTGGTCGAGATACGCGCGGCGCTGGACCGCGCCGACCTCAAGGACGTACGTGCGCGCGCAGCCTCGCTGCGGGAGATCCGCGTGCGGGTCGGAGAAGACGAGATTCCGACCGACGGTTCCGTACTCGAGCCTCTCGCCCAGGCGAAAGATGTGGAGGCCGCGCGCGCGGCGCGCGGCGGGCTGAACTCCCTCATCCAGGCGCTCGGGGCCTTGGATGCGACGTCGCCCCCGGCGCCTGATCACGCACACCTCGAACGACTGCGACGAAGGCAGACGCCGGGAGAGATCCGATCCGGCGGCGAGCTGCCCCAGGCGCCGGAGAGCTTGATGGAACGGTTGAGGGCCCTGATCAGGGACCTCGCTGCGGCGTTGGAGAGACTGTGGCGCTTCATCCTGGAACTCTTCTCGTCGAAGCCGGACCCGGACGCCCCCTCCGGGATCCAAGGCGGCGTCATCATTCTTGTGATCGCCATCGTGCTCGCGCTGGGTCTGACGGCGCTGTTCGTGTTCCTCAAGCGGCGCAGGATGCCGAGCGGCGAGCTCCTCGGCTCCTCCGCTCCCGCCGCGCGCGTCGCGGACGAGGATCCCCTGTCCCGCGGCGCGTCGGAGTGGGAACGGCTCGCGCTGGAGATGGCAAAGGCGGGCCGCTTCCGCGAGGCCGTCCGCGCGTGGTACCACGCCGTGCTCGTCACGCTGTTCGAGGCCGGCGCCGCGCATTACCGCAAGGGACGGACGAATTGGGAGTACGCGTACGCGCTGTCTCCGGCCGTCGCGTGGCGCGCCTCTTTCGTGGAGGCCACGCGTCAGTTCGAGCGGGAATGGTACGGGGGCCGCGCGACGGCGGCCGACGCCGCAGAGGACTTCGCCGGCCTGGCGCAGAAGCTCCTGCGATCGGTGCGATCGGAGGCGCGATCATGAAACCGTGGATCGCCCTGGGAGCGTTCTTCGCCGCCGCCATCCTGTGGATGGCGCTCGATCGGAAGGTGCCGCGCAAGGCGTTCGTCCCGTATTCGGCGTACAACACGTCGGGCGAAGGTCTCTCGCTGGCCTTCGAGTACCTGCGGGCGAGCACGCTGGCTCGCCCGATCGAGCGCGCGTATCTGGACCCCCGCGGAGTCGTCTTCCGCATCGCGCCGGACTCGGACGTGCCGCCGGGTCTGCGCAAGCCGACGTCGAAGGGCTGAGGCGGGACGGACGCTCTTCAGGATGAAGAGAAAGAGAAGCCCGCGCATCCCGTTCATCTCCTTACGCCCGAGGAAGAACGGTGGATTCGAGGGGGCGGGAGGCTCGTGCTGGGTCTGAACGGGCCGTACGCCGATGTGACGGCCGAAGCGATCTCCGACAAAGACGCGCCGGTGAAGGTGTTCCCGATGTGGTCCGGAGTCGTCTCCATCGCGCCGCCGATCCCGCGCACGCTGCGAGGCGAGATGCGTGCCCATGCGATCTTCGCGGCCGGCGCGAACGCCGTCATCGCCCGCGAGCCCATGGGCGACGGGGATGTGATTCTGCTGGCCTGTCCGGAAGCCCTTCAGAATCGCCAGGTCGGCGTGAAGGACCATCTGTCGCTCTTGACGGCGCTGGCCGGGCGCGATCGGCCGGCGTATTTCGACGAGTTCGTCCACGGGCTCGAGGTGGAAGCCGGCGTCGTCGAGATCCTGCGGCAGTGGGGTTTCGGCCCGCTGCTGGTGCTGGCCTCGGCGGCCTGCCTGGTGGCCTTCTGGCGCCGCCGCATCCGCATCGGCCCGGCGGAGGACGACGCGCGCGAGACGCGCGTCGAGGCGATCGATTTCGTCGACTCGCTCGCCCTTCTCTATCAGCGCGCGCTTTCGCGCCGTCAGGCGTTGGCCCTGTACCGGCGCGCGTTCGAGCAGTCGGTGGCGCTGCGCTCGGGACTTCAGGGGGCGGCGATCGAGAAGCGCGCGAACGAGCTTCTCGGGGCGCCGTTGCCGCCCCTCAGGGAGGTGCGCGGGCGGGATCTCAAGCCGCAGGAATTCTCGAAGGGACTTCAGACGATCAATTCAGCGTTGGGGAGACTCCAGGATGAAAAGCGTATCCGAAGTGAGCGCCAAGTTCAGCGAGCTTCGCGCCCGACTTGACGGCGTCATCATCGGCCAGCCGGCGGTGAAGGACCAAGTGCTCGTATGCCTGCTGGCGGGCGGCCATGCGTTGCTCGAGGGGGTTCCCGGAACCGCCAAGACGCTGCTGGCGCTGGCTTTGGCCAAGCTGATCGGCGGCCGCTTCCGTCGGATCCAGTTCACGCCGGACCTGATGCCGGTCGACTTGCTGGGAACGAACGTGTTCAATCCCAAGTCCCAGGCCTTCGATTTTCATCCGGGGCCGATCTTCACGGACATCCTGCTGGCGGACGAGGTGAACCGCACGCCGCCGCGCACGCAATCCGCCTTGCTGGAGGCCATGCAGGAGAAGGCGGCCACGATCGACGGCGCGCGCCATGAGATCTCGCCCGTCTTCTTCGTGCTGGCGACGCAGAACCCGATCGAGTTCGAGGGCACGTATCCCCTGCCCGAGGCGCAGCGCGACCGCTTCCTGTTGAAGATCCGCATCGACTACCCGCAGCAGGAAGACGAGGAGCGCGTGCTGGACGCGTACGCGTCGGGCAACCGCCTCCACGAGGACGCGCTGCGGGCGCTCCAGCCGGTGATCACGCCCGAGGACCTATCGGCGGTGCGCCGCGCGATCTCCGCGGGCGTGCGCGTCGAGAAGGGGATCCAGAAGTACATCGTGAACATCGTCCGGGCCACGCGGGCGGAGGAGTCGATCCAGATCGCGGCGGGTCCTCGCGCGTCTCTGGCGCTCCTGGAGGGGGCGCGGGCGCAGGCGGCGCTGCACGGGCGGGATTTCATCAGCCCGGACGACGTCAAGCAACTGGCGGCGCCGGTGCTGGCGCATCGCGTATCGCTCTCCCCGGAGGCGGAGATGCAGGGGCTGATGCTGGAGGACATTCTCAAGCGGATCTTCGAACGCGTGGAGGTGCCGCGCTGATGCGCCCCGGACCGAACTTGGTGCGCGCGATGGCCGGCTTGGCGGCGCTGTCGCTTCTGGTGCCTCTCGTGCCCGAGGTGGCCTGGGTGCTCTGGGCCGCGGGCGTGGCGATGATCGCCGCGGCCGCCGTCGAGCGCCGGTTGCTGGGCACCGTCAGGTTGATCCACGAAGAGACATCGAAGTGGGTGCTCTCGCTCGACGAAGAGGAGACGATCTTCTTCACGCTGGCGACGAGCAGCGCGCGTGCCGTTCGATTGACGGTTCGGCGCGTATGGCCGGCGCTCCTCGACCGCGCGTCCACGACCTTGCGCGGGGTGTGTCGTCCCGGCGAGGCGGTGACTTTGGAGTGCGTCGTGCGGGGCATCGCGCGCGGCCAGGTCGATCTGAGGCCGCCCGACGTCGCGATCAGCTTCTGGGGATGGGCCGAGCGAGTGGTCTCCACCGGCCGCGGCGCGGAGCTGGCGGTGGTGCCCAATCTGCGGGCCGTTCAACGGCTGCACGGGCAACTCAACGAATTCGTGCTGCGCGGCCTGGGACAGCGCACGGCGCCGCGCCTGGGCAAGGGGCGCGAGTTCGACCGTCTGCGGGAGTACAACATCAACGACGACTTTCGTGACATCGCCTGGAAGGCCTCCGCGCGCCACGGCAAGCTCATCGTCCGGGAGTATCGGATCGACCGTTCGCAGGACATCCTCGTGTGCGTCGATCGGGGGCATCGGATGGCGGCGCTGACCACGCGCATCCGGCGCATCGATCACGCCGTCAACGCGGTGGCGCTCGTGTCGTACATCTGCAACCGCATGGAAGACCGGGTCGGGGTGCTGGCCTTCGGCGCGGGCGTCGAGTCGGGCGTCCCGCAGGGTCGCGGGGCGTCGCACCTGCGTCGGATCACGGCGTTCGCCACGGGGCTGCAGGCGGATTACATTCATACCGACTATCTGGCGTTGGGGGTGCATGTGCGGCGTCGTCTGCGCCACCGCTCGCTCGTGCTCATCATCACGGCCCTACCCGAATCGGGGGAGGAGCATGTCCTCGTGCGCGCGGTGCGCATGCTGCTTCCCACGCATCTGCCGCTGGTGGTGGTGCTGTCGGATCCCGCTCTCGAGGCGGCGGCCCAATCGCAGCCGGTGGACAAGGCGGAGCTGTGTCGCACGCTGGTGGCGCGGGACGTATGGATCCAGCGGCGGCGCATGATGCGGGACTTGCGCCGTCAGGGCGCTTGGGTCATCGATACCGGGCCGGAGGACGCGGGGATCGATTCGGTCAACGCGTATCTCGAGATCAAGAGAAGGCAAATCTTGTAAGAGCGCCTTTCAAATGGACATCGAATCCTTCGTTCGCGAGCGCCGGCCGCGATGGGGCCGGCTGGAGCAGCTGCTCGACGAAGCCGAGCGGGTGCCGGACCGCAGCTTCGATCCGAACAAAATCCAGGAGCTCGTCCGGTCGTACCGCCAGGCGTGTTCCGACCTGAATCACGCGCGTTCGCTGACGGCGGATCCGGTGCTTCTGGAGCGGCTCAATCTGCTGACGGGGCGCGGCTACCGGTACGTCTATCGGAACACGCGGCGCCAGGGTCTCAGGGAGGCGTTGATCGCCCTGTTCTTTCGGGAGATTCCGCAGACCTTTCGGCAGGAGTCCCTGCGCGTCGGCGTGGCGGCGGGGGCGATGGTGCTGGGCGCGGTCTTCGGTTTCGTGACGGTGCTCGTCAATCCGCATCACGCGCGCGATCTCATCCCCGCGGTGTTCTTCGCCGAGAGCCCCAAGCAGCGCGTGGAGCGGATCGAGAAGGGAGAGGAGAGGATCACCGGCGTGGAGGAGGCCGCGTCGTTCAGCACGATGTTGTTCACGCACAACATCAAGGTGTCGTTCCTGGCGTTCAGTCTGGGGGCGCTGACCCTCGTGGGCGGGGCGTGGATTCTCTTCTACAACGGCGTGCTCCTGGGGGCGGTCGCCGCGCAGTACTTCCAAGACGGCGTGGGCACTTTCTTCGTGGCGTGGGTGGGGCCGCATGGGGCGCTGGAGCTTCCGGCGATCATCTTCAGCGGCGCCGCGGGTTTGAGGGCGGGTCAGGCGCTGCTGATGCCGGGCCATCGATCGATCGCGTCCTCGCTGCGGCAGGCGTTGCCGCGCGTGCGGCCGATGCTCCTGGGCACCGCCGCGATCCTGGTGCTGGCGGGTCTGATCGAAGGGTCCTTCTCGCAGTTCTCCGCCAAGACGATCCCGTACTCCTTCAAGATCGCGGTGGCCGCCGCGCTCTTCATTCTCCTGCTGGCCTATCTTTTTGTCGGACGCGGAACGTGGAGCTCGCGCGCGCGATGAATCGAAACGAGGAAGATGCGGCCGTCGTGCTGACGCCGGAACACGTGCCGATCCGGCTGAACCCGGCGGGCCTGGGCACGCGGTTCTGGGCGACGCTGCTGGATGCCTTCATCGTAATGCTCGTGGTGACCGTGTTGGGGGGCGCGCTGATGGCCGTGCTGCCGGGGGCGATATCGGCCTCGGTGATGATGGTCTTCGCGTTCGTCCTGAAGTGGGGCTATGACATGTACTTCGAGGTCCGCCGGCAGGGGCAGACTCCGGGAAAACGGTTGTGCGGCCTGCGCGTCGTGGATCGGCGCGGTCTTCCCATCACCTTCCAGCAGGCCTTCGTGCGCAACATCGTGCGGGTCTTGGATTTCGCGCCGGTCTTCTACGGGCTGGGCGCGCTGGTGGCGCTGTGCGATCGGTACGGCCGGCGGCTGGGCGACATCGCCGCGGAGACGCTGGTCGTGCAGGAGCGCGCGGCGCGGCGGGATCTGGAGACGCTGAGCCAGGAGCGCCGGTTCAACAGTCTGCGCGAGCCCCGCGTCCTGCGGCGGGTCCGCCGCCTCATCGGACTGGAGGAGCGGGAGTTCCTGTTGGCGTTGTGCGCGCGGGCGGATCGGCTGAAGCCGGAGGCGCGGTTCGACCTCATGGAGGACGTAGGGAGCCATTACGGAAGGCTGCTCGGGATCGAGGAGGCGGGGCTCAGCGCAGAAAACCTCGTCCGCGGTCTGTTGGCTGTTCTGTACTCGGAGTCCTTGTGATATTCTTCTGGGGTCAAGAGGGTAAGGCATGGTCTGCGCCAACCATCCGTCGATCACCGAGGCGCTGACGAGCTGCGCGCGGTGCCGGCGGCTGTTCTGTCCCAACTGCCTCGTGGAGCTTTCCGGACAGGCGCTTTGCTTGTACTGCAAGGGCGAGCATGTGCGCGACTTGCAGTCGGGGGTCGACGCGGCCCGTCCCGCGTTGGCCGGGATCTGGGCGCGCTTTGCGGGGCAGATCGTCGACAGCGTCGCGATGTGGGTGGTGACCGTGCCGCTTGGTTTTGTCGCCGGTGTAGTGATGGGCGCCTCAGAGCCGGATTCTGTGACTGGGCCGATCGCCATGTGCGGCCTGTACATCGTCATCTTCGGCGTCATGATCCTCTACGAAGCGCTGATGCTGCAAACGCGAGGCCAGACGCTGGGGAAGATGGCCTTGCGTCTCAAAGTGATTTCGGCGGATGGGGCGGACCTCGCGCCGTGGCAGGCGTGGCTGCGACCGGTCATCCGCCTTTTGACAGGCGGATGTCTTATCGACTACATTCCGGCGCTCTTCACGGCGGAAAAGACCTGCATCCACGACTTGGTCTGCCGCACGCGCGTGATCCGGCTGGATTCGTGACTCTATGTCTCCGGTGAGCCCTCGACTTGGACGGCGTCAGCGCATCGATTACTCGGGACCCTCCTGTCCCGGATGCGGCGTCCCGCTTCGCCACGACACGCTGACGACGGGACCCCAGCGATGTCCACGCTGCACGCGCTCGTTCGACGTCGTACGTTTCGACGCGCCGTTGCCCTTCGTGGCCGTGTCGCCCGTGACCGGATCGGATTCCGCCGGCTCGCCTTGCGCGCGCCATGCGGAGAACGCGGCCGTGGCGGCATGCCAGCGCTGCGGCCAGTTCATCTGCGCCTTGTGCAAGACCGACATGGACGGGCGGGCGTACTGTCCGTCATGCTTCGAGCGTCTGGTCTCGGAAGGCGCGTTCACGAGCACGGCGAATCGGGTCTGGAATTACGCCGGCATGGCGGGCCTGTGCCTGGTCGCGCCTATCTTCTGTTACGTGGTGGGGCCCTTGTTCTCGATCGCGGGCGTCACGATCAGCATCGTGGGTCTGGTGGACAAGCGTCGGCGCGGCGAGTCCGAGGGGGTCATCAGGCTCGCGGTCCTGGGCTTCTTGAATCTCCTGTGGCTTGCGGGCGCGGTACTTCTCGTGGCGGCCTTGTTCGGAGCCTTCGGCCGTGTCTAAGTGGCGCCGTTCAGGAATTCGTGTGGGGTTGGCGGCACGGTTCACGTGTTTCCAGTTCCAGGTTCAGGTGAACAGCGGGCGCTCCAGTCGACGGGAACCGGGAACTGTGCGAGCAACCGTACGTGGAAAATGAAAGCGAGCACTAAGGCAAGGACCCGCATCGGGGCGGAAGCGGGCTTCGCGTGGAGGCGCAGGGTTTATCTCGCGCAAGACGCCCTGGAGATCGACGAGATCGGCCCCGCGGTCATCGAGCGCCGGCGGGTGTACTTCGACGACGTCTTGGCCATGACGTATCACCGCAGGATCAGCGTGGCCGCCCTGATCCTTTTCGCCCTTTGCGCCGTCCTTTGCGTCTTCATCGCGATCCTGACTTTCGGCGGCGACGCCGCGGTGGTGGGCGCCGTGTGCCTGGTGATCGCGGCGTTTTTCGCGACCGGCTTCGTGGTTCACCTGCTGTTGCGCACGGACGTGATCACGATCTACGGGCGCCGCACGATGGCGCGCCTCACCTTCACCGTCCGCAAGGCGCGGGCGCGGCGGATCTTCCAGGACCTCGTGGCGCGCATTCGCGCCCGCCAGGCTCAGATGGCCGCCTCCGCGCCTCCCGTGCTCCCGAACCCGTCTCCGCCGGCGGACGCCTGAAGTTCACCCGTTCGGGGAACTCTCACGAAGGGACGAACCGGACGACGGCTGAACCTCTATGAGACGGGTTTCAGCATCGCCCGGATCTTGCCCAGGAGCGCCTCCGCCGTGAAGGGCTTGCATAAGAAGGCCATGCCGGGCCGCACGAGACCTTGGAGCATCACCGTGTCGTCGGGATAGCCCGAGACGTAGAGCACCTTCATGTCGCGGTGTTGGGCAGTGAGTCGCTCGGCCAACTCCCGCCCGTTCATGTGAGGCATGACGACGTCCGTCAGCAGCAGGTCGATCGTCCCCGCGTGACGCTCCGCCAGCAGGAGCGCCTCTCCGGGCTCGGAGGCGGCGAGCACCCGGTAGCCGCGGCTCTGGAGGATCTGTTGCACGAGCTTACGCAACGGGGACTCGTCCTCGACGAGGAGGACGGTCTGTGATCCTTCCACGGCGCGAGGAGGAAGCGCGTCGGAAGGGGGAGACGGGGCGCCCTCCACCGCGGGCAGGTAGATTCGGAAGACCGTCCCGCGGCCGACCTCGCTTTCGACGCCGATGTAACCGCCGCTCTGCTTGATGATGCCGTAGACGGTGGCCAGGCCCAATCCGGTACCCTTCCCGGGCTCCTTCGTCGTGAAAAACGGCTCGAAGATGCGCGCCAGCACGTGCTTGTCCATCCCGGTGCCGGTGTCCGCGACGGAGAGCATGACGACCGGTCCGGGAGCCGACCCGGGGTGTGTCCGGACGAAGGCGTCATCCAGGCTGAGGGTGCTCGTCTCCAGCACGAGCTTCCCACCCTTGGGCATGGCGTCGCGCGAATTGACGGCGAGGTTCATGAGCACCTGCTCGATCTGGCCGGGATCGGCGCGCACGGACGAGAGGTTCGAGTCGAATCGAGTGACGAGCTCGACGTCTTCGCCGATCAGCCGGCGCAGCATGCGTTCCAGGTTTCGCAGGACGTCGTTCAGGTTGAGGATCTTCGGGGTGAGCATCTGCTTGCGGCTGAAGGCGAGGAGTTGCCGCGTCAGCGAGGCGGCGCGTTCTCCGGCGTGACGGATCTCCTGGACGCTCTGGCGCAGCGGATCGGCCGCCTTGAGCTGCGCGAGCATCACGTCGCTGTAGCCGTTGATGACCGTGAGGAGATTGTTGAAGTCGTGGGCGACGCCTCCGGCGAGGCGGCCGATCGCCTCCATCTTCTGGGCCTGTCGCAGCTGCTCCTGGCTCTCCAGCAGCGAGGCCTCCGCCTTCTTGTGCTCCGTGATGTTCGTGCAGGTGCCCACCCACTCGCGGACGCCGGCGTCGGGATTCAGGACGGGCACGCCGCGGATGATGAAGTGGCCGTACGACCCGTCGACCGCACGGACCCGGCATGAGTACTCGAAGGGGTGTTTGGTCGCGAGCGCATTCGTCCAAACGGCCAGGATGCGGCCACGATCTTCCGGGTGCATGGAGGAGATCCATTCTCCGCCGCGGACGTCCTCGAGACGTTGACCGGTATACGCCCGCCAACCCGGAATCTCTTCGATGGGCGTACCGTGGCCGTCCGTGACCCAGACCATCTGATCGATCGCCGTGACGAGGGAGCGGTAGCGCTCTTCGCTTTGCCTGAGCGCCTGCGCCGCGCGGAGTCTCGCGCTGATGTCGACGAACGTGACGACGGCGCCCACGATGCTTCCGCCGTGTCGGACCGGATAGGCCCAGCATTCGACGGGGAAGCTCGTGCGGTCGGCGCGCCAAAAGAGGTCTTCCACATGGACTTCCTTTCCCGTGCGGAAGGCGCCGAAGATGGGACACTCCGACGCCAGGAGGGGCGATCCGTCCGGGCGGGTGTGGTGGATGAGGTCGTGGATGAACCTCCCCACGAGCTCCGTTTCGTCGCGGTACCCCAGCAGTCGAACGGCGGTGCGATTGCACAGGGTGCACCGGCCGGCCGTATCCGCCGCGTAAATGCCCTCGGCGGTCGAATCCATCAGGAGCTTCAGCTGCTCGTTGCGTTCGCGCAGTTGCTCCTCCGCTTTGCGGCGGGCCTCGCGCGCATGTCGCATCTCCAGCGAGGAGCGGACGGCCGGCCTGAGCCTGGCCAGTTGATCCTTGAGGATGTAATCGGCGGCCCCGGCCTTCATGCATTCCACCGCCGTCTGTTCGCTGATCGATCCCGTGATCACGATGAACGGGGTATCCGGCGCCAGATCTCGCGCCACGGCGAGCGCCTGGAGGCCGTCGAAACTCGGCAACGCGTAATCGGAGAGGATGATGTCGGGCGCGAATTCTTTCAGTCCGTTCACGAAGCCGTCTCGCGTGTCGACGCGGCGCGTCTGCACGCGCCATCCGCCCTGGCTGATCTCGCGCAGGATGAGCTCCGCATCGGTCTCGGCATCCTCGAGCATCAGGATGCGCAGGGCTTGATCGGCTGGCGGCATCGGATTACCGGGTCAAGGGATGAACGGCAAGGACAGGATTCGACGCCCGTCTCGTGATCACGCTCATACAGTGATAGCTCATCGCGGGGGGGTGTCAAGACCGTGTCTGCAAACGAGCGCTCAGAAGAGATTCGCGTAGTGCAGGGCCGTCATGATATGGACGACGACCAGCAGCGCCATGACCAGGGCGACCCAGCGATGAAGGTACCGCCACGAGCCGAGCAAGCCCCTGAGGTGTTCGTAGTACGCGATTCCCAGGGCCGTGCGGTGCGCCCTGACGACCAGTGAGGAGAGCTCGCGGATCTGGTCCGTCGAGAGTCCGTCTCGCTTCCCGCGCTCGCGCAACCTGCGCAACGTTGCTCGCAGCAGGCGCTGGTCGCGCAAGAGGCTGAAGACGCGCCGAAAGAATCCTCGTCCCCACGTCGCTGACTCCACCAGTTTCCGGATCTCCTGTTGCGCCTGTTCGCCGAAGCCGCGTCCCCGGCGGTCCCATTCGGCCGACAAGGCGGCGAGTTCGTTCCGGAGCTTCTCCATGGCCGTCTCCTGGCCGTTCGCGGCCCGAGGAACGAAGGTATAGAAGTAGCGACCTATGGCGCCGGTGATCGCCAGGACGCCGAGAGTGTAGAACGCGTATCCTCCGACCGTGCCCCGCGGCATCATGCCGGCGTGAAACAAGACGAGGAGGAAGGCCACGATGCCCGTGGCGAGATGGCAGGTCATCCAGGCCCGCAGCGATCCCGGAATCCACGACCCCAGGAATGCCCGCCGAGGCAGGTACAACAGGTTCGTGAGGATGACCGACGTGGCGAGGATCCCGAAGGCGAGACCGATGGGTCCCGACGCCCGCAGGAGGTCGTGCATCGCATGCGCGACCCGCTGCGCTTCCGGCAAGGCGTAGTAGCTCTTGAACAGGGCGTACCAGAGCCATGCCGCCGCGACGCAGAGAAGGGTCGCGATTATTCCCTTCGCGACGTCGGTACCCCTCTCGACCATCCGGGGAGGAGGGGGAACCTTGGCGGGATCGAAGGAGACGCCGGCCTTTTCCAGGAGCGCGAAAGGAGGAATCCCACCGGCCATCACGAAGACGTCGTCGTTGGGCAGCGTCCATTCCTCCGCCGGGCTGCCGTTGCTCTTCACCTGGACGCGAACGTGTTCCGGAGTGATGTCCAAGACCTGGCTCTCCAGGATGAGGTCGATCCGTCCCTTCTCCGCGGCCTCCTTCAGGCCTTTCTCGTTCCTCGCCTTGAGCCGGAAGAAACCCGCTTGTCGGTAGGACAGGCTCACGCAATTGTCCGGCTGCTGCGAGAGCGCGAGGGCCGCCTCGATGGCGCTGTCTCCCCCGCCCACGACCAGGATGTGCCGCCCTCGATACGACTCCGCGTCGATCAGGTTGTAGGCGACCTTCGGGAGCTCCTCGCCGGGAACGCCCAGCTTGCGCGGGGATCCCCTGCGCCCGAGCGCCAGCACGACGAATCGAGCCCGATGCTGGCCCTGGGTCGTCTTCACGATGAAGTGGCCTGCCGGGTCCTTCTCGAGCTCCTTGAATTCCACGCCCGTCTTCAGCGGAAGTCGGTGTCTTCGCGCCGCTTCCTCCCAGATCGCCACCAGATCTTCCTTCTCGAAGATCGCGCGCTTGAGCATTCCGTACAAGGGGAGCTCCACCGGCTGCATCATGACGAGCTTGCGGCGCGGGTACTTGGCCACCGTTCCCCCGAGCGTCTCCTGCTCGAGGGTCACGAATCGGAGCCCTCGGGCTTTCGCCTGGAGAGAACACGAGAAGCCCGCCGGTCCGGCTCCCACGATGCACAGGTCCAGGACGTCGCCGGAACCGTTCTGAGGGTGAGAGGAAATGCGTCCGGCGATCTCGTCCGCGATCGTCTTGCCGTGCGCGATGGCCGTGCGGATCAGGGCGTGGCCGGTCACTTCCCCGCACAAGAACAGCCCGGAAACGCCGACGACCTCGAACTCCCCGGTCAGCGCGGGGATGTCCTTCCGATCCTGGATATCGCCGAGCGTCACGACGATGGCTTCGACGGGACATTCCTTGGCGCACAGGCCGTGCCCCATACAGCGCGCGCCGTGGAGCACGGCGGCTTGTCCGTGGATGAGTCCGAGCACTCCTTCCTCCGGGCAGGCGCGCACGCATGTCCCGCATCCGAGACAGCGGCTGAGGTCGATCTGCGGGTACTGAAGCTGGGCCTTGTCGCTTCCCCTCTTCTTGGCCTCGACACGCTCGCTCATGTCCCGCTGCATGTTCCTGAGGTCGGCGAGGCGATGGAATTGGTGGAGCAACGCCAGCGCGAGGAAGCCGGTCAGCAACACCAATGAGATCGATAGCGTCAACGCCCGTCCTCCCTGCGGGATCGAGAATCAACGGTGTGGATTATGGCGGGTCTCCGACGCGAAGCGAATGCCTTCCCTTGCGGCGGGCATGGAACGAGCCGGACGCCCTGATCCCAATTCCACGATGTTGTACCGCAGAACGATGTCCGACATGCTCATATGGGTCTGGATCGCGCCCGGGGCGAACTCGTCGGTGAACCAGCAGGAGAAGCGCCGCGTCCCCTGGGAGAACCGATCCTCCCCCTCCACCAACAGGCACGCGTATTCCTTGCCTTGAATCCGGAGGGTCTCTTCGGCGATGCGCGACGTGTGTCTTTCGTAGGAGGCGCTCTTCATCTTCAACACGATGCGCGACGGATGCTGCAACACCCACAGCCGCGTAGCGCCCGCCTCGAAGATGTCGCACGAGTAAGCGTCGTCCGAGAGCGTGAGGATCTCCGTTCCCTTAGGGGTGCCCGCCGTCTCGGGCGGGATGTCGAGCAGGAGGCGCAAACGGTCGAGCCGCGGGTCCGTCTCCGTCGATCCGGGCGATTCGATGCGCATGCGCTCTCCGTCCCAGAAGGCCGTCAAGAGGTGATCGGTCTCCTCTCGAAATCGCGGACTCTCCAACGTCATCCGCGCTCGGAACCACACTCGTCCCGCCCTTGCCGGTGTGGGACGCTGCGCCTCGACGGTAAAGTGCGGCACCGCAGGGGCTGCGGGCGACTCGTCGATCGGCGCCGCGGAGGACGTTACGGGCGGGGCGGTGTTTTCGGGGGCAGGCGCTTCGGGAAGCGCCGGGGCCGGTGCGGGCGCGGGTCGAAGGACGCCCGCGGCAAGATCGGCCTTTGGGGCGGGGCCGACCGGAACGAGAATGGCCACAGTCATCGCGGCCAGAACCACGGCGCCGACGACGATCATCATGAAGGTCTCTTTGCGCGGGCGCGAAGGAGACGGAACCGCGGGCGTCTCGGAGAAGACTCTCTCGTATTCCGTTTCCGAGATGATGACGATCGGTTCAGCGGATGCCGGTGAGTCGACGGGGTTTGCCATAACGCCTCTTCTCTATCTCCCTCTCGGATGACACGAGATGCAGGCGGAGCTGGACCACGTATAACCGGAAACCCCGCGGTGTTTGGAATCCATCTGCGTTCGTCCGTGGCAATGGGTACAGGAGACGATGGAGTAATCGCCGGGAGCACGGTGGCACTCCTGACACGATCTCTTGTGGGGTCCGGAGGTGATGACGAACGTGTGCTGGAACGTGGCGCCCAGCCAGGTCGTGGTCGAATGGCACGTTTCGCAGGTCGTGGGAAATCCCGCGGCCGCGTGATCGGGATTGGTCGTGGCGTTGTACTCCGGCATATGGCACGTGGCGCATCCCGAGGCGATCCCGACATGACTGAAGGCGGCACCCAACCAGGTCGTGGTGCCGTGACAGATCTCGCAGGTCGTCGCAATGCCCATGGCGGCATGATTGGGATTGGTCGCCGCGTTGTAGTCCGGCATGTGGCACGTGACGCATCCGGAGGTGATGCCGGTATGACTGAACGGCGCGCCTCGCCAGGACGTGCTGCTGTGGCAATTCTCGCAGGTCGTCGGCACGCTCGTCGCCGCGTGATTCGGCGCGGTCGTCGCGTTGTACTCGGCCATGTGGCACGCCGCGCACCCGCCGGCGATCCCGGCATGCGTGAAGACGCCGCCGGCCCAACTCACGCCGTTGTGGCAATTCTGGCAACCGGCGGTGAGTCCCATCACCCCGTGGTCCGGCTTTCTTGCGGCGGCCAGCTCGGTCTGGTGACAGGACTCGCACCGCGGCAATGCCCCCACGAATTCGCCCGCCTCCGCGGCCGGATGGCACCGGAAGCACGCGACCGCCGCATGGGCGCCGGTGAGCGGAAACCGGGTGCGATTGTGCATCGCCACGACGCCGACGGGCGTCCAATCCGCTTCCGAGTGGCAGGAGGCGCAGTCGGTCCCTATACGGCCGCGGTGGATGTCTTCGTGGCATCCGGCGCATCCGCGCTTCGCGAAGAGGCCGACAGGACCGCGGTCGTTGTGGCATCGAAGACACTCGGCGTCGGCGTGCGCTCCGCGCAACGCCGTACCGGTCTCCTTCTCGTGATTGAAGGTGAAATCCCGGCGGATCTCGTGCCAGTTCCCTCCCTGGTGGCAAAGCGAGCAGTCGGCGGGGAAGGTGTCGTGAGGAACGACCGGACCTCGACCTTCCGCCCAGGCCTGCGGCTTGGCTTGACGCGGTTTCGGTTGCGGCCTCGGGAGGCAGGAGATCACCGCGAGGCAGAGAAGGAAGGAGCCCCAGCCCCAACTTCCTCGGATCCGCATGAAACCTCCCGTCAGATCCTCTTCTGAACCGATAGGGTCCAAGTGGACGAATCTTGATCGTCGCCGAACTGATAATCCCCGGAGAGGAACACAGTCCACGTGGATGAAAGCGCGCCGTCGAGACTCACGTGCAGCGACTGCTGCGTCAACGCGTCCTGAGACGAGGTGGATTCGTAGCGCGCAACGTCATACCAGAAGGTGAAGGAGACGGGCGGGAGGAAGCGGCTCACCGAGAACCGCACCCCGGGCCCCGAGTTGAACGCTCCGTCGGTGTAGTAGGCCGCCAGCGCGATCTCGCTCCTGCTGAACAGGAGGTTCTGGAGGGCCAGCCGCACCTCTCCGTTCGTGCCGCGCTCGTCGTCCTGATCGATCCACTGATTGATCCGGCCATCCACGAGGACGCGATCGGAGAGCTGCTGCCACGTGAACAGACCGTAGCGGAAGGTGCCCAGTTCCAGCAGCTCTTCCGCCACCGAAAGGCTCAATTCGTCGCTCAGCAGTTCTGGCCGCCGGATGCGCGAGATGTTGGCTCCGATGCCGTGTTGCGGGTCGAAGCGGTAGAGGCCCTGCAGGTGGGCCTCCGTAAGTTCGAATCCGCTCGGCTTCTCCTGTTCCGAGGAGGTGTAATAGTCGAGCCACGCCGACCCGCGCACGAAGAGCGAGGTGGACGGCGTGAAGCTCACGATGCCCAGCAGGAGGTCCCGATCACGATCTCCGTCGAACCAGGTTTTCTGGTAGGCCAGACCCAGCGTCAGATCCTCGTCTTTTCCCACCGCGTACCGCCCGAACAGCGAGGATTGCGCGGTCTCGCCGAGCTCCAGGCTCCGGGTCACGTCGGGCATCGCCCCGAGGCTCATCCCGACCTTGCTCGCGCCGATGAGGCGCGCCGCCGCCTCGACGCCGTCGATCACGCCGAGCTCGGGGAATTCGTGCTGCAGGAAGCGTCCGAATTCCGCGCGGAACGGTTGGCCGCGCAAGCCTCCCCAAGCGTAGGAGAGACGATCCAAGCGAGGGCTGGTTTCTCGGTCGCCTTCCGCATCCTCCACGTCGGCTTGCTCGTAGAGGAGCTCCGAGCGCAGATGCAGCGTCCCTCCCCACGGCACCGGGTTCACGACCGTGAGGTCGGTTCCGCCGCGCGCCTGCACGTACTCGTTGTCGTTCGGTTCTTGAGTGCGCGTATACACGGTTCGGACGTAGGCGCGCCCGTTCACCTGCGTAGGCCGTTCCTCCGGCCGCCTGGAGAACGCCGGAGCCAGCAGCGGATTCTCGCGGTCCCACTCCTCGGGCGGAGCGGTCCAGGGGGGATGCTCCGGCAACGTCGGCCGTTCCTCTTGGGTCAACCGGCCGTCGTTCGGCTCCGGTTGCCGTGGCGGAAGGAGGACTTCACCTCCGGTCCCGACGTCGAGCGCCATCGGTCCCGTGTCGAGCGTGCACCTCGCGCTCGATCGCGAGACGACCTGAACGGTGGCGGTGAGGATGCCGTGTTCGCTCGAGTAGAGGAGCACGCGATCGCCCGGCTGGAGGCCCGCGTCCCGTCCTTGGTCGAGGTAGACGCTTTCTCCGGAGACGGCCGTGACCCGCACCGTCACGCTCTGTTGCGCGGCACACGCGAGGCCGGTGCAGAGAAGAAGGGTTCCGATCATCGACCCTCCCTCGGACCGCGCGGGGCGTGGCAGTCGCCGCAAAGGATTCCCAGGGGCTTGTAGCGGATGGCCGTTCCTCCTCCAGGAATCGGGGTCGGAAGATGGCACGCGCCGCACTTGAGCGTGAGGTGATGCTCGTCCAACGAAAAGCGCGAATCGGTTTGGTGGTTGAAGATCAGGTCGTGGAACGTGCCTTCCTCCTTGTGGCACCGGGCGCAGTCGAGGCTCTTGGACGGGCCGAACTGCCCGACGTGCGGGTCCGAATGGCAGGACCGGCACAGGGTCCCCGCCGCGCGACCGAGCGTCCGCCCGCGAGCGGTCTGCTTGTGACATGCGGCGCACTCGAGCTTCGCGTGAGCCCCTCGCACCGCGTAGCCGGTCCAAAGGGCGTGGTCGAACCGCCGAACGCGGAAGCTCTCGGTCGTGTGGCAGCGCGCGCATCCTTCTTCCAGGCCGACGGTTTGGGGAAGGTGAGGCGCATCGAATATCTTATCGTGGACGTTCTGATGACAGGCGTCGCACCGGGATGCCGTTCCGCAGAAGATACGGCGCCCGCGTGGAGCGGATTCGGAAGGCCTATGGCATTCGTTGCAGCTCACGCCGCGGTGCAGACCGGTGAGCGGAAAGGACGCCGCCTGGTGCATCTCCAAGGTAAAGACGGACGGCATGAAGGAGTTGAAGTCGTGACATGCGCGGCAGTCCTTGTTGCGGAACGCCCCCTTGTCGAACTGGCCCTTATGCGCGTCGATGTGGCAGGCGCGACAGGCGGTCGGGGCACTGTGGAACAACCTGACGTTCGCGAGCGGTGGAGACGGGTGGCACTTTCCGCAGTCGAGGCTCCGGTGCTCGCCTTCAAGAGGAAAGGATGTCTTGGCGTGCATGGACGCGTCGAAGGCGTGCGGAACGAACCGACGGCGTTCATGGCAAGCGAGACATCCTTGCGCGGCGAACGTGCCGGAGGCGAATTGGCCCCGATGCGGATCGGCGTGGCAGGTCACGCACTGATCCGGTTTTCTGCCGGGATAGAGGCGCAGGAACGTCGAGGCGATGGCTTCCTTGTCCTTTGACGGCGTGCGCCGGCCGTAGTCCTCGTGGCACTTCTCGCAGGCGACCTTGTCGTGGGGGACGTCGAGGGCGAATCCCGTGGCGGCGTGACGTTGCGGCGTCAAGGTGGCCTGAGGCGCGAGGAACGTCTTGTGTCGGACGTCGTGGCACTGGGTGCACGTTTCCATCGGAGCGCTTCCGACCTCCTGGGCGACGCCGATCAGCAGGGAGTCGCGGTGGGGAGAGCGGTGACACATGGAACAGGATCGAACGAGCAGCGCGGATTCGTTCCTCTCGGCGGAGAGCGCCCTCAGGACATCGACGGCGTGATCGCTGCCGGCGGGGTGGCAAGCGGCGCAGGACACGCCTGCGTGGCCTCCTTCCAGAGGAAAAGCCGAGGTGTGCTTGAACCGGGCCACGAGCTTGAAGGGTTGCTCTTGTCCGTGGCAGAGGGCGCAGCCGGTCCCGAAGGCGCCCTTGTGCGTGTCCTCGTGACAACGGGTGCACTCTTGGCTGAGCCCCAGGAAACGCTTCCGGCCTTTCTCCAAGATCTTCGTCTCGGCGAGGCGATGGCAGGCCACGCAGGCGGCGGTCGCGTGCTTTCCCGTCAGGGCGTAGTTCAATCCAGCGTGATCGTAGGCGGCGGGGTTGTCGATGCCCGCGAGCGAGAAGCTGCGCGGATTGACCAGGGGGAAATTCTCTCCCATGTGTTCGTGGTGGCATGGGTCGCAATCGGCGGGCTTGTCGCGCGGGATTGTTCCGTGAAAGCCGGTCGATGTGGCGACCTGCGCGCCGATGTCCGTGTGGCACGCCGTGCAGGACGACGCCATCGCCGACGTGCCGCCGGCCCCGTGGCATTCCCGACATCCCGTGGCGGCGCCTAGGGACGGTTCCTTCGCGTGAACAGTCGCAAGGGGACCCGGGGCCTGGCGCACATCCACGAAAAACACTCCCACAAAGAGGATGCCGCAGAACACCCTGAAAAAAAGCGACCCCCAGTTGATTTTTCGAGAAGGTTGCACGGCAACAGAGACACGAGACGTCCTCGCCACCCCTTCTACTCTTATTACCGAGTTCTTGAGGATCGTCTGGGCGGATTCTGAATTCGCGGTGAGAGTGCACGCGATGGAGCCTCGATCTCCCTCTGGGTCACCAGGATGACCTCTGGGTAGCCCAAGTCGTGTTCTCCTCGACGCCTCCCAAGCCTCCTGCTGAGGCATGACCGAAATCGAATTCGCCTGCAACACGAGTCGTGGGACGACGGAAGAACTGTTATCCTGCGCGTGGCGACGAAGGAGGAGCGAAAGATGATATCGGAGATCCTGATGTCGTTGGCTTTGGCCCTGCAGACGGCGAGTGCCGATTTGCCTCGAACGTTCCTGCTCGGGAGAGATCTCGACATTCTGCAGGAGGACCCTTCGCTTGAATCGCCACCGGAAGGGGGCTCCACGCCGCAAGGACACGGGGCAAGCAACGGGATCTGGAACGGAATCCGGTTGGCGGTGGTGCCCCTTTCCAAGGTCAGGATCCGCGGCGGAGACGAAGAGGGAGCAACCAAGGGCACCCGGATGAATTTCGACGCCCATCTGGAGTTCTTTCCTGGCTTCGATATTGGGTGGGACCTCAAGCGAGCTTCGGTGAGCTTCGGCTTGCGCGCCGGCGTGATCTCCTTGACGGATATGCGTGACCACCTGCCGCTATCCATCTTCGGAGAGGGTGACTATGACGGAGTGGTGGATTTCGACGCCACGCTCGCCTACCTGGAGCCGCGTGTTTCATACGTGGCCCCGTCTCCGATCGGGTTTGTTGAGGCGAGTCTCGGCCTCCGAGCACAACACCTCAGCTTCTCGCTGGAGCAGATGAAGGAATCCGACTGGGAGTTCGGCGAGAACACGTCACACGAGCGGCACGTCGGGTTCGGCGTCGTCTATCCGCGACTGAGCCTGGCGTGGAGGGCTTCGCTAAGCCAATCGATCACGGCGGGCGTAATGCTTTCGTTCGGGACGGGTCCTGAGCTCCACAACGGACAGCAGGTGATGGCGGCCAGCCTGGACATCCAGGTGGGGAGCGCCGCCGGCGTCTCCTTGGGATGGACCGTGGAGTATCTCCGGTTCGAAGCCGTCGCGGACGACGTGGATCTGGAGGGATCCATGGTCTGGTTCAGCCCGACGCTGTCCTGGGAGCGGCCTTTTTAGCAACGAACAGCGGAAAAGCTGGCGTGGTTCAGACGAGGGTGACCGTCGTGGCAGGCGTATCGGGCCGTCGAGGACGCAGAGAAAACCTAACCGCAGAACGCAGAGGGTACTGAGAGGCGATTTCTCCCGTTCTACCCTCTTTCTGCGGCCCTCTGCGCCCTCTGCGGTTTGGGCCGCGGCTCTGTGTTCTCTGCTCCCCTCCGTGTCCTCGCACAAGCCCAGGTTGAACTGTGCCGAAAAGCTGGTGGTGAGTCAACTTCAAACTAGTGGGTTGCATCCCTGGTGGGCAACCCACAGATTTGACCTTGTCGAACCACTAGCCGGCTCCGCGATACTTGGCGCGCCGCCTTCTCCCGTTGATCGGTTCGATGCGGGTAATGTGGACCGGATCGATGAAGACCAAGCGCTCAGGGAGCGCCTCTGCGCGCGATGGAGTTGCGATGACGATCTCCCTTGGGGTCACCAAGATGAACTCTGGATGCCGGACGTCGTGTTTGGAGCCGTCCGACAGGAAGAACCGAATCGGCACAAAAGGATGTCTGCGCACATGTACTTGGATTCCTTGCGCTCTCATCGCTCTTCAGTCTATTGCACCCCGGGAGGGGCGTCAACGCCGTTTCCCCTTTCCTTGACAGCGCGCCAGGGCCTTCCTACAAGTTAACCTCGTTAATCGGCCTCGATCTCTAACCCTGCCTTTCTGTGGGGGACCATGGACTTCGAGACGTTCCGCCGGCATGGTCGCGGCCGGCATGACTACGCGCGCGACTGGAAAAAACGCACCGGCGGCAAGGTCGTCGGCACCTTCTGCACGTACGTCCCCGAGGAAATCCTCGCCGCAGGCGGAGTCCTGCCCGTGCGCATCCTCGGCAGCCACGAGCCCGCCGACGACGCCGAACCGTACGTCTTCGGCATGTTCTGCCCCTTCAGCCGCGACTGCATCTCGCAGGCCATCCGCGGCCGCTATGACTATCTCGACGGCACCGTTCTGGCGCAGACGTGCCTGCACATCCGCAATACGTTCTGGTCCTGGCAGAAGGTCAACCCCGGGCGCTTCCACTATTACATGTGCTTTCCGATCAAGGTCCAGAGCCCCCGCGCCGTCGACTACGCCACGGGCGAGATGCGCGCCTTCCGCGCCGCCTTCGAGAAGTGGCTCGGCCGGCCGCTCGCCGACGCGCAGATCCGCGACGCGATCCGCGTCTGCGACGAGAACCGCGCGCTCCTGGAGGAGATCTACGGCCTGCGCAAGGATCCCCATCCGCCGCTCACCGGCCGCGAGGCGATGGAGATGGTCCTCGCCGGGCAGCTCATGGACAAGCGCGAGCACAACCAGCTTCTGCGCCAAGCGCTCGCCGCCCTCAGAACGCGCCGGCTCGAGCGCGATCCGGGCGTGCGGCTCATGATCGTCGGCAGCGAGGACGACGACACCGAGTTCATCGGAACCACCGAGGAGCTGGGCTGCACGATCGTCGTCGACGAGCATTGCACCGGCACGCGCTACTTCCTCAATCGCACGCCCGACGATCCTGATCCGATGCGCGCGCTGGCCCGCCGCTACGTCGGCAAGCCGCCGTGCCCCAGCCGCGATTGGGATGCGCGCACGCGCACGGACCGCACCCTGCAGCTGGCGCGCGACTACAACGTCCAGGGCGCCCTTCTTGTGCAGCAGAAGTTCTGCGATCCGCACGAGCTGGACATCCCCGCCATCAAGTCCACGCTGGAGAGGAACGGCATCCCCACGCTGTTCCTCGAGTTCGACGTGACCATTCCGTTCGGTCAGTTCCGCACGCGCATCGAGGCGTTCCTCGAGATGATCCGCGCGGAAGCGCTTTTCTGAGGACCCAGTGGGTAACAGAGGACCCTGAGAAAGACAAACCGACGCCAGACGACGCAGAGGACCAGAGAAAACGATGCCCAAGTACAAGACCGGCCCGCTGAAGTGCTGGAACAAGGCCAAGGAGCTGCGCCAGAAGTACTACGAAGACTACGTGAGCGCACCGAAGAGCGGGGCGCTGCGCATCGGCGGCAGCGCCTGGGCGTTCAGCGCCGTCCCCGAAGGCCTCGGCGACGTCCGATGGCTCACCGGCGAGCCCTACGGCGCCTCGTGCGCGTTCGACCGCAAGTTCTCGCTGTCGTGCCTGGAGGCGGCGGAGAAGAAAGGCTACGCGCGCGATCTCTGCGCGTACATGCGCAACTACTGGGGCTCCATCCTCATCGACCAGTACGCCTTCGGCGGCGGCTTCCCCAAGCCCGACTTCTTCTGGACCTCGCACATCTGCTGCTCGCACGCCAAATGGTATCAGGTCGCCGGCGAGCTCGAAGGCGGCACGCCCTGCTACGCCGTCGACGTCTCCGTCGGCCCCTACACGCAAATCACGCCGCACGGCGTCGCGTACGTCGTCGGACAGCTCCAGGACGGCATCGCGTGGATGGAGAAGCTCACGAAGCGCCGCTACGACGACGCGCGTCTCATCGAGGCCGTGATCACGGAGACGGAGGCGATGTCGCTCTGGGCGAAGATCTGCATGCTCAACCGAAACGTGCCGGCGCCGCTGGACGAGAAGACGATGTACGCGCTCTATGTCTTCGGCGTGATCATGAAGCACCGTCCGGAGGTGCTCGCGCTCTACCGCGAACTGCACGACGAAGTGAAGGAGCGCGTGGAGCGGGGCATCGCCGCCTGCGCCAACGAGTCCAAACGTCTGATCTCCGACACGCAGCCGCCGTGGGGCTTCCTCGACGTCTTCCGCCACATGGAGACGTACGGCGCGGTTTCCATCGGGTCGCTCTACACGTTCGGCCTCGCCGGCATGTGGGACTTCCCGGACGGCACGATGGTGCCCAAGGCCACGCCGCGCCAGCTCGGGCAGACGCCGCGCACGCGCGAGGAGGCGCTCGAGGCGATCGTGCGCTGGACGCTCTGCCGGCCGGAGTACCAGCATTTCTACAATCCTGGCCTCAAGACCGATCTCATGATGCGCATCATCCGCGACTGGAAGGTGGACGGGGCGCTCCTGCACTACAACCGCGGGTGCGAGGGGCTGAGCCTCGGCATCGCGCAGAACCGGATGGAGCTGGCGGCCGCGGGCGTGCCCGTCAGCGTGTTCGAGGGGAACATGGGCGACGAGCGGGAGTTCGACCACGCGCGCACGCTGGAGCGGATCGATTCGTTCCTGGAGACCCTGGGGCTTCGCAAAGTGGAGGTGTAGCACCATGCTGTCGTGCGGTATTGATGTGGGGGCGCGGACGGTCAAGGTCGTCGTGCTCGAGAACGGCCGGATTCGCGGCAGGGCGATCCGAGTCGCCGGCCTGCAGGTGGAGGACGACGTCGCGGCCGCGCTCAAGGAAGCGGCCGCCGGCGAGGTCCGCACGATCGTCGCGACGGGCTCCGGCCGCGAAGCCGTGAAGGAAGCGCGGCAGCGTCCCACGGGAATCACCTGCGCGGCGCGCGGCATCCACTTCCTGCTGCCCGAGGCGAGGATGGTCATCGACGTGGGCGCCGAGGAAGGCCGCGCCATCCAGTGCGAGGGCGGCCGCGCGCTCAACTTCGCCGTCAACGAGAAGTGCGCCGCCGGGGCGGGCACCTTCATCGAGACGATGTCGCGCACGCTGGAGATCGCCGTCGACGGCTTCGGGCCGCTGGCGCTGCAGTCGACGAAGCTCGTGCCGATGAACGCGCAGTGCGCGGTGTTCGCCGAGAGCGAGGTCGTCAGCCTCATCCACGAGAAGACGCCCAAGCAGGACATCGCCCGCGCGGTGTGCGACGCGATGGCCGGCCGCATCGGCTCGATGTGCCGGCGCCTGGCGATCACGCCTCCCGTGGCGCTCGTCGGAGGCGTGGCCAAGAATACGGCCTTCGTACGCGCGCTCGAGAACGATCTCAAGACGGACCTCACCATTCCGCCGGACGCGGAATACGTCTCGGCCATCGGAGCGGCGCTCATCGCCGCGGAGGAGCACTAGCATGGTCATCGACACCCGCGAACATTGGCGCTGGCCGGAAGTTCATTGGGTCAACAAGGAGCTGGATTGGCGTGCGGGAGGGGCGATCACGGCGGGCGTCGACGTCGGCTCGATCAGCTCGAAGACCGCCGTCATGGTCGACGGCAAGCTCTACGCCTACGCGATCCTGCGCACGGGCGCCTCGAGCCCCGACAGCGCCGTTCGGGCCACGAAGAAGGCGCTGGAAGGCACGGGGCTGGAGATCGAGAAGATCCATCTCACGATCGGGACCGGCTACGGGCGCATCAACGTGCCCTTCGCGCAGAAGACCCTCACGGAGATCGCGTGTCACGCGCGCGGGGCGAACTTCGTCTGGGGCCCCACGGTGCGCACGGTGCTCGACATGGGCGGGCAGGACTGCAAGGCGATCCAGTGCGACGAGCGCGGGAAGGTGACGTCGTTCCTGATGAACGACAAGTGCGCGGCGGGAACGGGCCGGGGCGTCGAGGCGTTCGCGGACCTCGTCAAGGTGCCCATCGAGAAGATCGGCGAGGAATCGTTCTCCATCAAGGAGGAGCCCAAGCCGATCAGCAACACCTGCGTGATCTTCGCCAAGTCCGAGGCGCTGGGGCTCCTGCGCAAGGGCTGGGACCGCAACGTGGTGATCGCCTCCTATCTCTCCGCGATGGCCCATCGCGTGTACACGCTCCTGGAGCGCGTCGGGATCGCGAAGGACTTCGTGATCTCCGGCGGCATCGCGAAGAACCCGGGGGTGGTGCGCCGCTTGACGACGCTCACGGGGATCGAGCCGCTCGCCCCCAATCCGCAATACGACCCGCAGATCGTCGGGGCGATCGGCGGCGCGCTCTTCGCGCACGCGATGCTCCAGAAGCAGAAGGGAGCGAAGTGAAGGCGCACTACGGATACAAGGACGGCTCCGGCGAGTACTTCATCGTCATCGACACCGACCGGTGCGTCCAATGTTCCGACGGCGCATGTGTCCCGGCGTGCCCACTGGGCCTCCTCGAGCGGATCCAGGACGACTACGACGACACGGTCTGCGCGGTCAAGGAGGCGTCCCGCAACAAGGTGAAATACGCCTGCGCGCCGTGCAAGCCCGTCGGGGCGGCCGCTGCGCCGCCGTGCGTGGCGGCGTGCGCGCGCGCGGGCATCCGCCATACGTGGTGAGCGCATGATGATCACCATCGACGGGCGCCGGATTGACACGCCCGCCGGAACGACGATCCTCGACGCCGCGGCGGGGGCGGGAATCTACATTCCGGCGCTCTGCCGGCATCCGGACCTCGACGGTCTGCCCGCGGAACCGGGATTCGCCGGCTGCGATCTGTGCGTGGTCGAGATCGAGGGACGCGCCGATCCGGCGCACGCCTGCTGGATGACGACGGAGCCGGGCTTGGTCGTGCGCACCGAGACGCCGTCCCTTCGCGAGCGCCGTCGCGCCGCGTTCGCGCGCATCCTCGACGGGCATCCGCACGCATGCCTCACGTGCCGCCAGAAGAGCGGCTGCGCGCGAGAACCGTGCTCTCTCAATGTGCCCGTCGGGGAGCGCTGCTGCCCGAAGCTCGGGCGATGCGTCATCGAGAAGCTTCACGATTACCTGCAGTTCTCGTCGCCCGTTCCGCTCTTTCGGCGCGACGATCGATTGACGCAGAAGTCCGCGCTCTTCGCGTTCGATTGGAACTTGTGCGTCGGATGTCTCCGGTGCGTGCGGGCGTGCAACGGTTTGCGGCAGGTCGGCGCGCTCGGGGCCGTCAGGAACGACGGCCGGTTCCGCGCGGCGTTTCGTGCCGCCACGCCCGAGGAATCCGGGTGTCGTTTCTGCGGCACGTGCGCGGAAGTGTGCCCCACGGGCGCCATCCTCGATCGGGTGCGACATGAGGTGGCCTGCCGCCGGGCGTGCCCGGCGGGATTGGATGTGCCGTCGTATGTGCGGGCGATCGCGCAGGGGAAGACCGATGTGGCTGCTCGCATTATTCGCGCCGCGGTGCCTTTCGGGCGCGTGCTCGGGCGCGTGTGTCATGCCCCCTGCGAGGCCGCCTGCCGCCGCGGGGCGATCGACGAGGCCGTCTCCATCTGCGCGCTCAAGCGCTTCGCGTGCGACACCGTTCCACCGGAGCCGCCGGAGCGGGCGCCGGCCACGGGGCGCCGCGTGGGCATCGTCGGGGCGGGACCCGCGGGGCTTTCCGCCGCCTGGTTCCTCGCGCGCAAGGGGCACGCCGTCACGGTGCTGGAGGAGCAGCCCGAGGCGGGCGGGATGCTGCGATGGGCGATTCCGGCGGAGAGACTGCCGGCCGACGTCGTCGCCGACGAAGTCGCCGGTATCTCGCGACTGGGAGTCGAGATCCGCACATCGACCCGCGTGAAGGACCTGGCGACCCTGCGACGGCAATTTGACGCCGTGTTGGTCGCCACGGGGCTCCCGTGTGGCCGGCGGCTGAACGTGCCCGGCGTCGATCAAGAAGGCGTCTGGAATGGGCTCGATTTCCTGCGTACCGCGCGTTCGGGCCTGGCGCCGCGGATGGGCGATCGCATGCTCGTCATCGGCGGGGGCAACGTCGCGATGGACTGCGCGCTGACGGCGCGGGAGATGGGCGCGCGCGACGTGACGGTCGTTTGTCTGGAGGCGGAGGGGCAGATGCCGGCGTTCGCGTGGGAGATGCGGCGGGCCCGCGAAGTGGGCGTGCGCATCATGAACGCGTGGGGGCCGGTGCGGATCGGCACGGACAAGCGCACGACGTTCCGGCGCTGCGTTTCGGTGTTCGACGCGAACGGGCGTTTCGCCCCGCGTTTCGACGATGCACAGCAAATGTCGTTGGAGGCGAACGGTGTCATCGCGGCGATCGGTCAGCAGGCGGACGATTCGGTCCGGGCCGCGCCGGAGTTTTTTGCGGCCGGCGATGTCGGAGGCGGGCCGTTCTCCGTCATCAATGCCATCGCCTCCGGCAAGGCCGCGGCGGCGCGGATCGACGTGTCGTTTGGCGGCGACGGTTTGCTGCCGGATCCGGAGATTCCCGCGCGGCCCGCGGCACTCGGCGCGGGTTCGGGCGACGCATCGCGGTGCCTGCAGTGTGACTTGCGCCTGACGCTGCGGACGCCCGCGATGCCCCCGGCGGAGGCGGATCTCAGGGAGGTGTCGGCGGCGCGCGCTCAGGAGGCGCCGGCGAAGGAAGGCGTGCTCAAGCTCTTCGGCGCGGATCGCGTGCTGTTGCAGATCACGGGCACCGCGAATCTGCGGGAGGAGCTGGGGAAGTACGTGTCCAACGAACGGACGCGCTACTTCGCTTTCGAGCTGGATCCGTACTATACCAAGCGGGAGAGCGAGTTGCTGCAGGCGTATCTGCAGGAGCACGGGCGCCTGCCGGAGGGGGTCGAGAATCTGGACGATCTGTATTGATATGAACCGCCAGAGGAGGCAACGTGGACCTGAGACTCAAAGATAAAGGCGCCATCGTCACCGGCGGGAGCATCGGGATCGGCGCCTCCATCGCCGTAGCGCTGGCGCGCGAAGGGGTGAACGTCGCCATCAACTACCGACAGCACGACGCCGAGGCGAAGAAGGTCGTCAAAGAGATCGAGGAGTTCGGCGTCAAAGGGCTGGCCGTCAAGGCGGACGTGTCCAGCACGAAGGACGCGCAGAAGATGGTGGACACGGTCGTCCAGGTATTCGGGCGCCTGGACATCCTGGTCTGCAACGCCGGCATCACGTGGGACGGCGTGATCTGGAAGATGACCGAAGAGCAGTGGGACAAGGTCATCAACGTCAACCTCAAGGGGTACTTCAACTACAACAAGGCCGCGGCTGCGCACTTCAAGGAGCAGAAGGGCGGGAAGATCGTCAACATCTCGTCCATCAACGGGCTGCGGGGGAAGTTCGCGCAGGTCAACTATTCCGCCTCGAAGGGCGGCGAGATCGCGATGAGCAAGGCGTTGGCCAAGGAGCTCGGCAAATTCAACGTGAACGTCAACGTCGTCGCGCCCGGCATGGTGATGACGGACATGGCACAGAAGATCCCGCCGGAGTTCGTCAACAAGGCGATCGACGAGACGGTGCTGGGGCGGATCGCCGCGCCGGAGGACGTGGCCGACGCGGTGGTCTTTCTCTGTTCCGATCGGGCGCGGCACATCACGGGCGAGGTGATCAAGGTCGACGGAGGCCAGTACATCTAGGGCACTCTTGAACGTTTCCTACCGAAGTTCTCGCGACGACAAGCATCGATTGCGTAGAGGAACTGCGATGACCAGAGTAGGCGTAATCGGGATCGGTCACGGCATCTTCGGCCGGCGCAGCGACGCCACCGTGCAGGAGCTGGCGTTCGAGGCGTTCCGCGAGGCGCTGGCGGACGCCGGCATCGAGCGCAAGGAGATCGACGCGTCGGTGATCGGATCCGTGCCGGAGTACCACAAGCAGCGGTCGCTGGCGGGCGTGGTGCAGGAGTATCTCAACCTCAACCCCGCGCCGACGTGGCTCACGGAGGTGGCCTGCGCCTCGGGCAGCGCCGCGATGCGCACGGCATGGATGGGCATCAAGTCGGGTGTGCACCAGATCGTGGCCGTCATCGGATGCCAGAAGATGACGGAGCTTTCGACGCCGGAGATCCTCGCGCTCATGGGCCGCGTCGGCGAGGTGCAGTGGGAGTCGATTTTCGGGACGACGTTTCCGGGCTACTACGCGATGTTCGCGCACAGCCACATGCACGCCTTCGGGACCACGCGGCGACAGCTGGCCGAGGTGGCGGTGAAGAACCACAGCTACGGGGCCCTCAACCCCAAAGCGCTCTTCCGCAAGGAGATCACGGTCGAGAAGGCGCTGGAGTCGGAGCCGGTGGCGTCACCGCTGCACGTCTACGACTGCTGCGCCAACGCCGACGGCGCGGCGTGCGTGATCCTGGCGAGCGAAGATCGCGCGCGCGCGCACGGCCGCAAGGTCGTCTGGCTCGATGGCGTCGGGTGCGCCACGGCGAGCATGTCGGTGCTGCGCCGGCCCAACCTGTACAGCCTCCCCAGCGCGGTCGAGGCGGCCCAACAGGCCTACCGCATGGCGGAAGTCGGGCCGCGAGACGTCCAGGTCGCCGAGGTGCATGACTGCTTCTCGATCGCGGAGATCATGGCGTACGAGGATCTGGGGTTCTGCGAGAAGGGACAGGGCGGCCGCTACATCGAGGAGCGCAAGAGCTACATCGGCGGCGGCGGCGTGGCCGTCAACGTCGACGGCGGCCTCAAGGCCAAGGGGCATCCCATCGGCGCGACCGGCGTGTCGATGGCCGTGGAGATCGTCAAGCAGCTGCGCGGCGCCGCGGAGGCGCGGCAGGTGCCGGATGCGCGCGTGGGCCTGACGCACAACGTGGGCGGCATCGGACAGTACACCTTCGTGCACGTTTACAGGAAGGACTGAGCGATGTTCGAATGGTTCGGCAAGGTCAACTTCAGTCCGTACACCAAGGTCGGCGACTTCGCCGGCTTTCTCAAGGACGGATATCTCAAGGGGTCGCGCTGTCGCGCGTGCGGATTCAAGACGTTTCCTCCGCGCGCCGACTGTCCGCAGTGCCTGAGCGGCGAATTCGACTTCGTCGACTACAGCGGGCGCGGCCGGCTGCATACGTACACGCGGATCGCGGCCGCCCCCAACGGCTTCGAGGACGTCGCTCCGTACACGATCGGCGTGGTCGACCTCGAGGAGGGCGGCCGCTGCCTGGCGTGGTTCGGCTCCACGATCCGCGAGGAGGAGATCAAGATCGGGATGGAGCTTCAGGTCGTGCCGCGGATCTTCGAGGAAATCGAGAAGATCAAGGTGAGCTACTCCCTGGAGAAGCCGGGCACGAAGTGGGGGCGCCGCCATGCAGATGCCTGACCTTTCGGTGCACCGTCCCGAGACGTTGCGGGACGCCTGCGAGCTGCTCAAGAAGTACGGCGAAGGGGCGCGGGTGCTGGCCGGCGGAACCGACCTGCTGACCGATCTCAAGATGGATCGCGTGACCGGCGTGGAGCATCTGGTCTCGATCCAGCGCGTCCCAGGCCTGAGCGTGATCGATGAGATCGACGGGGCGCTGCGCATCGGGGCGCTGGCGACGCCGAATGCCGTCGCCGCGGACCCGCGCGTACGGACGAGGTTCCCGGCGTTGGCCGAGGCAGCGGAGTGCATGGCCTCGTACCCGGTTCGCAACATGGCCACCGTCGGAGGGAACATCGCCAGCGCGGTGCCTTCGTCGGACTTGGCGCCGATCTTCATCGCGATCGGGGCGGAGGCGATCCTCGTCGGTGACGCGGGAGAGCGTCGGGTCAGGCTCGAAGAATTCTTCGTCGGTCCGCGCAGGACCGTGCGCGCCCCGCACGAGATCATCACGCACCTCGAACTGCCGTCGCCGAGGCCGCGCACGGGGTTTTCGTACGAGCGATTCGCGCTTCGCGCCGCCAACGCCCTCGCGGTGGCGGGAGTGGCCGCGATGATCCGGTTCGAGCCTGCGGACACGATCGCCGAGGCGAAGGTCGTGCTCGGGGCCGTCGCGCCGATTCCGGACGTCGCGCGCCGGACGGGCGCGATGCTCGTAGGGAAGAGGCCGTCGGAGGAGCTGTTTCGCGAGGCGGGCAAGATGGCGCGCGAGGAGGCCAGGCCGATCAGCGACATCCGCGGCTCGAAGGAGTACCGGCGTGAGCTCGTCGAGGTCCTGGCCGCGCGGGCCCTCGCGCAGGCGGCTGAGAGAGGGAGGCGGAAGGAATGAGCATCGTCCTCAAGGTGAACGGTCGCAAACACACCGTGTCCGTCAA
>JACPRB010000278.1 GCA_016190155.1 Planctomycetota bacterium
AAGTGGCAGCTCCACCTGCCAAAAAGCGTGACGGCCCTGAACGTCCGCCTCTGATCTTCCGGCTTTGATCGCTTTCATGAATAATTCGGGTTAACCGGGATTATTCGCGTCCCAGGCGAGATCTTCGACGCACTGTTGAAGCGTTGCCCGTGTTCGTGAATAGATCGGATTACGTCCCATGAAAATCGCGGTGGTAGGCCTGGGGCTCTTCGGGAAGTCGCTCGCCGTCAAGTTGGCGCGCGCCGGCGCCGACGTGATCGCCATCGACGCCAATCTCGAGCTCGTCGACGACATCAAGGACGAAGTCGCCTTGGCGGTGAAGCTCGACGCGACCGACGAGAAGGAGCTGCGGGCGCAGGGCGTCCACGAGGTGGACGTGCTGGTGGCTTCCATCGGAGACGACTTCGAATCGAACCAACTCCTGGTCATCTTGGCCAAGCAATTCGGGATCAAGAAGATCCTCGCGCGCGCCCCCTCGCCGGTGCATGCCCGCATCCTCAAGCTCCTGGGCGCCGACGAAGTGGTCATGCCGGAGGAAGAGGCCGCCGCCCAGGCCGCCCGCCGGATCGTTCAACCGTCGCTGAAGGGGTACTTCGAGCTCATCCAAGGACACAGTGTGGCGGAGCTCGAAGCGCCGCAGTCCTTTCATGGCAAGACGCTGGCGGAACTCGACCTCAAACAGAAGTACCGCGTCAATCTGGTGGCGATCACGCGACCTGTCGAAACGAACGGCGGCCGTGTGACGGTCAACACCGTACCCATGGGAACCGAGATCATTCGCCGAGGCGACATCCTTGCGGTGGCGGGACGAGACGACGATATCAAGGCGCTCCTGAGCGCGCCCCCGTCCTGACCGCTCGCGTTCACAAGGGAGGTCTCGGCGGCCGGCCTCTCAGCAGCGCGAAGATCGCCGAGATCACGAAGAGGACGAGGAAAACGGCGAACAGGATCTTCGCGATCCCGGCGGCGCCCGCCGCGATCCCTCCGAATCCGAAAACGGCGGCGATGACCGCCACGATGAAGAACATCAACGCCCACGTCAGCATAGAGACGACCTCCACACGCCACTATGAGCCCCGGAGCGCGCCGTTGTTATGGCGAACCCGGCTCATCTCCGCTACGATGCCCGCCATGAAGATCTCGGAGTTTCAGGACGTCATCCGCCGGACCTACCACGAGAGAGACCGCGCGCGCGGCTTCGAGAAGGACGCCCTGTGGTTCGTCGAAGAAGTCGGCGAACTCGCGGAAGCCATCCGCAAGGGCGATCGGCGGGAAATGGAATTGGAGATGGCCGACGTCCTGGCGTGGCTGTCGACCCTGGCCAGCCTCGCGGACATCGATCTCGAACGCGTCGCCGTCGATCGCTACGGAAGCGGATGCCCCCGCTGCCACTCGATTCCGTGCCGCTGTCCGCACGCATGACGGAGCTCGCGGCCGTTTTGACGCTCCTGGGGCTCCCCGCGCTGGCGATCGCGCTGATCAGCCTGCGCCTGACCCTCAAGCGCCGCGCGATGCGGGCCTATCGCGAGACCCTGCTGGCCCCTTACGAGCGGCTCCCGCACGATTGCTTCCGTCACGCCGGCCAGGTCTTCCGTCTCCTGGTCGATCCCAACCCTCTGTTCGGTCGGGATTTTTCGGTTCGCCTCTCCACGTTCGTGAACTCGACGCTGGAATTCGAAGTCCGCGTCGCCCGCAACGTGCCGACGAAGACGCCGCAACGGCTGGCGAGCGATCCATTCTACGGCCCGCTCGTCCTGGACACTCCCGCGCCCGACGAGACAATCGAGCACTTAATGGCCGTCAAACCGACGCTTGCGCGCGTCTTGCCCTCCCGCTGGCGCGCCTATTCCAAGGTCCATTGCGAAGTCGTCCTCTCGGCCAATCCCACCACGCCTCGAGACCTGGGGGTCGACTTGGAGGCGCTCGCGGCATTGGCGGCCGTTCCGGCCGCGCGCAGGCCCAGCGGCGGCACCTGGACGATCCGATCGGGCTTCGAGAGAGATGTCCCGCTTTGGCACTGGAAACCCGATCAGCGGGCGCGCCTGCCCGAAGGCACACGGCGATGGTGCGTCTCGGCGTGGTACGACAACGCGTATCTCAATCTCGCGTTGGCGAAATTCCTGTGGCGGCTCGGCGACGTGCGCGTAATCACGATGGAGCACGATCTGTGGTTTCTTGAGCACGCGTTCGGGCGGACTCTGCCGGTGAAGGACTGCCTTGCGGAGCTCACGCCCGAGATGGCCGTCGCCGGTGACCAGTGGCTCGACGGCGAGCTCGTCTCCGGCCTGGTCGCGGGAGCCGCGCCCGAGGCCTTCCGCGGCGCCATCAAGTTCACGCTTCACGATCGGGCGCTCACCGCGGGGGCGAGGCTCACCGCGCGACGTCTCTTCGACGACGAGTTCAGCTGGTTCAGCGGCGAGTACGAGATCCTGAGCGCGTCGATCTCGGACGAGGCGCTGCGGTCGGCCTTCCGCGAAACGGCCGAAGAGTTCCACGCGGAAGTGAAGGAGATCGATCGTCCGTTCAGCTTCAAGCTGCTCAAGGAAGATCGGCTCGAGATGTCGTTGTGATCGAGCATCGCATTTCTGGCATTGCGGGGGCCTTTGGAAGAAACCTCTGAAATCCGCGAAATCGGCGGTCTTCGGTTGTGATTCCGCCCAGAACTTCGCGCCTCCGTCTCATAGTATTCCCGGCACTGGAACTCCCGCGGCGGATCGAGTGTAATCGTCCTCCGTCATGAATCCTTCCGAGCGACGACTGGCCGAAACGCTCATCCAAACGGGTCGGATTCGTGCCGGCGACTTGGAGACCTGTCTTCGGGAGAAGAAGGACGGCGAAGGTTTTCTGGACGCGCTCGTGCGCCGGAACACCCTCGACGTCCCCGAGCTCGAGGCCATCCTGGCCGACCAGAGTCGTTCGGGAGCGGAGGGCGCTCCCGACCCGTACCTCGAAGCGGTCCGTAAACTCGACCGCTACATCCCCCTCGGTCTCTTGGGCGAAGGCGGCATGGGACGGGTTTACCTGGCGTACGACCAGAAGCTCAAACGCAGCGTCGCCCTCAAGGTCATGAAGACCCTGAGCGCCGAGGACACGGCGCGCGTCAAGCGCGAGCTGGAGATCGCCGCCGGCCTGCATCACCCCAACGTCGCCGCCGTGTACGACGCGCACGACTCGGATGCCGCCTTCGTGATCGCCCTGCAGTACGTCGAAGGCCACTCGCTCGACGCCGTCCGCCTCTCCATTCGCGAGGCGCTGGAAGCCGTCCTTCAAGCCGCACGCGCGGTTCAGCACGCGCACGACCGGGGGATCATCCATCGCGATCTCAAGCCGGACAACGTGATGCGCACCGCGGACGGACATGTCTTCGTGCTGGATTTCGGGATCGCGCGCCCCGTCGGCAAGACGGCCACACTGACGCAAACCGGCGTGCTCGTGGGGACTCCCGCCTACATGTCGCCCGAACAGGCGGCCGGCGAGCCGCTCGACGCCCGCACGGACGTCTACTCGCTGGGCGCGACGTTGTATACGCTGCTCACGCAACGCGTACCGTTCGAGGGCATCACGCCCCTTCAGATCCTGCAGAAGGTGGTTCACGACGAGCCTCTGCGCCCGCGCCGCGCCGCGCCCAAGATCCACCGGGACATCGAGACGATCGTCCTCAAGGCGATGACCAAGGACCGCGCGCTCCGGTACGCGTCGGCCGACGCGTTCGCCCGCGATATCGAGCGTTTCCTGGCCGGCGAACCGATCGAGGCGAAGTCGCTCTCGAAGATCCGCTCGGCGGGGCGTTACCTGCGCCGCCGTCCCTGGGCGATGGCGACCGTCATCGCGGTCGTGCTCGGTCTGCTCGCCAGCGCCGGTCTCCTCTTGCAGAGGCATATCGAGCAGAGGGACGCGGCGCGCGCGGACGCCCTGGTGAGCCAAGCGGCGCGCAAGATCGATGAGTGGGATCGATTGCTCTATCTGCCCGCCGGCGAGGACCTCACGCCCTACGAGGAACACCTCCGCGAAGCCCTTCGATCGAGCGACGCCGCCCTCGGAATCTCCGGCGGACGCCATCCGCACGCGTACTATCAAAAAGCGCGCGCCTGTGCCCGGCTGGGCCGGGATGAGGAAGCGGAGCGCGCCGTTACCGAAGCCATCCGCCTGCAGGCCGACGGAGCCTTCTTTCTCGAGCGGGCGAGGCTGCGCCTGGCGAGCCTGCTGGCCCGGGTGCTGAACGACCAGACCATCGAGGGTCTCGAGGATTTCCTTACGAAGGTCCAGATGCCCAAGCCGTCGTTCGACCCGCTGCGCGCCGCGAAAGGCATCGCGGAGGATGCGGCGCAAGCCACCCGGCTCGGCCAGCCTGGGCTCTTTGAAAACGCCTGCGCGGAGTGCATTGAAAAGGCGGCCCACGGAGATTATGACGGCGCCAAGAAGGCGGCCCACGACGCCCTCGTCCGGTGCTCGCCGTGGCAACGCGCGGAGCTCCACGCTTTGCTGGCCTGGGTGCACATCCTGACATCGTGCGGAAAAACCGAGCCACTACCTCCGTCGGTCGAGGCGATCGAGGCCCTCCTGGAGGACACGGCCCTCCCGGAGGCCGGGAAGGAACTCTCGCTCGCCATCGACATCAAACGATCGGGCGCCGATCTTCATCTCCTGCGCGCGCGTCTCGAAGTCACCCGGGGCGTTCGCGCAACCATGGGGCTCATATTTGTTCTAGTCGGCAAGGCGGCCGACAGATTCGGCGCACCCACCGCGGACCCCGACATGGAAAAGAAGGTGACCGCCACGAAAGAGTGGGCCCGGAAGCAGGAGGCGAACGCCTCCCAGCGCTTCGAGCAAACGCGTCTTGAAGCCTACCAATCGGCCCTGAAGGACATCGCTACGGCTCGCCGCCTGCGGCCGAGAGATCCCTACGCGTGCTTGTTGCGGGCCGCCGCCTGCGCGCTGCGTTTTCCGATTTCGGAAGTCATGGATGTGGGATTGCTCTTCGGAGGCCGCGCCTTCAACACCGGACGTCGAACGCACATGTACGATGCGGTTGAAGTCGAGGTCTTCAATCCCGCCGAGGCGGCTTGCCAAGAGGCCCTGTCCTTGGATCCGAATTGCCGGGAAGCGCGATTGGCGCTGGCGCAGTGGAGGCATCAGCGCGTCTTCGTCTACGCGAGCATCGGAAAGGTCGAACCCGCCTCCACTCGCCGGTTTCAAGAAGAAGCGATCGATGCCTTTGCACAGGCCCTGGCCTTCGCCCGGGATCCGGAAGACGAAGCGCAACTCAGAGAGATGAAGGCCATGCTTCACGGGATGCGTCTGCGGGCCGGGGGCGACGGCGCCGAGGCGCATAGGATCGCCTTGCGGGAAGAGATAGATCGGCTGAAGGAGCTCGCGCCCCAAAAGGCCAAGAACCTGGAATCGGACTTCAAGAAGAGCCTCTCGAAGGAGTAGACCGAAGACGCATGAGCCGCTTCGTCCGCTTCTCGTCGACCCTGTGGACCGTGGTGCATTCCGCCGGCGCGGGGGACAAGGACGCGCTCGAGGCGTTCGCGCGACAGTACCGGGAGCCGGTCGTTCGCTACCTGCGCGCCCGGGGGCTGGCGCGCGAAGTCGCGGACGATCTCGCCCAAGAGGTCTTCCTTCGCCTCTTCCAGAAAGATCTCCTCGCCAAGGTCGACCGCTCCCGCGGGAAGTTCCGATCGTTCCTCCTGGGCGTGACGAACAACGTGCTGCGCGAGCATCGGGCCGCGGACCGGCGGCGAATGGCCCTGCCGCGAGAAGTCCCCGCGCAAGACGAAGAAGACTTCGCGCGCGAGTGGATGCTTCACTTGGTCGACATCGCCGTCCGTACCCTGGCGCAGTCGGAGCGGGACAACGTGCGGCGTGACCTCGCGATCTTCCGCGCCTGCCTCTGGGATCGCCTTTCGTATGCGCAGCTCGCCGCCGCATTCGACGTCAACCTCGACGCCGTCAAGAACGCGCTCTACGAGACGCGGCGTCGGATCCGCGAGGAGGTCGGCACGCTTGTCAACGCCTACGCCTGCTCGCGGGCGGACTTCGCCGATGAGATGGCCGCTTACGACACGACGGCCGCCCGGCTGGCCAGGGGACGGTAGCGCCGCCGTAACCGTTCACCGGTTCACCCGTTCATCCGTTCGCCCGTTCGAAAACCCCGTTCCGGCGTCCAGCTTCCAGAACGAATGAACGGCTGAACGGTTAAGAGCCGCTTACCGCGTCGCCGCCTGCAGCCAATGCAGCAGCTCACGCGTGAGATCCCCGGGTTCGTCTTCTTTGCCGAACATCTTCGTCCCATGGCCCGCGCCTTTGTACAGCCGGGAGTTCTTGATGCCGTGCTTGGCCTTGGCCATCAGCCGGCGCATCGATCCCGCGGCGTAACCGTCCTCCTCGCTCGCCGCCGCGAAGAACGGCCGATCGCCGCAGGCCTCCATCGCCTCCCCGGTGCCGACGCCCTTGTAGTTCTCGCCCGGCGACAGCGCCGCCACCGCGTGAATCGCCCGATCCTCCGCGGCGAAGTGGAGAGCCAGGTTCGCCCCGATGGACGCGCCGATCAGGACGATCTTCTTTTCATCGACTTCGGGACGTCCGGCCAGATACCCCTTCGCGGCCTTGAGGTCCTTCAGAACGTCCATCCACTCGTCTTTGCCCCATTTTCCGGGCATCTTCTTTACCCGATCGCCGGCGAAAGGGTTGTCGCTCTTGCCGTGGCCGCGCATGTCGATCGCCAGCACGGCGTACCCCCCCTTCACGGCCGCCGCGGGAAACTCTCCCCAGTTTTCCTTCTGCCCACCCACCTCGTGAACCAGAAGGAGCGCCGGATGCTTGCCGGCCCCGTCCGGCTTGCTGTACGCGGCCGCGATCTTGACGCCGTCCTCCGCCTTCAGCTCGACCTCTTCACCGGCCAGAAGCAGGCCGAGAACCCACCCAAGACTTGCCGCGAGCATAGAATTCCTCCTTCCAGATGGGCGCCGTTCGCTTCAGGCGCTCGATCACGAACCGGCACGCCGCGAACGCCTCGGCGCGGTGCGACGCCGATACGGCAATTACGACGCTCGGCTCGGCCGGATCCACTATTCCCGTCCGATGGGCGACGTACAGCGCGCCCAGATCCCAACGCCGGCGCGCCTCAATCACGATCTTCTCGCACTCTCTTGCGGCCATCTCCTCAAATGCGCTGTAACTCAGGCATCGAACGGCCTTCCCTTCATTGACGTTGCGCACGGTGCCGATAAAGGCGCAGATGGCCCCGCAGTCCTCGCGCCGCACCGCGCGATAAGCGGCGTCGACGGACAGCGGCCGGCTCGTCACGAGGCACATGTCTTTCTTGGCGGCCATGGGCTACCCGCCTCCGACCGGCGGGATGAGGCTCACGATATCGCCGCGCCGCACCGGCGCCGAAGGATCGGCGTAGTCCGTGTTGACCGCGGCGCGCACCGACTTCGGTATCGAAAGCCCGGTCGCCTTCAGTACGCGCGCGACCGTCGCGGGCTCGGGCACCTCCACGACCATCTCGCGCCGGCCGGTCCGCTCCGCCATGAACCCGAAGAATCGAACCTTAACGTTCACGGGAGGCCAAGTGTAGCATCCCGGCCCCCCTCGAATCTACCGGCTCAATGACGGCGATCCCGCCGATCCTCTCGCCGGTCGCGGCGATCTTCCCGGCGATCCCGTTGATCCTCGGCCTTGTCGCGGGCTCCTCCGTCGTGCAGGCGGTCGCGGGCGTCCTCGCGCCGATCGCGCAGGTCTTCCGCGCGATCCCAGACATCTTCCGCGCGATCCAGGAACGCCTTGCGCCGCTCCTCGTCGAGCGCGCCGAACTTCCGGCGAATATCGCCGGCGCGATCCGCCTTGTCTTCCCGTCGGTCGCGCTTGTCTTCCAGACAATCGCGGAGCTGTTCCAGGCGATCAAGCACGTCTTCCAGATGATCCAATCGCCCTCCAGGAGTCCGCGCATCGCGAACGTCCTCACGCTTATCGCGACGGTCTTCGGCACGAACGCGAGCGTCCTCCACGCGATCACGGACATCCTCGCGCTGATCCGCCGTCTTGGCCGGCTTCACCTGCCGGCATTCCTTCAGCCAGCATAGGTTCTTTTCCATTCTCTCGCGGGCCCGGTCGAGCCGTTCCTTCCCTTTGGCGTCCGCGGCGATGTCCTTGAACTCCTCCCAGCGGTCCCGCCTGTCCTCGAGCCGATCGTGAACGTCCTCCAGCCGATCCCACACATCTTCGGCCCGATCCCGCGGGCCTCGATCGGTTCGTGCGTCGCGCGCGTCTTCCCGTTTGTCCCGGCGGTCTTCCCGGCGATCGCGTCTGTCCTCGCGGCGATCCCCATCCTGCGCGGCGGCGACGCCCGCCAGCGCCAGTACCCACACGAGCATGCGCATGAGGTTCTCCTTCATCATCGGTCTACCGGATGAAACATATCCTATGCACCAAAGTTTCGGGGAAAACGATGCTTGGCGATGGAACGGCTCGCGGCTAGCATCATTCGTACCGATGAAGATCCTCATCGCCGACGACGAAAGCATCATCCGCATGGATCTGCACGAGACGCTCGAGGCCGCCGGCCATCAGGTCGTCGCCGAGGCGTCGGACGGACGGGAGGCGGTACGCCTGGCGGAGGAGCTCCTTCCCGACGCGGTGCTCTTGGACATCAAGATGCCCAAGATGACCGGCTTGGCCGCCGCCGAGCGCATCACGAAGAAGAAGATCGCCCCTTGCGTGGTGCTCACCGCCTACCGCGACCGCACGCTCATCGACAAGGCGAAGAAGTCCGGAGCCTACACGTTTCTGACCAAACCGTTCAAGGAGCCCGAACTCCTGGCGGCGCTGGCGATCGCGATCCTCGACGACGGCAAGGGGCTGCCCGCCGATTTCTCGCTCACGGGCAGTTCAAACCTGGGGCTTCGTCTCGTGCGCTCCGTCGTCGAGGAGGATCTGAAGGGGACGTTCGAGCTGGCACCGCGCGAGCCGGCGGGGACGCGGGCGATCTTGCGGGTTCCATTGTGATGGAGATCAAGGCCATGGAATACAAGGCCCCATACCGCTTCAGCACCCCTCGCTCAAAGAAAACGGCGGACTTTTTCGTTTACTCCCTCCTCGGCCTCGTCGTCGGGACGGCCGGCGGCGTGTTTCTGGGGATCATCGTTTGCATCCTCGCCACGCTGACCACGCCCCGCTTCGGCTACCGCGTGCGCCTCGAAGGTCTTCCCTTTTTCATCCCCTTCGCGTTCTGCGTTCTGCTCGTCCTCCTCTTCGCGCTGCGGGAATGGTGGCGCCGCCACGGGTTGAGCATCCTGGTCGATGCGCAAGGGGTGATCCTCAACGGGAGGTTGCTGCCTTGGGCGGACATCGAAGGGGTCGCATGGTCGGATCGGCTCGCCGGCATGTACGCTCGGCTTGAGATGAAGCTCACGAACGGATCCCTGGAGCGAATCCATCTCTTTACCCAGGAGGCCGCTCCGCTCAAGCTCGCCCTCGAGCGCTTCCGCCCTCCACGCCCTTGACCCCGGGGTTTGTGGTCCCCTTGACCGGGCGGCCCCCCTCGTCTTATATTTAGATCGTCAAGGCAACGGCGCCTTGCGGAACTCGAAGACGAGTCTCGCAACGCGCCGTTTTTCTTTTTAAACCCGTTTTCCGAGAGAACGATGAAAACCAAGACCTCCGCAATCGACACCAAACCGGCGGCCGAGGTGGACGTCCTCGACAAGGCCCACGAGGTCGTGGAATTCGCGCGCAAACAGAACATCGACCTCATCGACCTCAAGTTCGTCGACCTCCTGGGAACCTGGCAGCATTTCACGATCACCAAGGACGAGCTCACCGAGGACCTCTTCATCAAAGGCGCGCCGTTCGACGGCTCCTCCATCCGCGGCTTCCAGACGATCGACGAGAGCGACATGCTCGTCGCGCTCGATCCGACGACGGCCGTCCTCGATCCGGCCACGGAGCACCCCACGCTCTCCCTCATCGGCAACATCGTCGACCCGGTCAGCGGCAAACCGTACACGCGCGATCCTCGATACGTCGCCCAGAAGGCCGAAGCGTATCTCAAGAAGACCGGCATCGCCGACACGAGCTATTGGGGCCCCGAGATCGAGTTCTTCGTCTTCGACAGCGTCCGCTTCGACCAGGGACAGAACTACGGCCTCTACACGGTCGACAGCGACGACGGTATCTGGAACAGCGGGCGCGAGAACAACGGCAAGCCCAACCTCGGCTTCCGCCCGCGCAACAAGGAAGGCTACTTCCCCTGCGCCCCGACCGATCACCTGCAGGAGCTGCGCAGCGAGTTCGTGAAGAAGCTCATGCAGATCGGCATCCAAATCGAGATCCATCACGCCGAGGTCGCCACCGCCGGCCAGTGCGAGATCGACATGAAGTACCGCACGCTGACGAAGATGGCCGACCAGTGCCTGTGGTACAAGTACGTCGTGCGCAACGTCGCCAAGGCGCGCGGCAAGACCGCGACGTTCATACCCAAGCCCCTCTACGGCGACAACGGCAGCGGCATGCATGTGCACAGCTCGCTGTGGAAGAAGAGCGAGCCTCTCTTCTTCGACAAGGCCGGCTACGCGGGCATGAGCGATCTCATGAAGTCGTACATCGGCGGCCTCCTCAAGCACGCGCCGGCCATCCTCGCCTTCGCCGCGCCGACGACGAACAGCTACCGCCGGCTCGTGCCAGGCTACGAGGCGCCGGTCAATCTCGCGTACTCCCGGCGCAACCGCTCCGCGGCGTGCCGCATCCCGATGTACTCCAACAGCCCCGTCGCCAAGCGCGTCGAGTTCCGCCCGCCCGATCCGCTGTCCAACCCCTACCTCGTCTTCTCGGCGATGCTGATGGCCGGCCTCGACGGCATCCAGAACAAGATCGATCCGGGCGCGCCCCTGGACAAAGACATCTACTCGCTCTCGCCCGACGAGACCGCGACGGTCCCGCAAGTGCCGGGGTCGCTGGCGGAATCGATCGCGGCGCTCGAGCGCGATCACGCGTTCCTGCTCAAGGGCGACGTCTTCACCCCGGACGTGATCGAGAAGTGGATCGAGCTCAAGCGCACGCGCGAGATCGATCCCGTGCGGCTGCGCCCGCACCCCTACGAGTTCTTCCTCTATTACGACCATTAAGGTACAAGAGCGCGCGGGAGAGGGGCCCGGGGGACCGCCTCCGGGCCCTCTTCCTTTCCCGAAGGAGGCTCCATGGCCAAAGACGTGAAGTGGGTCCTCTCCCAACTCAAGGACGTGCGCTTCGTCCAGGTGCGCTTCACCGACATCCTCGGCTCGATCAAGGGATTCACGATCCCGGCCGACGCGCTTCCGGTCGCCTTCGAGGAGGGCAAGGGCTTCGACGGCTCGTCGATCGAGGGATTCACGCGCATCGACGAGAGCGACATGTGCGCGTGGCCGGACCCTTCCACGTTCGTCCTGGCGGGCCCCGGCCTGGCGCGCATGTTCGCCGACATCAAGAATCCCGACGGGACACCCTTCGAAGGCGATCGGCGCGGCCGAGCGCAGCACGCTCCTGCGGCGGGCGCTCGGCGAGCACGTGTTCGAGAACCTGCTCGCTTGCAAACGCATCGAATGGGACGACTTCCGCACGAAGGTGACGGGGTACGAGATCGAACGGTACTTGCCCATCTTGTGAGGCGCCGCGGGCTGCCGTAGAATGAAGGCATGAAGGTGCTGTACCTGGACGCGCCGGAGGAGATCATCCGCGAGCGGCGACGAAAGGGCTTGGACCGTTACGACGAATTGTGGGAGGGGGTTTACCACATGGTGTCCCCGCCCAGCGAACGACATCAGTACATCGTCGGAGAGCTTTTCGGACTTCTTGGCGTTTATGCGCAGAGCCACAAGCTCGGCACTCTTCGCCTCGGTTTGGGAGTGCGCGCCGGGGAAGAAAACTACCGCATTCCCGAATGGATCTTCCTGCGCACCGGGCGCGAGACTCTCCTGAAACCGGACAGCGGGACAGTGGACGAAGGTCCGGATGCCGTGCTCGAAGTGCGTTCGCCGGGCGACGAGACCGACGAAAAAATCCCCTTCTACGAAAAGAGGGCCGTACGCGAGCTCATCATCGTCGATCGAGACACGCGTGCCGTTGCGGTTTTCTGCCACACCGCCGGTCATTTCCGCCCTGTCTCGCCGAACGCCGCCGGCTGGATCTATTCCGAAGCGCTGCGGGCGTTCTTTCGGACGGACGTCGCCGGGCCAAGGCTCCTGCTCCTCCTCGAATTCGATCGGAGCGAGCATTCCGTCTAAGGGTAATCCCGATTCCCCCGCCGAACCGGCTCCCCAGCGGGATAATACTCGCAGGAGGTCCCGCATGGATGGATCCGACGAATCGCTGATGAGCGTCTTTCAACGCCAGGGTGATCAGGAGGCGCTCGCAGAGCTCATTCGGCGCCATTCCGCCTGGGTCTACAAACTCGCCCTCTCCATCCTTCACGATCCCGCCGCCGCCGAAGACGCCACCCAGCAGACCTTCGTTCACCTCATCGAATCACGAAGTTCCTATCGCCCCGATGCGTGTTTCAAGCCTTGGGTGGGCCGCATCGCCGTCAACGCCTGCCTCAAGCTCCATCGCTCTCATCAACGCCGCCGATCGCGCGAACGCGACGCTGCGCCCAGGACCGACCTACAACACGCCTCTGCTGAGACCGAAGCCCTCCAGTCCTTGCTTCGTGATTTGGAGCCCGAGCTCAGGCTTCCCTTGCTCTTGTGCTATCAAGAGGGCTTCTCCCAGGCCGAGGCCGCCGCCGTCCTTGGCCTCGCTCCTCGAACGCTCTCCGACAGGATTCGACGCGGCCTGGATCTGCTCAAGGAGCGCATCCCGCTGGCAGGAATGGCGATCGTCCTGGCCGATATCCCGCACGCCCTCTCCAAAGCGCCGACCCCGCCCGTTCCGCAAAGCCTGGATCTGCGACTTCGCGCCGCGTTCTCCACCCTGACTCTTCGCGCCGTGCCCAGGATCATCCTGTGGGCCGCCGCGGTCGCCGTTCTGGGCGCTTCCATCCTCGTCGGCTCGCTGCTGGTGCGGCCACGACGTGCGCGTTCTCCGGAAGACCCGACCGCCTCAGCTTCTTTTGCGCAAGGGCACTCCGACAAGGGTAGGGCCGGTGTCGCCGCCGAGCCGACCCCTCCAGAGGCGAGAAGTGTAGTCTCGCCGGCAGACGCCTCATCGCAAGCGGAACTGCGAGGAAAGGTGATCCGCTGGCCCGACGATCGACCGATCGCGGGTGCGAGCGTCACGCTGAAGAGCCCGACCGACGAAACTCGCACGGTTCAAACAGACGCTGCCGGGGCGTTTCACTTTGCGGGGCTTGGAGACGCAGAGTACGAGTTGACGGCGATATACCAGCTGCTGCGGCACTATCGAGAGAAGATCCTATTATCAGGATCACATTCTGAGGAAAGACGCATCGCCCTGTATGCCGGCACGGGCTCCGCGATTCTCACCGTGCTCGATGAAATCAGCCAGCCGGTCGAGGGCGTTTCGCTGCGCATTTGGGGGCACACACATAGGACTCAGATCCTGTCTCTTCTGACGAATCACCAGGGGCAAGTCCAATTGACGGCTCTGCCTGCGGGAGAGTACGTGGTGCAAACACGCGACGGCGGCTGTTTTTCTCAAAAGTTGTTTCCGGTCAACGCAGACGAAGAGAACCACGTTCAGATCACCCTGCGAGGAACGGCCTGCATCGAAGGGCATATCCGGACGGAGCAGGGCGACCCCATTCCTGGTCTCTATGTGAATTTCTTCTCCCCTGCCCTTAAGGATGGAGCGGAATACGACGTTTCGGATATCGCAGGCCATTACTCGTTGCCGAACATCCCTGCCGGGCTCTATCGCCTCGTCATCCGGGAAACAGGCCATGAGACCAGCGTAGCGTTGGCACGGGGGCAGAGATTGTGCGTGGACTTCGCCGTCCCGGCTCTGCCGGCGACGCTTGCCGTAACCGTCCGAGACAAATCGACAGGGCAACCGATTGCCGGCGCGAAGGTCTCCCTTTCGATCTTGGACAAGGAGTTCCCGACGGACGATCAAGGCCGCGTCCATCTCTCTTTTCCCCAACCCGTGGAAATCCGCATTGTGGCTCGGGCCACCGGATACCGATTTGCCGACCGCGATCTGCGTCTCGACGTCGGATCGAATGAGCAGGTCCTCGAACTCGCTCCCTTCTCGCGACCCGAAAAACCGATCGAACCAAGAGTCCCGTTAAGGGGCCAGATCGTCTATCGCGATGATCGCGCCCCAGTGCGAGATGCCGCGATCTACTGCAGGCGTGCGGGAGACCGCCCGTCTTCTTCATCCTCGTTCCCGGACGTGATCACGGCACCCGATGGAAAGTTCCGCTGCGAGGCACCGCCCGGCGAGCTGGAAATCGAAGTTGCTTTGCTCGGCACGGATGTTCGCCATTTCTTCCCTGTGCCTGTGGAAGATGCCCAGCAAGACATCACCCTGGAGTTGGAACGCGACACTTGCACTCTTCAAGGGCACATCTATGGATACGACGGTACGGTGGGGGTGTACCTCAAGCCGAAAGACGGCACGGCCACCGACCAGCTGACTTTGAAGGGTCCCGAGAAGCGTTACCGCTTTGTGGCGCGTGAGGGCCTCTACTGCCTGCAGGTCTATGCCGGGCTCTTGCGATGGTACGAAAGACACGTGCAGTTGCGCGCCGGTGAAACCAAGACGGCGGACATTTCCATTCCTGTCGGTTCGGCGATCTTGCACGGTTCCATCCGCACCTTTGATGGATCCCCGCTGCCTTTTGGCGCCGTACGTGTGACCTTGACGACCACGGACGGCGAAGCCATTGCCACGTTCTCGCGTTACTCCGATCGCTCGGGGCGTTTCGAATTCCACGATCTTCCCGCGCGAACCTACCGTCTCGAATGGGGACCCGACAACGGGTCCTGGTCGCAGCACGTCGACCTGACGCTGGAGGAAGGAACCGCCACACGACAGGACTTGACGCTGCCGTTCTCCGCCACATTGGATCTTTCCGTAACCGACGAGAGCGGCACACAGAATCTCCTCCCGTCGAGCACCGTCGAACTCCGGAGTCCACAAACTCACCCCTCGCCCCTCCCGGTGGACAAGAGGAACCGTCCCTGGCTGCTCCCCCCGGGATCTTATCATCTGCGCGTCACCGCCGCCGGCTTCCATCCCTACGAGGCGGCGCTGACGATCCCCACACACGGCGCCCTGCGCGAAAACGTCCGCCTGCGCAAGGCGCCGGCGAAATGACGATCACCGGCTCCTCAACCACGCCACGAACCGCCGGATCCCCTCCTCGATCGGCACCCGCGGCGCGTAGCCCAGGTTCGCCCGCGCCTTGGAAACGTCGGCGTACGTCCGCTGCACGTCCCCCGCCTGCGGCGGGAGCCGCCGGATCTTCGCCTTGATTCCCAGCTCTTTCTCCAACAGCTCGATCATCTCCGACAGCGACACCGTGCGGGACTCGCCCAGGTTGTAGACTTCGAAGCCGCCGTCGCGCCCGAGCGCCCCCATGATGCCGTCGACGATGTCGTCGATGTACGTGTAGTCGCGCTGCGAGCGGCCGTCGCCGTACACGGGCAGCTCCTGGCCGGCTACCATCAGCTCGGCGAACTTGCGGATGGCCATGTCCGGACGCTGCCGGGGCCCGTAGACGCTGAAGAACCGCAGCGCCGTCACGCGCAGCCCGAAGAGCCGATGATAGACCGCGCCGTAGTGCTCGCCGATGAGTTTGGTGACCCCGTACGGAGAGGCCGGGCGAATCGAGGCATCGTCCTCGCAAAACGGCACGCGATCCGTATCGCCGTAGACGCTCGATGAAGAGGCGAAGAGGACCTTCTTCACTCCGCGCTGCCGGCACTCTTCCAGGAGCGTCAGCGTCCCCGCGACGTTCACCGCTTGATAGAGCTCCGGATTCTCCAACGACGGCCGGACGCCCGCACGCGCCGCCAAGTGGATGAGCGCTTCCGGCCGCGCCGACTCGAACGCGCGCGCCATGGCTTCACGGTCGCGGATATCCGCCTCCACGACGCCGAACATGCCGGCCGCCTGCGTTGTACGCACGTTAAGCCTCTTGGCCGCCGGATCGTAGTAATCGTCGAAGTCATCGACGATCGTCACCTCGTGCTTCTGCCGCAGCAACCGTTCGAGGAGATGCGACCCGATGAAGCCGGCCCCGCCTGTCAGAAGAATACGCACAGGAGCGTCATTCTATAAGGCGCGGCCTCGATCGGGGAAGATTCTGATCAGCGCGAGGCCAACCGCCCCTGGTAGAACGAAAGGAACGCGACGTACAGGAAGCCGACCAGGAAGAGCGACTGGAACGGGATCGCCCCGTACATCCCATAGCAGACCGAGTAGCCGATGACGAACACGAACCAGAGTCCCAACACGAGCTCGATGAACGGCACGGCCCTCTTCAGGTCCACGCGATATTTCTTTCCGCGGAACGTGTCTCGCGCATCGGAGATGGCGTACTTGGGCGTGCGCACGAACTCGCCTCCCGTGCGCGAGAAGAGCCCTCCCAGGACGGCGATCGTGTTGGAGACGCACATGCCGATGCCCAGCGCCAACATCATCGGTACATACAACACCGACCGCAGCGCGCCCCGCAGCCCGTACACCTCGCATTGCGAGCAGATGTAGAAGACGCACACCGAGATCGTGGCCAGAGCGAACACGCCCAGATCCAGCCACACCGACCCCTCCATCTTCAACCGCATCCGGTAATACGTCACCGGGAAGATGAGCAGCGTCAGCACGAACATCAGGAAGTAGCAGAGATTCCCCGTCAGATGCACGGCGGCCTCGAGCTTGACGAACAGCGGGATGTCGGCCTTCAGCACATCCCACAAGAGCTTCTTGGACGTCTGCATCGACCCCTTCACCCATCGATGCTGCTGGCTCTTGAAGCCGTTCATGTCGACGGGCAACTCCGCGGGCGTCTCGACATCCGGCAAGAAGAGGAACTTCCACCGGCGCAGCTGCGATCGGAACGACAGGTCGAGGTCCTCCGTGAGCGTGTCGTGCTGCCAGCCGCCCGCCGTGTCGATCGCCTCGCGCCTCCAGATGCCGGCCGTGCCGCTGAAATTGAAAAAGCGGCCCGATCGATTGCGCGCGCAATGCTCCATCATGAAGTGGCCGTCGAGAAAGATCGACTGCAACACCGTCAGCGACGAGTAGTCGCGGTTGATGTGGCCCCACCGCGTCTGGATGCATCCGATGGTCTCATCGGTGAAGAAATGGACCGTGCGCTGGAGGAAATCGGCGTTCGGCAGGAAGTCGGCGTCGAAGATCGCCAGGAATCGCCCCTTGGCGGATCTCATGCCGTGGTCGAGCGCGCCGGCCTTGTAGCCCGTGCGATCGGCGCGGTGGAGGTAACGGACGTCCACTCCGCGCAAGCGCCACTCCTCGACCTTGCGACGGCAAACATCCTGCGTCTCGTCAGTGGAATCGTCCAAGACCTGGATTTCCAGCTTGTCCTTGGGATAGTCCAACCGGCAGGTCGCATCGATCAGGCGCTCGACGACGTAGAGCTCATTGAAGACCGGCAGCTGCACGGTAACGGGCGGCAGGTCCTTCCACCGCTCCTTCGGCACCGGAACGCGACGGCGATACCGGTAATAGAGAAACACCATCAGATAACGGTGGAATCCATATAGGCAAAGGATCCCAAGGAGCACAAAATACGTCCACAGACAAATCTTGCCGATCAGGGGACCCTCGACCCCGACGGGCAGCGCAGGGTGGAATAGCCTCACGTGCTCGCCTTGCCTCCCCTCGTCGAAGGAACGGATTATAAAGTTGTAATATAAGGCGTCAAGGGGTAAGACGATCCCCGCCGCCCGACGTTGCCGTTATAATGCACCTCTCATGGTCACCAGCGTCCGCACCTACGGGGACGCCCTGCGCTTCATTCAGGAAGCCGGGATGGCCTTCGTCTTCCCCGACAAACGAGTGTCCCTGCCCTCTCTTTGGGGAGCCGTCGGAGGCGACCCTCGAAGCGCGATGGGGGAAGACGACTGGGAGTGGACGAAGCAGGTCGCGCGCGCCTGGGACCTCAAGGACGAACTCGGCGCCCGCCGCGGTGCCTACTTCGGACGTTTCTTGCGCGGCAAGGGCACGTTGATCGCGCTCGATCTCCTGGCGCCTCTGGCGACGCTGGTGCGATCGGATGACAACCTCTTGCCGGCGGCGCGCGAAGCCTACGAGCGGTTGGGACGCGTCGGCGAACTCTCCAGCTTGCGCTTGCGCGAGTCGCTGCGGCTGCACGGAGCCGGCGGCAACGCCCAGTTCGACAAGGTTTTGCTCCAGCTCTACCGACGATTGCTCATCGCCACCGTCGGCACGGACGACAGCGAAACGCACTGGCCCGCCGCCGTCGTGGACCGACTGGAGCACGCCTTCCCGAAGGTCGTCTCACAAGCGGCTCGATTCACGCGCGAGAAGGCGATGGCCCGCGTGCGCGCAAGGCTGCCTGACGCGCCGCCTCGGCTGCTCACCTCACTCGCGCAGCGGTAGCGCACTCCACGATGTTGCGCAGCCACACCGCGATCGCGACGGGGCCGACGCCGCCGGGCACCGGCGTGATCGCGGAGGCGATCTCTCGGGCTTCGTCGAAGGCGACGTCGCCGACCAGCGGTCCCTCGGGGAGCTTGTTGATTCCGATGTCGACGACGATCGCCCCGCGTTTCACCATGGATCCGCGGATCGCGTTGGGGCGGCCCGCGGCGACCACAAGGACGTCCGCGCGCGCCGTGTGGGACGCGAGATCCGCCGTCGCCGTGTGACACACCGTGACGGTCGGCGCGTCCGCTCCCATCGCCAGGAGCATCAGCGCCGCCGGCTTTCCCACGAGAGCCGATCGGCCCACGACGACGGCATCCAGGCCGCGCAGGCTCGGCCGGTGCGCGCGAAGGATCTCGATCGCCGCTCGAGCGGCCGCCGGTTGCGGGCCGGGGAGTCCCATGACGAGACGACCGAGGCTCTCCGGCTGCGACGCCTCGATGTCCTTCGCCGCCGGCACGATCGAGAGGACGCGCCCCTCGTCCACGCCCTCGGGCAGCGGCTGGTGGACGGTGATGCCGGTGATCGTCGGGTCGTTCGCCAGCCGCGCGGCGAGGCCGTAGACCTCTTCGGGCGGCGCATCGCCGATGGGGTGAACATCATATGGTATGCCCCCCTTCTCGCACACCGCGCGCTGCCGCTTCATGTAGACGCGCACGGCCGCGTTCTTCTCGTTGTGGATCGCCGCCACGCGCGGACGCCTGCCGGCCAGCGCCGCGGTCACTTCGGAGCGGATCTTCTCCGCCACCGGCTCGCCGTGAAGAAGGATCGCCGCCATGGGCCCCGAGTATAGTGGGGGTTATGGTTGGGTGACGAGCCTTTCTCTCACCTGCTCGCGCATGGTCTCGAAGAGCTCTTCGTCGCTCTTGAACGCGCTGCGGGTGACCGCGCGGTCCTCATCCGTCAAGGGTGTCAGCAGTTCATCGATGAACTGCGCGATGCCCTCTCTTCGCGCGTGGGCCTCGGCCCGCCGATCGGCCCAGCGGCGGAACATCTTATACGCGACCCAGCCCAAGCCGGCGCCGATCGCGCCGAAAACGGCCGCGTACGCGAAGCCTTCCAAGATCGAAAACGCGGTCGTGATCGCGATCACGCTGCTGAGCGAGAAGAAGCCGGCGGCGACCGCCCCGAGCGCCGCCGACGCGCCACGGCTCAAATCGGCGGCTTGCGTGCTCCCGCGATACGCGCGCAGGCGGAAAAGTTCCCGAACCTGCGGCTTCTCCTGGGCCATCTGGATGGCCCGGTCCGTCAGATTCGTCGCCATCTGCGCCGGGCTTTCCTGCGCGAACGCGACGGAGGACAGCATCGTGCAACACGACAGCGAGAGGCACAACATCTTCGACATGGGAATCCCTCCGGCAAACCCGAACGAGACCGCGCAAACACGCACGGCTGTTCCTTGTTCGACGTCTCCCCCCTTCCCTTCACGCCTTTTCAAAAGAATCGCGCGCGATGTTCAGTTTTCTATTGACATAGTTCACAATATATATTACACACATTGTTGCGCGCTTCGGTGCGCGATGGGAGATGAGGAAGATGGTGGAGAGGGGACGTTCACGCGCGGTCGCCGCGTCGGTTCGATGCGCATGCCGGCGATCCGCGCTCTCTTTGAGGATCGTTTTGTGAGGAGAGACATGGAAATCCTGGATCAGATGCTTTCCGATGTCCGGCACTTGTACGAGCAGGCGACCGGCACGCCGTACTCGCGCGAGAAGCTGCGGGGCCGGCCTCTGGCCGTTCCCAAGGAGGCCGACGCCGAGGCCTTCCTCTATCAGCAGATCGCGCACCTGCGCAACCTGCTGGCGGCGCGCACGTCGCCGTTCTGGTCGACCACGCCGTTATGGATGCCCGTCCTGGACGCGTACGAAGCGGGCGCCGCGCTCGTGCTGCGCATCGAGCTGCCGGGCCTGACGAGGGAAGACGTCACCCTTTCCATCGGCGAGAGCCTCGTGGTGCTCAAGGGGGAGAGGACGTTCCGCATGTCCGATCGCGACGCCACCGTCCTCGCCCGCGAGCGCTTTTACGGCCCGTTCGAGAGGTGGATTCCGTTGCCTTACCGGGTGAAACCGGAGGTCGAGGCGAAGTTCGAAAACGGCGTCCTGGAGATCCGCCTGCAGAAGGCGGAAGCCGTCTTCGATCCCACCCGGAAGGTCGACATCAAGTGAAAGGAACGCATGCCATGACCACCGTGAAGAAAGGTGAGCCAGGCCGGGACGAGAAGGTAGAGGAAATCCTGGCGATCCTCGGAGAACTCTACCAGCGCTTCGGTGTCAACCAAGCCGGAGCTGTGGCGGCGACGGCCGATTACAAATTCGTCGGATATCGTCCGTATCAGGCCGCCGATCCACACGGCTGGCCTCGCGAGCCCGTGAATGCCATGGCGCCCTGGCTGGGCGGCATGGCGGGGACGCCGACGGAGAATCCGTCCCACGCCCCCTATTACAGGCTCTGATCGCATCGATGATTTCGTGCTGATCTGCCGGTGTCGGCGGGGATTCAGAGTTGTCATTGTCGCTGGTGTTGGTTTTTGGATTTTGGAGGGAGTTGGACATGTACCAGTATGTGACCGACATTTTCGGGCGCAATCTGTTCCCGCTGAACCTGAGCTCGTCGTATGCTCCGACACTGCCGTTGATCGGCAGCTTTTTCCCGCAGGGCGCGCAGGCTTTGTTCCCTGCGGCGCACGCCGCCGTGCCCCAGCCGCCCACGGCTTGGCCGTTCATGCCTCAACCCATGACCGTGGATCCGCGCCTCCTGGGGCCGCACGTCGTGTCGATCGATCCCCGCTGGACGACCGCGTCCTGGACGCTCCAGAACGTCGTGATCGATCCCCGCACGGGCCTGCCCGCCGCGACGCAGATCGACCCTCGCTTCCTGCAGCAGCCGGGCTTGCTGCCCGCGCTGCAGAATCAGCCCTGCTTCCAGCAGCAGCTCCTGCAGAACGCCTATCTCCGGCCCGCCTACGTGCCGGCGACGATCACGCAGGGCGTGCTGCCCGGGTCGATCAACGCGACTCCGGTCGTCGTTCCCCAGCAGGCGGTAACGAGCTAGACCGCGGCCGAGGGCTTCCGTGATGCGCCCCCCGGCACCGGTAGGATCGGCACATTTGTTTAATAACATTCGCACTAGGAAGAATCATGACCCCTTATCCGATGCGAGACGCCTCGGCGCGTTCCCCCTGGCTTGATGAAAAACTGTAATCGGTTCCTTGTACGCTGAGCGGCCGGTGCTCGCGGGGACAACGGAGGATCTCTCTTATAAAGGAGGAAGCCACGCAAAAGGTCCCCTATGACATCCCTGAGGTTTCTGGTCGTTCCTTGTTCCCGCCGTACCCCACCTGGGTCCCTCAGCGATCGGCCTCGGCCCCCCAAACGGAGCCGCCCCCCCACGTGACCGTCGCGTGGACGCCACCGGCACTTCCGGAGGCGTCCTGGCCCGGCGACGTCGAAGGGACGGCGCCTCCCGCTGCGGCAGGCCGGCCCGGTCGACTGCGCCGACGCAGGCGGAGATGTGTCCCGAGATTCCGAGTCGCGCTCCGTGCTTCGCGACACCGGCCCCCGCGTACGAAGTCTCTGGAGGTTCCTTATGAATGACGTCGCCTTTCTCCGTCAGAAGAAGATCGACGAGATGTTGTCGCTCCTGGGCGAACTGTACGACCAGGCCTCCGCGTGGGGCGTTCGCCCCGTCTTCGTGCCCAATCTCAGCTTGCCGATGCCGGTCGTGTCGGCACGCCCCAAGAGTTCCCGTCGCGATCCGACGCCGCCGCGAAAAGTGGTGCAAGCGCCGGCTCGATGACGGGTTCGCCTCGCGTTGAGCTCAAGGTCGCGCCTTGCCACGACCTCGTGCTGAACGCGATGTGTCCGGTGGGTCTCCAGACCCCCCGGTTGTTCTTTGACGAAGGCCGACAGGTCGGCATCGCCGGGATCCTGCAGGCGTTCACCGGTGCGGCCGAACGGCGAGGTGGATATCCTCGCGGTTTTCGGCGTCCCTGTTCCCTGTGGACGAACCGTCGTAACCATCGGTACCCCGAGTGAACCCGCGGTGCCGACCTTGATCGGCTCACTCCTCACGGCGCCCGAGGCAAGACACATGTACGATTATTTCGTCGACGCGCTGACGCAGGAAGCGGTCAGCCAACCCGAGGCGGTCCGCGCCCTCGCCCGCACCGCCGTTCGAGCCGTTCACGGAAGCTGGCGGGGCAATCGGGCGCTGGCCGTCCTGCTCATGGCCGGCCCTCCCGGAACCGGCAAAGGCCTGCTCACGCAAGCCTTCGCGCGGCTGCTTCTGGGTAGCGATCGCCGCCTCATCAAGATCAATCCGTCCTTCCACCGCCAGGTGTGGTCGTGCATGCAAACCTTGGGCGCGTTGTGCGCCGCGCACGACGCTCAGCTGCCTCCCCTGCCGCATCCGCTGCGCGTGATCCTGGTCGATTCCCTGGAAAGGGCCTCCCGCTCCATCCTGGAGCTCTTCGTCCACGTCTTCGCCAACGGCGAACTGACGATCCAGCCCGGAACGTCCATCGACTTCACCCGCACGATCTTCCTCCTGGAAACGGGGCTGGCCGAGCGGGAGGTGGACGCGGTCGTCACGCGCGCGGTGGGTTTCAAGACGCACGATCTCGAAGCGCACGACCGGTCCGACGAAAGCATCCGCGAACAAATCGAAGGCCGCATTCAAGAGCACTTCTCGCCGCGCTTCCTGAGCCTCCTCGACGATTTCATCTTGTTCCGGCGCATTCGCGAAGACGATCTCGCCCTTGTCTTGGAGAAATTCCTCGGCCGACTCCGCCTGCGCCTGGCGACGATGGATCTGCACCTGCACGTCGAAGACGCCGCGCGCGCCTTCCTCCTCAGCGAAGGCGCCCGCTCTTTGCGCTACGGCGCGAGGGGCCTGCGCCAAGCGATCGAGCGACATCTCGAAACGCCGCTCATGGCGGCCCTGTCCTTCACTCGGCTCGGCCCCGGCTCCGTCGTCTTCGCGCGACGCAGCCTGCAGGGGATCACCCTGTTCCTGCCGTCCATCGGTTCTCCCGTTCTTCCGTTCGTCCGTGCACCGGTTCGCGGGTAGCCTGCCGCCACAGGAACGGAATTTCCCCCCGTCGTTGATTTCTCTGACATAATTATGGACGTGCCGGGCGCCTCTCCACAAAAACGCCGCGTCCTTGTCATCGACGACGATGAGAACATCCGCCGCATCATCCGCCATTTCCTGGAACAAGCGGGGTTCGAGGTCTATACGGCACCCGACGGAGACGCGGGCCTCAAGTCCGCCGTCGCCGCCCCTCCGGACGCCATCCTCCTCGACGTCATGATGCCCGTGAAGGACGGCTTCAACGCCTGCGCCGAACTCAAGCGCCTGGAACGTACCCGCAACGTGCCGGTCATCTTCCTCACCTGCAAGAGCGGCGACGAACCGTGGACGATGGCCCGCCATCGCGGCGCTGCCGCCTACCTGGAGAAACCCTTCCGCCACGACGCCCTCGTGGCCCTCGTGCACGAAGTGATCGACCAACACGAAGAGGAACGCCGAACCACGCCCCCCGCGTCCAAGTCCGCCAAGGGCCCGCGCCCCGCCCGGAAGAAGACGCCTCAGAAACGCTGAGCCCGTCGGAATCTTCCCTTTTCGACTTCTCTGAGTCCTCGGTGTCCTCTGGTGTTGGGGTTCGGGTCTTCTCCGCGTCCTCGGTCCCCCTCTGGGTCCTCGCGCCGTCCCTTGTTCAGGCGCCCCTACTTCCGCGCTTCCTTCATCACCTTCTCGATCTCCTCGATCTCGCGCGGCGCGCCCGACGACCAGCGCTCGAAGCCCTCGGCCGTCACCAAGTAGATATCCTCGATGCGGATCCCCCACCCGGCGTCCTTGTCGTAGTAGCCGGGCTCGATCGTAATCACGCACCCCGGTTCCAGCGGCGCGAACGGCAGGCCGGAGTCGTGAACCGCTAGTCCCACGAAATGCCCCAGTCCGTGGCGCACGCTCCAATCCCGTGAATGCGCGTACGACCACTTCGTCAGCCCTCGCGCCTTGAAAACCCCCTGCGCGGCCGCTTCCAGCTCACGGAAACTGACCCCCGGTTTGAGGATCCGTTCCGCCGCCTTCTGCGCCTCCAGCGCGCATTCATACGCCTCGCGTTGCTCCTTCCCGAACACGCCGTCGGTCGGAATCGTGCGCGTGATGTCGCTAGCATATCCTCGATACGACGCGCCGACATCCATCACTACCAGCGAGTCCGCCGGAAGCACCGCGGAGTTCTTGCTGTAATGGAGGATCGTGCCGTTCTTCCCCGCCCCGACGATCGACGGGAACGCCACGCCGTCGCAGCCCTGCTGCCGGAACGTGTCCTCGATCGCCTTCTGCAACTCGCCCTCGCTCATGCCGCTGCGACACGCGACCATCGCCGCCCGATGAGCCGCGTTCGTCCCCTCCGCGGCCTTCTTCATCATCAGGATCTCCGCGGGGCTCTTGACCGTGCGCATGCGCGCCAGCTGATCGGCGATGGGATTGCGCCCTCGCTCGTCGGTCGCGCGCAGCTCCACATCCGGAGCGACCGCCTCAATCGCCTTCCGCGTCGTCGCGCGTGCACGCGCGTGAACGACCCTCGCGGCCGGGAACACGTCCTTGGCGAAGGTCTCGAACTCCTCCCGCGGCAACACGTGTTCCAGGCCTGTTTCCTCGCGGATCTTTTCCGGATCCTCGACGGTGAAAACGAAGGCCTCCTTCTCGCCCGGCACCAACACGAGGAGATCCCCCGCCGCGTGATACCCCGCCAGATAGCCGTAGTCGTAGCGCGGCGTGTTGGCATCGATGCCCTCCATGCCCGCGAACAACTTCTCCGCCTCCATGACGACGATCCCGTCGGACAGCGCCTCCATCAGCCGCGCCCGCCGCTGGACGTACTCCGACAACGGAATCGTCGGCCGCGCCGCATCCTGAACGAAGCCCAGCAGCGAAACGCCGAACGCCCCGATCAGCAGTCGTCTCTGGATGTTCATGTCCCCGTCACTCCCCGGCGCGCGGCGCCGCCGTCACTTCGAGATCCACGTCCTTCCGATCGCGAACGACGCTGAACCGCAGAACGTCGCCCGCTTTCGCCCGCGCCAGGATCTTGCGGTAGTCCTCCGCCCGCTCGACGCGCCGTCCATCGATCTCTTGGATCACGTCCCCCTTGCGCATCCCCGCCTCGGCCGCGGGACTGTCGGGGGCGACCGCTTTGACGATCACGCCTCCCTCTACGCCGATCTCGTTGGCGAGATCGTCACCGATCGTGGCATACGTGATCCCGATGTGCACGGCGGGCGCCGGAGTCGGCGCAGGGCGCGCCGCCCGTTCGGCCCGGCGACCGAATCGTTCGAGCGGATCCTCCGGCGTGTAGTCGTTGGGAACCAGCGCGAGGGTCTTCGCCTTGTAGTCGATCGTCGTGATGAACTGGCTGATGTAGTTGTAGCCCAGGATGCCGTCGTAAGCGATCCCCTGCAATCCCAGCGGCAGATCCGCTTGCGGCACCATCATGATCGCCACCGGCAGATCCGCCACGGCGGCCTTGCCGGCGCCGATCGAGCCGACCGTCTTGAACACCGGCGCCAGACCGAAAAAGCGGCCGCCGGGATCGTCCTTGGTCAACACCCCCAGCTTGCGCGCCGCAGCCGGCTTGAGCACGGTGACGCTGGCGCCCGTGTCGAAAATGAATCGCAGGCCGTCGGTGCCGTTGACGCTGCCTTTGACGAAGATGATGCTCGATTCCAGCTCGAACGAGACCTTGTCTCCCGGGCGGTCCGGCTCTTGGGCAACGGCCACGGCCGGCCACCACAAGAGCGCGGCCAAGATTACGGCATTTCGTCTCATGGAATTCACCTCTTGTTCCTTCTTATACGAGGCGCGTGTCGGATTTTGTCGCGAATTCCGCGAACGAACCGGCGCCTCCCGCGTCTTACCGTAAGCGCCGTTTCACGCGCCGTACGACGTCGTATCATAAGGACAGGCCATGCATCACATCGCGCGGATGTTGTTGGCCGCCGCCCTCGTCGGCCCCGTCGTGGCGCAAGATCCGCCTGCCGACCCTCCGAAGGATGAGAAGTCCGCCCGCCGACTCGAACGCGAGAAGAAAGCCGAGCAGCTCTGGCAGGACGCTCAGAAACTCATGGAGGCCGGCAAGCACGCCGAAGCGCTGGAGAGCCTGCGGATGCTGCGGGAGAAGTACATCGATACCGAGGTGTACGTCGCCAAGAATCAGGAGATCCGCCGGACGTGGCTCGAGTGCGGCTACAAGGTCGCCGCGGTGGGGTTGCAGAAACAGGGGCTCGGCACGCGCCTGCATCTCGACACCTCTCTCGGGTTCCGTTTCGCCCCGCCCGAGGGTTGGCGCGGCATCCCGAACTGGCAAGCGCTCTTCGGCCAAACGGACACGTCGGAAGGGAACAACCGCGGGGAATCGTACCGTTGCGCGCGCTATACGTCGCGCTGGTCGGAGTTGCTCTACCTCGACGTCTACAAGACCTACGGGCCGGCGGGGGCCGAGCAGGTGCTGGAGGGCGCCCACAAGATCTACCGCCGCGACGAGACCGATCTGAAAGAGATCGCGGCCGGCGCCGGCTTCTCGCACCGCAAGTATCAGACGGTCAAGCGCGCCTTCACGGACGGCGAAGGCAGCCGCAAGGTCGTCTACGCCTTCTACGATCCTTCGACGAAGAAGGGCTTCGGCTTGGTCGGCTACTGGAAAGTCCGCGAGGACGGCGGCATCATCATCACCCTCGGGGGCACCCCCGCTTCCTCCGAGGAGAAGGCGCCGCAACCCGAGGACAAGGACTGGGACTTCGCGGTGAGCGTCTACGATCAGGTGGCCAGGTCGTTCGAGATCATGGATCAGGGCACGCTCACCGCGGAACGCCTGCGCCGCAAGGGTTCTCCGCTCAACGCCGGCGGATGGATCGTGCAGTGCGCCGACTGGAATCAGCACGTCACCGCCAACTACATCATCGAGTACGCGACGCGCAAGGAATTCGCCGAGCGCCTGGGCAAGGAGCTCGAGACGATCATGGCGCTTTACAAGAAGGTGATCCCGTCTCACAAGGCCGTGGAACGCGGCCGCGTCAAGCTCTTCGACTGCGAAGAGGATTTCCAATACTACGGCCAGGCGCCCGGCGCGGCCGCGTACTGGAGTCCCGCGCAGCGGGAGATCGTCGCCTACCGATACCAGCGCCGCAAGGTGAAGATCGGCGAGAAGGCCGCCGACCAGGAAATGACCATCGCCGAGGAGAAGAACCCCGAGGAGGTCACCTTCAACATCATCTATCACGAGGCGTTCCACCAGTACATGGAGAACATCATGGGCATCAGCCGGGATGTGTACGTCCCGAGCTGGCTCAACGAAGGAATGGGCGACTATTTCTTCGGCGGCCGGTGGAACAAGAACGGCAAGTTCGAGATCGGGCTCAATGATTGGCGCTTGGAGACGATCGTCAAGGCCGTGAAGGAGAACAAGCATGTCCCGCTCGCGAAGCTCTTCGAGTACACGCAAGCCGACTATTACTCGAACGCGGGCCTGTGCTACGCGGAAGGGTGGTCGATCTGCTATTTCTTCTTGAGCGAAGAGGGAAAGAAGAAGCGGTATCACCTGATTCCGCCGCGCTTCTTCGACGAGCTCAAGAAGAGCGGCGATTACAAGAGGGTGAACGCCAAGGTCCTCTCGCAGGTCAACCTCGACGAGATGGAGCGGGAGTGGAAGGCGTTCGTCCTGGGCCTGGAGCGATTCCTGCCCCAGAAGCCGCAGGATGAGAAGTCGGGCACGAAGGAACCTCCGCCGAAGTCGCCGCAGAAGAACGGCCGGCGGTAGCGCCGTCGCTTCGTCCGGCAGGCCCGCGCAGGGGGATCGCGGCATTCCGCGGGAGCTTCGCGTCACCGCGCGCGGCGCTTACTTTTTCGAAACCAGCCCGCGCACCATGGGGTACGATCAAGATCGGTATGACGCCTAACGAAGAAAGCTCGATCGAAGCGACCTGTTTGTGTGGTACCCGTGCCCGCATGGGGGCGAAAATGGCCGGCCAGACGATCAAGTGCATGGCTTGCGGGCGATCCTTGCCGCTGCCTTCCTCGGAGACGGCATCCCCCGACGTTCCCCAAGACGCCCTTCACGCACGCTATCGGGCCGCCCTGGATGCGTTCAAGGACCGGCCGCGCGACTTGGACGGCATCCTGGAACTGGCGGAAGCCGCGGAGGCGCTGGGTCAGAAATCGGAAGCGTTCCTCTATTATGAACGGCTCTACCAATTGGAGCCCGGCCGGGCCGGAATCGTCACGCGCCTGCGCGCCTGCGCGATCACGCCGGACCAAGTGAAGAAAGCGGCGGCGTGCGTGGAGTACGCCCCCACCTTCTCCCACACTCTCGACGACGTGTTCACCTATCCCTTCCGAGGAGTCGGCATCCTGCTCATGGTCATGGGCGGGATCATGTTCATCGTCTTGTCCACCGTCCTTCGCTTCACGGTCCCCGCCTACGCCGGCGGGTACGCAACGTACATCGTGGCGGCGTGCTTGGCGTTCGCCGTCATCATGGGCTACTTGTCGTCGTTCTTCCTGTCGGTCCTCCACACGACGGCCACCGGCGCCGATGAAGTTCCGCAGTGGCCGGACATCACCGACGTCCCGGCCATGGTCTTCGATCTGCTGAAGTTCACTCTGGCCCACGTCGCTTCGTTCCTCCCCGCCGCTCTGGTGATCATCGGGATGATCCTCTGGCTCGTCGATGTGGCCGCGGCCTCCTCGTACGGGGAAGGCGAAGCGGCCCTCGGGCGCATGGCCATCATCGTGTGGATCTGTCTCCCCCCGATCATCCTGCTCGGTCTGATGGGCCTGTGCTACCTGCCTATGGCCCTTCTGGCCAACTGCATCTTCGGATTTCCGCTAAGCTGCTTCAATCCCGCCTTCATCGTCCGCTCCATCTGGGCGACCCGCGGCGACTATCTGATATGCCTGCTGGCCTATCTGGTGCTGTATGTCGTCGACACGGTCGTCAGCTTCATCGCCGGCTTGAACGACCTGGTCTTTTTCGCCAGCGTCATCCCCGCATCGATTTTCACGATGTACGCCACGGTGGTGCAGATGCGCTTGCTCGGTCAATTCTATCGGTACAACCAGGGGCGCCTGGGGTGGGTGATGGACGGCAGCCGCGTCGATCGAGGACGCAAGAGCGACGCCGACGGCGCGACCGGCGACCGCGCAACGACTTGATCGACGGACTCCGCGTCCTCTGCCGTCGGTTTCCCCTTGCTCGGGGGCCTCAATACTTCCGCCCCTTCCACTTCAAGAACGCCTCGATGAACTCGTCGATCTCGCCGTCGAGCACCGCCTGCACGTTGCCCGTCTCGACGTCCGTGCGATGGTCCTTCACCAGCGTATACGGCTGCATCGTGTAGGAACGGATTTGCGAGCCGAAGGCGATTTCGCCCTTCTCGCCGTAGAGCTTCGCGAACTCCTGCTCGCGCTTGGCCTCCTCCATCCGGTACAGCTTCGCCCCCAGCGTGCGCATCGCGTACTTGCGATTGAGCTGCTGCGAGCGCTCATTCTGGCAGGACACCACGATGCCGGTGGGCAGATGGGTGATGCGCACGGCGCTTTGCGTCTTGTTCACGTGCTGGCCGCCCGGCCCTCCCGCGCTGAACGTGTCGATCCGCAGATCGCGCTCGTTGATGTGGATCTCCAGATCGTCGAACTCCGGAATGACGTCCACGGCCGCGAAGCTGGTCTGGCGCCGGTGGTTGGCGTCGAACGGCGAGATCCGCACGAGCCGGTGGACGCCGATTTCGCTCTTGAGATACCCAAACGGGTACTTGCCGCGCACCTCCACGACCGAGCGTTTGAGGCCCGCCTCCTCCCCGCGCAGCAGCTCCATCACGCGATACTCATAGCCGTTACGTTCCAGCCAGCGCGTGTACATCCGCAGGAGCATCTCCGCCCAGTCCATGGCGTCGACGCCGCCGGCGCCCGCGTGGATCGTCAGGAAGACGTCGCGCGCGTCGTTCCGCGCCGTAAAGAGCGTCTGCAGCTCGATCGCTTCCACGCGGTGCTCGTACGCGGGCCCCTTGGCCTCCGCCTCGGCGATGTGCCGGCGGTCTCGTTCGTCGTCGCACATCTCGAGCAGGCCGATCTCATCGGACAGCTCGCGCGTAAGAACGGCGTAGGAATCGACGACGGCCTTGAGTCCTTTGAGCTCGCCGATCAGCGTTTGTGCCGCGTCCTGGTTCGACCAGAAATCGGGCGCGGCCATCTTGCGCTCGATCTCTTTGATGCGGTTGTTCTTGTTCTCGATTTCAAAGAGAGTCCCGCAGCGACGCGAGCCTCTTGTCCAGGAGCTTCAGATGGGAGATCACTTCGTCTTTCATGGTGCCCCCCAGAATAGAATCCGCTTCCTCACATCGCAAAGAGAACAAGCGCTGCAACCCGGCGCGCCCCTCGCGGGTCACACCCCCGGAATGAAATCGGAGGAAGAACGATGAAGACGTTCGCTTTCTCGGCAGGCCTCGCGGCGCTCATGACCGTTGCGTGCAGTCTGGCGGCCCCATCGGCGGACGGCCGGGCGGCCGGGGTGCGAGACGAGTCCGACGTGCTCCTCGCCGGCAACGCCGGCACGGATCAGGATCGCCACGATTGCCTCTGGGTTCTGGAGCGCGCCGTCGGCAAGGACGGCGCGCCTTCCCGACACCTGGCGCTCTACCGCATCGTCCGTTCCGGTAACGGCTACGAGCTGAAGCTCGAGGATGCGCGGCAGATCGATTGGGATCTGCGCATCGCGCAATTGTCTCAGGCGCAGCCGACCGTTCGGGAGGTCAAGAAGCAGGCGGAGGAGGCGGAGCCAAAGGAACGCCAGCCGGTCAAACCGAAATGATGCAGGGATCCCCGGCCACCCTTCGTCTACATACGAGTAGGCGCCCGTTCGCCACGAATGTGCTTGACACCATTCAATCGAGGGGTGTGTAATTCAGCGAGGGAGCGGGAAACACTGCGAGGAGATGCGGATGCAGCATAAGTGGGCCTACTTCTCGATGGGAATCATGTCGGGCATCATCCTGATGCTCGTTTTCGCGTTGCTCATGCAGCATCGCGAGAACGTCGCCTGGGCCCGGCAAGACGCGGGAACGGATAAACAAGGTCATCCCCTCCTCATGGCGACCGGCGGATCGCAGGCCAACATCAATGACATCGTCTGGGTGCTGCACGAACACGATCCCATCGAGGCGCTCCGGCTGGAAGGAACGGACGAAGGCACCTCCGTTCAAAAGCTCCGCAAGCAGAGCCGGCTGTCGCTGCTGATGTATCGCTGCGAAAACCAGGCGAAGTCGATGAAGCTCATCGCGGCACGCGACATCGGCTACGATGAAGAGATGATCGATTACATGACCGAAAAGCCCCGGGTTTCGGAAGTCATCAGCGAGCTCAGGAAACAGGCCGACAAGGGCAAGAAACACGATTAGCCGCCCGCGGAGGTAATGACATGGTCGACTATTTCTCCTTCGAAGACGTGATGAAGGAGCTGGCCCTCTCCGAAGAAGACCTCAAGCGCATGGTCTCCGAGGGCGAGCTTCGCGCCTTCCGCGACGAGAACAAGATGAAGTTCAAGAAGGAAGACGTCGACAACCTCAAGAAGGCGCGCGTCACGGAGCCGACGATCATCCTGCCGTCCACCCCGGGCAGCCAGCAGGACGAGACCGTCCTGGATCTGGACATCAGCCGCGAGACCGCGCAACTCAACGCCGAGACCTCCGAGGCCAAGCCCGTCAAGGCGGAGCCTCCCGCCGCGAAAGCCCCGCCCGATGCGGCCGAGACGGACACCGACGACCTCCTGGTACAGCCCGTCGGGGAAGACAAACCCGTCGCCGAGATCGAGGAGACCTTCGTCGAGGAGGAAAGCGATACCGGTCTGACGACGGAGCCGCTGCGCCTGGCCGACGAAGTCGAAACGGCGGAGACCGTCGAGAGCGACGTCGTCACCGAGGAGGTCGTGGAATCCGCCCCCGCGCGCAAGCGGCGGACCGGCCGCCGAACCGGCTCGCTGCCCCTGGCCGCGGAAGAGGAAATCGAGCGCCGCCGCACCCACCCCGTCTGGACGGCCCTGACCATCGCGGCCCTCGTGTTGGCCGTCTACGGCGGGTTCTTCTCTTACGACCTGATGATGATCGAGAACGGCCGGCAGGATCAGCCCTCGGGATTGACCGCCGGGCTGGGCCGGTGGACGCTCGATCAATTCTGGGGCGATTCGAACTGGCGGCGCTTCCACGAGCAAGAGTTCCCCGGAGGAGTTCCGACCTCCGATTCCGCCTCGGACGCGTCCTGGTACACGGGCCCTTCGTTCGATAAGCCGGATCGGCCGGCGTCCGCGGATCGGCCGTAGTTTCCGTCCACGCTTTGCCGCCCGGCGGAAGACGCCGCGAAGGGAAGGTCCTCCGTAGCGACCAGGCTTTTCGCCATCTACCGACACGATCCCCCTTGACAAATCATATTTTACGGTTTATAAATTACGGGTCACTTAGAGAGGGGGAAACGCATGTTCGCCAGACTCGCGCTCGTCTCCTGCGCCGCCTTGGTCGCCGTCGGCTGCAGAAGCACGTACATCCATAAGTCCATCTATGACCGCGACCTCGCCGCCATGAAGGATTACGCCTCCGGCCTCGAGCGGCGCAACACGGACCTGGAGGCCAAGGCCCGCGCCCTGGAGAACCTCCAGGACATATCCTTGATCAGCCGCACCCAGGACGAGCTCTACGAGCAGATCGCCGAAAGCCTCAAGTCCGCCCTGGACGGCCTCCGGCAGGACGGCGAGACCGCGATGTCCTACGATGCGCGCCGCGGCGTCTGGACCGCCGGCACGGATCTGCTCTTCGATTCCGGCCGCTGGACGGTCTCCCCGACAGGCCTGGAGATCCTCAAGAAGTTCGCGGAGGCCCATCGCGGCAAGAACCTGCACTTCCGCATCGTCGGCCATACCGACCGCGCGCCCATCGTCAAGGAGAAAACCAAACGGGAGCTCGAAACGGATACGAACATGGAGCTCTCCGCCCGCCGCGCCATCGCCGTCATGGGCGCGTTGAAAGGCTTCGGCATGAGCGAAAGCCAATTCCTCGAGTGCGTCGGCATGGGCAACACGCAACCCGTGGCGCCCAACGATCGCAATGCCTCCAACATGAAAAAGAACCGGCGTGTCGAGCTCTTCGTCCTGAAGTAGCCTCCTGTACGCCTGTACCCGGAGCCGCGCGCGTCGAGAGACCCGCGCGGCTCCGTTTCTTTTGGTACACTATTCCCCGGATGCGCCACGACGAACGCGCCACGCTCCTCGAGATCGCCCGCGCCGCCGTCACGGCCTGCGTGTGCGGACAGCCTCCTCCCCCGGTCGACGGACTGCCGCTCGGCCTCCTGAACAAGGGCGCGGCGTTCGTCACCCTGCGCTGCGACGGAGAACTCCGCGGGTGCGTCGGCCACATCGAAGCGCGCCAACCCCTGTGGAGAAGCGTCCAGGAAATGGCGATGGCCGCCGCCGAACGGGACACGCGCTTCACCCCCGTCGGCGCCGAGGAGTTGCCGCGCCTCTCCATCGATATCAGCGTCCTGTCGCCCATGCGCCGCGCGCAGCCCGATGAAGTCCAGATCGGGACCCACGGACTGTACCTTCGCCTGAGAGGCGCGTCGGGATTGCTGCTCCCGCAAGTCGCCGTTGAATGGGGCTGGGACCGCTCCGAGTTCCTCCACCAGGTTTGCCGCAAGGCCGGTTTGGCCGGCGACGCCTACCTCGATCCGGCCGCGGAACTCTATACCTTCACCGCCGAATTGGTTCACACCTCTCCCTGACACGCCCGGGGCGCAGATTGTACCGTTGACAGTAGGTTCCACGAAGTGCCTTTGGTGCGCACGAATGACGAAGTAGCCGCAGGCCGCTGAGATCGCGAAGAAGAACGCTGAGAATTCTTCAAGAAAACGGCTCTGCGTTCTCTCCGTACCCTCTGCGC
>JACPRB010000279.1 GCA_016190155.1 Planctomycetota bacterium
AAAGACCATGCTCAAACAGTTTGCATGGAGATCCTCCTTCGCTTTCGCGTCATTTTCGAGGTTTCGCGAGCTTCGGAGGATGACTCGCTCGCAAGGAAGTGACTATTTACGAGCGAGTCAATCTTGTCGTAGCACAAGCACACCAAGCCCAAAGGAAATCCCAACTTGTGGTGAGCATGTCGAACCACTCCCAAATCCAAACGCTTCTTCTCGGCTCCCATTGCACGGGAGGATCTTCTCGTCGCGCGAAGAAACGAGGCGTTAGGAACCCAACCGCGGTTACTCCTCTCCCAAACCGTTGCGATCCTCGGAAGAGAGCTCCGGGCTGCCCGTTGCGGCCGTGCCCTCGGCAACCGGGGCCGGCATGGGGCGAGCGAGCAAGTGACGCGGCATGAACGCCAGGGTTGCGATGAGCGTCGGGATCACGGCGGTGCCGATGACGGCGGCCACCAGGAAGGAGTACTGCTGCCGGCTCACGATTCCGTGGGAGAATCCGTAGAGGGCGGAGATCGTACCGAACGTCAGCCCCGTAGACATCATGAGCGTGTAGTACCAGCGCTCGCGGGGGTCCCGGCGGAAGATCGATATGACGGGGTAGAGGCCGAAGATTTTGCAGGCGACCTTGCCGCCGCACAGGAGCGCGAAGATGGCCGGGGCGGCGACGAGCTCGGGCAGTGAAACCAGGGAACCGGCGCGAAGGAAGTAGAACGGCGTGAGGAAGCCGACCGTCAGTGTCCTGAGTCGCCGAACCCAGAATTCATCTCTTGCGGCGGAGCCCGCGAGCACCATTCCGGCGATGTAGGCCGGAAGGACCGCTTCGCTTCCGGACCAGAGGGCGAGCGCGCCCAACCCGGAGAGAATGAAGATGATCCACTTGGTGCGCACGGCGGCCGTCTTGTGGGCGTAGAGCGCCGTGAGTCGGGCCGTAACCGTGGGCAGGAGCGCGAATGCGACGGCGCAGGTTCCGACGAACATCACGGTCCTGACCGTAAACGGAGCGAAGATGAGGCCGAGCGCGATGACCGTACCGAGATCGTTTACGAAACACGCGCCGAGGATGCCCTTGCCGAATTCCGTTCGATTGAACCCCGTCTCCAGCATCACGGCGTAGACCACGGCCATGGACGTCGTCGAGAGGGCCACGCCCGCCAGCCAGCTTGCCCGTGCATCCCACCCGAGGACGAATCGCGCGACGGCGGCGCTTCCGAGAAACGGCGCGAAGAACCCGAGCAAGCCGACAACGCCGATTTCCTTCCACTTGGCTCGCACGACGCGCGGGTCGAGCTCCGCGCCGGCCAGGAACGTCAGAAGGACGGCGCCCATGGACGCGATGAATCGCAGCCATTCCTGATCCGAACCCATCGAACCCGGGCCGAACTTCGATTCCAGGACGGCGGCGGCTGCGGCGCCGATGCAGATCTCGACGAGCGCGGAAGACAGCCGGAGGTGGCTCGCGAGAGCGGTGGAGAGAAGGGCCAAGAAGAGCCAGAGGCTTACGGTCGTGAAGATCGACTCCATGGAAGTCCCCCCTGCGAACAGTCGGGCTCGTAGGAGTCATCAGCCCTCGTCGGGCGGTTTCGCGGGGGACTCCATCCCCTTCACAACGGGGCGCATTCTATCGGGGGGCGGCACCCATCTCAAGGTCCGGCGCAGGGCGACCTTTCATGGCGGGTCCCGGCATGGCGTTCGCGGTGACCCGGAGTTGGCGCTTTGTCGTGCCGTCGCCCGACGGCGAGCAGGCCTTCGCGGTCACGCACGTGCCGGACCACGAGCGCCGGGTGGTGGAAGTCATCGGTCTCGGGCGGATCGATCCGGAAGGCGCGGATCCGGGAGCTTGAATGCCCGGCTGATCGCTTCCACGATCCGATCGACGTCGACGTCGATGATGGCCGGTGGTTTGACCATCGGGGGGACGATCGGGTGGCGATTCTGACGAGGCCGAGTTGCATTGGCGGCTTTTCCGGCCTATAGTCACCGGCCGATGCCTCGTCATGACGAGACGGAGATGGGCGGGCCGCGAGGCGCCTTCCAGCCGACCCTCTGGACGCAGGTGCTGCTGGCGCGGGATCGTGACGCTCCGGAGGGGCGGGACGCGCTGGAGCGGTTGGTCGGCCTGTACTGGCGACCCGTCTACTTTCATGTCCGGCGTCTGGGAAAGGACGTCGAGACCGCCAAGGACCTCACGCAGGAGTTCTTCGCGCGCGTGATGGAGCGCGGGACGTTGGCCGACGCGGATCCGACGAAGGGGCGGTTTCGCACGTTCCTGCTCACCGTGCTGGACCGGTTCCTGTGCGACGAACATCGTCGGGAGCGGGCGAAGAGACGTCGTCCGGATTTCGATTTTACCTCCGCCGAGGCGCATTTCCGGCTGGATCAGACGTTCGAGCGCGACTGGGCGATGGCCGTCCTCGAGCGGGGTTTCGTTCGTCTCGCCGCGCGGAGTCCGCATGCGTCCGTGCTGGCGCGGGCCTTGCGCAAGGAGGCGGTTCCATACGCCCAGCTCGCGCGAGAGCTCGAGACGACGGAATCCAACGTGAAGGTGATGGTGCATCGGGCTCGGAGAGAGTTGCGGGAGATCCTTCTCGAGGAGCTACGCGCCACCGTAGATCGGCCGGGGGAGGAAGCGGCGGAGTTGGCGGAGCTGTTTGGCGCGTTTTCCGTGTAACCTCCGCGCTCGGGTTTCGAAGATAATACGGCGATGAAGACACGGTGTGCGCGCTGCGATTATGTGTTCGACAGCCAGGAGGCGCCTGGTCTGGAGGCGGCGTGTCCCCAGTGCCTTGCGGCGTCGGTTGCGGCTCTACCGGAGGACGACCTGCTCAAACCCGGGGCGATGTTTCGCGGCCTTGAGATCAAGGGCCCGCTCGGTCGGGGCGGCATGGGCGTGGTCTACAAGGCGCGCCAGATCGAGCTCGGGCGGATCGTAGCGTTGAAGGTGCTCGATCCGCGGTTGGCGGGTGACCCGGACTTCATCCAGCGGTTCGGACGGGAGGCGCGGGCGCTGGCGGCGCTGGATCGTCCCCACATCGTCCGTATCCATGAATTCGGGCGGGAGGGCGATCAGCTGTTCCTGACGATGGAGTACGTGGATGGGGTGTCGCTGAGGGCGCTGATGCGGGAGCGGCGGCTGACGCCTGCGGAGGCGCTTGCGATTGTGCCGCAGATCTGTGAGGGGCTGGAATGCGCGCACTCGATGGGGGTGATCCATCGCGACATCAAGCCGGAGAACATCCTGGTCGATCGGGAGGGGAGGGTGAAGATCGCCGACTTCGGTCTGGCGAAGATGCTTCGCCAGGACGATGCCGTTGCGACCCGGACCCACATCACTATGGGCACTCCCGCTTACATGGCGCCGGAGCAGTACGAGAGCCTGAAGGGGGTGGATCATCGGGCGGACATCTATGCGCTGGGGGTGGTGTTCTACGAGATGTTGACGGGGGAGCTGCCGGTGGGGCGTTTCGATCCGCCGTCGGTGCGGGTGCAGGTGGATGTGCGGCTCGACGAGATCGTGCTGAAGGCGTTGGAGAAACGACTGGACCGGCGATATCAGCGGGCCGCGGAGGTCAAGACGGATCTGGAGACGGTGGCGAGCGGGTGCGCGAGGCGGGTGGTTGTTGGACGAAAGGGGGTCGCGGTGATGGCTGTGACTTTGTGTTTGCTGGGCGTCTTGGGGGTGTTCGTGCCGTGGGGTCAGGAGGATCCGGCGAGTCGGATCGATCGGGTGCTGGCGCGGCTGGGCGGCGGGGACTTGGAGGAGCGCGAGGCGGCGTCCAAGGAGCTGATTGAGATGGGCGTGGGGGATCGCGGGGTGCTGGCGCGTTTGGAAAAGCTGCGAGACGGAGCGACGGCTCCCGAGGCTCGCGGGCGCCTGGAGGGGGTGATCCGTGAGGTCGACTATGAAGCGGCGCGGCGGGTGCGGCTGGTCCCGCAAAGCTGGATTCATGGACACGGTCAGAG
>JACPRB010000280.1 GCA_016190155.1 Planctomycetota bacterium
GGTTTCCTGCCTTCCTCAGAGATACTCAGGCGACTGGCCTGGAGGCTCATGAAAAATCTTGTCGTAGCACAAAGATTTGCCCGACGAGCACAACAGAGATTCCTTTAGAAAACGGACGCGACCGCTTGAGACCGAGCTGGTTGTCTGAGCGCCACGGAAGATCTTCGCGTCGCGAGAAGATGTGGATGGTGAGTAGTGCAGAGGACACAGAGATTCCTTTCGAAAACGGACGCAACCGCTCGAGACGGAGTCGGTTGCCTGGGCGCCGCGAAGAATCTTCGTGCCGCTCGAAGATGTGGATCGTGAGTAGTGCAGAGGACCCTGAGCGGGAGTCCCTTGTCGAGACGCGCGCTCAGCTGGCCGGGGTCTTCGGGGGCGTCGCTTCGATCAGGTCGCCGACCTTGCGCAGGAGCGTCTCGCGGGTGAAAGGTTTCTCCAGAAAGGGCATCTCCGGAGTCAAGCCGGAGTGCACGGAGCAGCCCGACAGGTGCAACACGCGCAGGTCGGGGCGGTCGGCGGACAAGGCGCGGACGACGTCCAATCCGCCGCCATCGGGCAAGACGAGGTCGGTGATCAGCAGATCGATTTGATCCGCGTGCTGCCGGCCGGACGCGATCGCGGTCGTCACATCCCGTGCTTCCAGGACCGAATACCCATGCTGCCGGAGGACGGTGGCGACCAGCAGGCGCACGCTGTCTTCATCGTCGACGACCAGGATGGTGCCGCTCTTCTGCGCGGGCGTCGACGGCGGCCGGGGGGTGTCGGAATCCGGCGGGTCCGGCGCGATGCGCGGGAAGAACAGCCGGAAGGCGGTGCCCTGGTCGGGCGCGCTCTTGACGATGATGTGGCCGTCGCTCTGGCGCACGATGCCGTAGACGACCGAGAGTCCCAGCCCCGTTCCCTTGCCTTTCTCCTTGGTGGTGAAGAAGGGTTCGAACAGGCGGGCGAGCGTCGCCGGGTCCATTCCGCAGCCCGTGTCCGAGACGGCGAGCATGACGTGCGGGCCGGGCCGGGCGCCCGGGTGCATGCGAACGTAGGTTTCGTCGAAGTCCGCGTCGGCCGTCTCGATGCACACCGATCCTCCCCGCGGCATGGCATCACGCGCGTTGATGGCCAGATTCATGAGCACCTGTTCGATGTGGTGCGGATCGGCCAGGATCCTCCCGATGTCCGGCGCGAGCGAGGTGACGAGCGCGACGTCGTCTCCGATGGTTCGCTGCAGCATGTTCTTCATCCGCTCGACCGTTTCGTTCAGGTGGATCGGCGAGGGGCGCGCGACCTGTTTGCGGCTGAACGCCAGGAGCTGTCGCGTGAGTTCGGCCGCCGTTTGGGCGGCGTTGCAGATCTCGCGGAGCTCCGTGGAGGGGGATGAACTCATGAGGAGCTGCCCATAGCCGAGGATGACCGTCAGGAAGTTGTTGAAGTCGTGCGCGATCCCGCTGGCCAGGCGTCCCACGGCATCCATCTTCTGCGCCTGGAGAAACTCCTGCTCGAGCTGCTTACGTTCGGTGATGTCGACGAGGAATCCTCGGACGTAGCGCGTTTGACCCTGTTCATCGCGAATGGGGACGCCGGTGTCGCGACACCAGATGGGGCGGCCGCCGGCGGCCATGACGCGATATTCGGACGCGAACGGATGAGGGCCGCGGACGCTGCGTTCGAATTCGGCGCGGACGCGCTCGGCATCCTCGGAATGGAGGTGTTCGCGCCAGAAGCCGGCGTTCGAGGTCCATGCGTTGGCGGGGTGACCGAAGAGTCGTTCCGTTTGGGGGCTGACGTACAGTCTGGCCCCGTCGGGGCCCGCCACGTAGATGGCGGCGGGGACTTCCTCGACGAGGGTGCGGAAGCGGGTTTCCGCCTCCCGGAGCTTCCGCTCGCGCCGGACCAGGAAGTCCGCCATGTCGTCGAAGGCGCGAGCGAGTTGGCCCAACTCGCCGCGATCGTAGGCCTCTCTGCTACGGGCGCCGGTGTCGCCGGAGGTCAGGCGGCGGGCGACGTTCGCCAGGCGGCGGATTCGGCGTACCAGGAGGAGTTCGCCGAGAAGCCACGCGACGACGGGCGCGAGAAAGGCCACCAGAGCCAGGGAAAGCGGCGCGCGGATCAGCAGGAGGGCGGGGAGAGACGACGCGGCGATAACGAGGACGAGCCGGAGGCGCAAGTTCGAGAAGAGTCGACCCACGACATGCACCTCACGCAGATGTCCCGTACCGTCAGTCGGATGAGCCTCCGTAACGGAAGACAAACATCGGATTACCGATGCGTCCCTCATGGCGGGCAACGGTGTAGCGCACCTGCTGATCGGGGTTCAAGGTCTGTAGGATCTGCGCGTCGAAGTCGGTGTAGATTTGGCCGACTTGGGCGACGCCGCGTTCGACGTCGCGGGCGGTGAGGACCGCCTCCGAGTACGCGGCGTGCATCAGGGTTTCGCGCTCCTCGACGAGTTGGGCCATGTGGCGGCGCTGGTCCTCGGTGAGGTTCACGGCGCGGTCGATTTCGTCCAGCGGCCGTCTGGCCTGGCCGGCAGCCGGTTCCCGGGTGGTGGCGAGGCCGGTGGTGGTGGAAACAGCCTCGTCGGAAATTCTCTCCGGGGGCCGGCTGTCCGCCGGGCCAGACGGACTCGCATGCGCGAGTCCGTCCGGACCACACTGCTCCGGTTGCGCCGGGGTGTAGATTGGTCGGACCGGTCGTTCGACGATGCCGACTTGCCGCGTTCCTCTCGCCACCGCGGTTGCGGTGACCAGGAGAAGCAACAGCGTCGGAACGACGAACGGATGTTTCATGGCTTACGCCAGCAAGGTCTCGAAGCGGCTCTTCTCGTCGATGACATCCAGGACCGAGCCGGGGTGTGAGCCGGGCTGGGAGCGGAACCCTTCGTGATCGACCACATCGCCGTACAGGTAGTCTTCATCCGACTGACCCGTGTACGGGCCGGAGATGATGACGACCGTCGACCGGTAGGTGATGACGTCTCCCACTTGCAGGTTCCATCCGGAGAAGCTGATCTCTCGCGAGAACGGCGTGCTGCCGGAGGGGTTGATGACGTCGAAGGACTCGGAGTGCTTCAAGGCGCGCTTGTGCCACACCTTGAACTCGTGCCGGTACGAGTAGTTACAAGTGGTCGTACACTGATACGTAAACGACGAGATAGGCAGCTCATGCTCGATGTGAGTGCCGCTCGGGCCCCAAGCATTGAACACGTCGATGTTCTGTGCCGACGCGACGGACGCCGACAACAGGACCACAGCACTGGCGATGACTCCCCTCATAGTTTTTCCTCCTTCCGTTGCGGTCGAGCAACGCAAGGGGGCGACCAGAGGGGCTGCGGAAGCGTTGTGCTACAACGCTATGTGGCCAAGATGGTTACGAGTGTTGGTAGCAAAGCTACAAGAAAGTGCTGCAGGGCAGGGGGCGGGTTTAGGGACAGCCGATGTCTCGGTCTGTCACACCTTGATCTTGTGTCGCTCGATCAGTCGGTAGAGCTGCGCGCGCGGGATGCCGAGTCTCTTGGCCGCGTGGACGATGTTCTTGGACGTTTGGAGCGCGCGAACGACCAGCGCGCGCTCCGTCTTGGCGACGCTCTCTTTCATGTCCAGCGAGTCGCCCTCGATCGCCGACGGCACGCGAAGCTGGGCGCGCACGAGGTCAGCCTCGACGGCGCGATCGGACAGCAGCACGCACGCCTCGATGACTCCCTCGAGTTCGCGCACGTTGCCCGGCCAGCCGTAATCGATGAGGATGGCGGCGGCCTCGGGCGTCAGCGTTCGCGTTCCGTGTTTGCCTTCGAGGCGCCGGAGGAACTCGTGGACGAGCGCCGGGATGTCCTCCCGACGTTCGCGCAGGGGAGGCAGCACGACGACGAGTTTCTTGAGGCGGTAGTAGAGGTCTTCGCGGAACTCGCCCGCCTTCACCATGCGCTGCAGGTCGCGATTGGAGGCGGCGACGATGCGCGCATCGACGCGCACGGACGCGGTCGCGCCGACCTTGCGGATCTCGTGCTCCTGCAAGGCGCGCAGGAGTTTCGACTGGACGGGAGGGCTCAGCTCGCCGATTTCGTCCAGGAACAGCGTGCCTCCCTCGGCCGCCTGGAAAAGGCCCATCTTATCTCGGTCGGCTCCCGTGAAGGCGCCCTTCACGTGTCCGAAGAGTTCGCTCTCGAGCATGTTCTGGGGGATGGCGGCGCAGTTGACGGCCACGAACGCCTTCTTAGCGCGCGGGCTCGCATCGTGAACGCCCCGCGCGGCGAGTTCCTTGCCGGTGCCGGTTTCGCCCAGCAACAGTACGGGCGCGTCGCTCTGCGCGGCCTTGCCGAGCATGTGGACGGCTCTCCGGAGGGGCTCGGACTCTCCGAGGAGCTTCGCGAACGCGGGATGGCGCGGCACATCCGGCGCGAGTTCGGGCGGCCGGTCGGCCGGCTTGGGCGCCGGGGAGGCGGCCTTCTGCGCCAGTTCCCGATGTTGGCGTCCGGCCTTCTTGAGCTGATCCACCAGGCGCGCGTTGTGGATGGCCAGCGCCGCGCGTTCGGCGAAGAGCTCCACGGTCGTCATGTCGATCATCTCGAAGACGCCGCTGCGGTGCCGGTTGTCCAGGTAGATCGCCCCGATGCGCGAATCGCCGCTTCGCAGCGGCAGGCAGAGCACCGAGTGCAGGCGGCCTTCCTGGACGCTCGCGGCGGTCCGCAGGCGGTCGTCCTGCTGGGCGTCGGCGCAGGTGAAAGGGCGGTCTTCGCGAAGGACCTGGTGGGCGATCGTCAGGCTCAGGCGGAAATCCTGGGACTTCAGGTCCATTCGATCGAGATTCCGGCAGGCGACCGGCCGGAGTTCTCCTCGGTCCAGCAGGAGCAGCGTGCCTCGTTCCGCGCCGGTCAGCTCGATCATCGCGTCCATGACGCGCCGCAGCAAAGGGGGGAGTTTCTGCGAGGCGGAAAGCAGTTCGCGATCGAGCTCCAGCAACCGCCGCAACCATCCCTGGTGGGGAGGGGCGGCGTGTGCTCCCTGCACCTTCTGGCGAAGCTCGTCGCCGTGCCGGTCGGCGTGTTCCTTCATTTCAGGCTCCTCACTCCAAGCCTGGCGGCGGTCGTCGAACACGCGAAGGGCCTCCTTGTACCAATGTTCCGCTCGCTGGGCGTTCCCCATCTTCATGGCGAGGTCGCCGACCCATTCGGCGGCTTCCTCGGCCAGGCGGAGCCGTCTCCGCTCGAGCGCGAAATGGTAGGCCCTTGTTGCAAATTCCGCGCCAAGGGTCGGCATCACTTGCAGCTTGGAGGCCAGGAGGAGTCGCTGCACGTCGAGGGCTTCGGGACCGTGATGTTTGGGGGCGAGCTTCTGGCATCGCCCGATTTCGGTCCGCGCCTCCCGGTGGCGGCCTTGCTGGACGAGCGCCGACGCCAAGGCGAATTGCAGGCGCGCCTGGGCGATCTTGTTGGGCCACGCCCGCAGCGCGTGAAGTCCGTTCTGGACATCCTCGAGGCTGAGCGCGCCCCTTGTGGCGGCCAGGACCGCCAACAGCGCGCCGTCCACCGGAGCATCCTTTTCGATGTACCAGATCCACTCTTGGCGAAGGTCGGCCGGGGCGGCCTGGCCCGCTTCCCACGCCAGGAACAACTCGGCGCGGCGGCTCGTTCTGGCGCCGAACCAGTCTTGGGGTGCCGTCTTCTCGGAGGCGGTATCGCGCAACAGAGCGTGGCCTTCCCGCAGGTTGCCGAGCATTCCGTGCGCGATCGCGCCCCACGCCTGGGCGCGAGTGAGGATGTGGGTATCCTGGATCTCTCGCGCGACTTTGATCCCCAGCTGCGCATGGGTCAGCGCGCCGGCGGTCTCGCCCGCCTCCAATTCCGTGGCGGCGAGGTTGGTGGCGGTGTGTGCGATCCACTGCCGATGTCCGGAGGCGATGGCCGAGTCCAGCAAGGCCTTCTTCGCCTCCAGAGCGTCGGAGAGCCTCCCGCGGACCTCATCCAGCACGACCAGATGGCCCCGACTGCACGCGGCCTCGAAGCGACGTCCAGCTCGGCGAGCGGCGCGCAAGGCGGCCTTGAGATAGCGTTCCGCGTGGAAGTACCGGGGATTGGAATAACACCTCAGGAAGCCGCCGGTGTGCCACGCTTGCCAGAGGAGCTTCGGATCGCGGTCCTCCTGGGCCGCCCGGATCCCTTGGTCCAGCAGCGGCACGGCCTTGTCGACGTCGCGTTCCAGGAACGCGAGGACGGCGTGAGCCAGATAGAACTTGGCGCGGACGCGCGGGGGAGCCGTGCCCGCGTCCGTCGTGCCGGCTTCCTCCAGGGCGGATCGCATCTGTTGGATCTCGCGGCGGATCCCGTGCACGCGCGCGATCTCGCAGAGCGCTTCCAGGCGCCGCTCCGCCTCCGGATGCGTTTTGGCCGCGTCACGGAAGACCTCGATCGCCTCCGGCAGTTCGCCGGCGGCCACCAGCGACTCGGCCAATCGATACCGCATTTCGGCGGTCGGCTCCAGGGCGACGAGTCGGCGGGCCGCGGCCACCATCCTCGGGAAATTCGCGGCGGCTTCCCAAGCTCGTCGGGCGAGGTCCAGAAACTCGGGGGCGTCGGGTCCGTCGGCGCAGCGTTCGTACGTTTCGGCCGCGCGGGCGTGGGCATGCCGGCGTTCGCAGGCGATCCCGAAGCGGAGTCCGTACTTGCGGGCGCGCGCCGGGTCGCCGCAGCGGGCGAAATGATAGGCCATCGCGCCGAGCCGTTCGAGATCGGGCTTGCCGCCGAAGGATTCCAGCGCGCGGGCCAGGGCTCCGTGGCGGGCCTCGCGTTCCGATTCGGGCACCGCGAGACGTTTGATCGCGGAGGCGATGGTCCAGCGGTCGAGTCCGGCCGGCCGGATCCATCCGGAGCGCAGCAGGCCGACCAACGCGGCGTCCAAGCGTGGGGGATCGAGGAACCGCTCCAGCGTTCGCCGCTCGAGCGTTCCCGGCGTGGCGGCCAGCAGGATCGCCAGTTCGCGCGCGTCGCCTCCGAGGGCGTCGAATCCGGCGGCCACGCGCACTTCGAGCGGTCGATTCGCGTGGAATGCGCCGTCGCGCTGGACGAACGCGTCGGGGACGGACAGGAGCGCGTCGAGGAGCAAGCCGTTGCCGTCGGTGGCGCGCTGCAGCTGGGAGGCGAGATCGGCCGAGAGGACGCCGCCGAGGCGGGCCTCGGCGACGGACGTGACGTCGAGCGGGCCGAGCCGGATGCGTTCTCCGGTCAGGCGCGCGACGGTTAGTGCGTGCGGGCCGCCGGCGAGTTCGGCTTCGCGCCAGGTGAGGGCCACGCGGGCGCGCGTGTTGTCGGTGATGGGGAGCATCTCGGCCAGGTGCAGCGCGAAGGAGGCGCTATCGGGATCGAGCGCGTGGAGGTCTTCGAAGATGAGCAGGATCGGATGGCGGCGGGCGGCGTTGATGACAGCTTGGGTGACGGCGATGCGCAGTTCCATGCCGTTGGCGCGCCGGCGTCGGAGTCGGCGCGCGTCCACGCCGGCGGGGCCGAGTTCCTCCAGGAGGCGGAACAGGGCTTCGAGGGGCACCGGGGTGGGGCGGGCGACGCCGACGATGACTTCGTCGAGTTGGGCGGTGACGCGGAGGCGTTCGACGAAGGCGGACTTACCCGATCCCTCTTCGCCGTGGATGAGGGCGACGCGGGCCTGGCGGGCGCGGCGCAGTTCCTCCTCTCGGCCGATGAAGCGCGGCTGCGAGGCGGGGGAGGTCCCGAGCCAGGCGAGCGCGGTGACGGCATCGGGGAAGGCGTGTCCGGGGACGTCGGTGACGAGGCGGTCGATCAGTTCGCCGACGCGGGGTTCGGTGCGCAGGACGGGTCCGACGACGGTTTCGAGGGTGCGGCCGAAGGAGTGGAGGTCATCGCGGGCGGTTCCGGGGCGCGTGGTGCCGAAGTCGATGAGTTTGACGCCCTGATCGGAGCAGAGGATGTTGCGGGGATGGAGGTCGCCGTGGACGAGGCCTTGGCGGTGGAGGTGGTCGAGGGCGGCGAGGCAATCCGAGGCGACGCGGCAGGTTTGTTGGGGGGTGCGTCGGGTCTTGAAGTAGACGTCGAGCGTCTCGCCTTTGATGAACTCGGAGGTGAAGTAGAACCCGCCCGGGGCGGGGCCGAAGTCGTAGGCTTGGGCGAGGTTGGGATGGGTGAGGGTGGAGCGCAGGGCGAACTCATGGCGAAAGCGGTTGGCCTGCGTCGCCGTGAAGCCGCGCCGGGCGAAGACCTTGAGCGCGACATCGATCGCGTGTGCCTCGTCCCGAGCGAGGTAGACGTCACCCCCGGCGCCTTCCCCCAGCGGTCGGATCAGTCGGTAGCGATTGGCGATGCGCGGCCCGAACGTCCGGGCTCCAGTCACGTAGTTAATTCTAATTTGCGCTCAATGTCTTGGCAAGGGTCATGTCTAAGAACGGTTCACGATTCACTTCTTCAGTTTCTCGAGCTCTTCCTCGATGCGCGATTTGGGGACGGCGCCGACGACGCGGGACACTTCCTTGCCGCCTTTGAAGAAGATGAGCTGGGGGATGGACATGATGGAGAACTGGCTGGCGGTATCGTAGTTGTTGTGGACGTCGAGGCTGAGGAACTTGATGTCCTTGTGCTGTTGGGACAGCTGCTCCACCACGGGAGCGAGTCTTACGCAGGCGGGTCACCCATCGCCCCAGAAGTCGACGACGGTAGGGCCGGCGCTGATTTCCGTCTGGAACGTGGCGTCCGTTACGGCGGGGAGCTTCGACATGTGATCCTCCGGGACATGTGAGAGGCAGTGTTATACCGCCGAGGCGGGGAGACCATCAAGGGTGAACTCCCCAATCCCAGCGCGGCGGCATCAACCGAACTCGGGGATCCTCCGTTTTCCGTCCGGAGAATACTCTGAGGAAGCCAGGAAGCCAGGAGGAAGACCGAAGGATAGGACGACCGA
>JACPRB010000022.1 GCA_016190155.1 Planctomycetota bacterium
GCCGGCGGAGGCGGCGCTTCGACCTTCGCGGCGGGAACATCCTCGGCGCGTCGATGCGGATGGTTCTCCGGAGGCCGCGGCGGAACAGGCGCCTCTCGCGCCGGTTCCGGGATTCCCGAAGCCGCACGATCCGTCGCGTTCGTGAGAAGCTGGAAGCTCTTCTCGGCCGGCTGCTCCTCGGCCGTTCGAACCGCCGTCTCCAGACCGCGGCGCGCCTCGGCCGCATCCGCCAGTCGGCACGTCCAGGCCGATCCTTCAAGCCCGACTTTGCCGTGAACGATCAGCCACCGCAGCGCCTCCTCCACATAGCGCGGATTGCCGCGACATATCTCGACGACCGCATCGCCGAGCCACGAAGGCACCGCAAAGCCGGGAAAGATCGCCGCGACCATCGCGCCCACGTCGGACGCGGACATGGGCGGCAGCAGGATCTGCTTCAGCCGACCGCGGCTCTGGAAGTCGGTGAGGAAATCGGCGACCATCGATCCGCGAGGCGGCTCGTCCGTCGAGGTCCCGACCAATCCCAGAGGCAAGCCGTCCTTCCGAAGCAGATGCCGCAGGAGGTCCAGCGTCATCCGGTCGGCGGACTGCATGTCGTCCAGGAGCAACACGACCGGTCCACCGCCGAGAATGCCGTCCAGGGCGCTTTCCATGGCGGCCCGATGGGTCCCGTTGCCGCCCTTGCGCCCGGAAGCCTTCCCCGCCCATGAACCGAAGATCGGCGCCAGCTCGCCCAAGGCCCGTCGCTGAGGCGGGCTCAAGGCGCGCCGCAATGAGTCGCGGGCCGCCGCGTAACGCTCGTAGTAGCGGTTGATCAGGTAGACCAAAGCGTCCCAGGTCTTCCCGTGGCTGGCGGGGCTGCGCGCGGCGTAGAGGTAGATGACTCCCGCGGCGTGCGCGCGATCCGCGACTTCCTTCAACAAACGGCTCTTGCCCGCGCCGGGTTCGCCGCGCACGAAGAGGACGCCGGACTTGCGGCCTCCCACGTCCTTCAGGAACTGCTCGACGACCGCGAGTTCCTCGCCTCGCCCGACGTAGAGACGGCAGGGGAAGTTCCCCATCGCCGCTCTCTCGGCTTTGACGGCGGGATCGGCGCCGGAGGCCGTCACGATGCGATCGCGCTCCGCTTTCTTGGCGGCGAAGAGCGCCGTCTCCGCCGCGTCGAGAAGCCCTTCCGGCGAGGGCGAATCATCGGGGAACGCGGCGATACCGGCGGCGAGCTCCAGCCCGACGGACGCGCCGCCGCTGAGCTTGATCGGTTTCTTGAGCATGTTGCGCTGCACGCGGTCCGCCACCGCCACGGCGCCGTTGGCCGTCGCCCGGCGCAGGACGACGGCGAACGCGTCGTCGCCCGTGCGCGCCACGACGTCGTTGCCCCGCAGCGTCGCCTTGAGCCGTCCGGCGAACTTCTTCAGGACCCGGTCCCTCTCGAGCGCGCTGGTTCTCTCCTGAAGTTTGCCGAGTCTCCCGAGGTCAAAGAGCGCCAGTGCAAAGGACTCTTTGCCCGCAATGAGATCGCCCAGGTACTTCTTCAGGTAGGTTGCGTTGTAAACGCCGGTCAGATCGTCTTCGAGCATAGGGTTGGCCAGCGCCCGGGTAAGGCGAAGATCGTCCGACTGCCGGAATCAACTGTGGTAATTATAGTCCATGGAAGCGCGGTCGGCGGAAATTTGGTGGCGATCAGGCCACCATGTGCCAGACGCTCCACGCCACCACCACGCCGTAGGCGCCGGCGATCCCCAGATTCAGTCGGGGCACCCACGGGTGCGCCGCCGTCCGCCACATGACGCCCGCCCAGAAGCACGTCAATCCGCCTTTGAGCATCAAGAAGCACGCGAGGTGCGCGTCCAGCGAGGCCCGCAGGAGCGGATTGACCTCCACGAAGACCCCGCGCTGCACCCCGAGAATCGTGAGCGCCGCATCCAGGGCCCCCAACGCCGCCACCGCCGCCACCCCGGCCTTGACTCCCTTCATCGCACTACCCACAACCCATCACACCACCCATATGAGGCCCATATGGGTTCCCCTATTCGTGTGACGACCCGGGACCGGCGACGTTACCGGTCGCCCTCCCGAACCTGTGAACCCTCCTTTCCTCCTCCGCAGAGCCACTCTTGAAGATGTAACCCGACCTATTCATGAACACAGAGAAAACATATACAGCGTGTCCGACGGTCGGAGAATCCCAACGGCCAAATCCCAAGCCCCAAAGAAACCCCAATTCCGGCACGGTTCAGGTTGAGGACCCGGAGGGTAACAGAGGACCCCGAGAAGAATTCAACACCAGAGGACGCAGAGGACTCAGAGAAGGGGGCTTTTCCTCTCTAAGGAAGGCAGGAAACCAGGAAAGGAACTCGGTCGTCCTATCCTTCGGTCTTCCTCCTGGCTTCCTGGCTTCCTCATCGTATTCTCCGGACGGAAAACGGAGGATCCCCGAGTTCGGTTGCGGTCGCCGCGCTGCGTCCTCTGGTGTTTGAGAAACTTGCCGCGACTGTTACCCATGTTTGAACCATGCCCCAATTCCCAACCAGCCATGGAATTGCGTTTGCGCGGCTTCGAAACGCACAGGGGCCGACAGGGGCGTTTGGATTTGGGATTTGTCATGAATAATCCGGGGTAAGAGCGTCCGCAGACGGGCGATGAGGACACGAAACCGTTGGGAAGGCTCCGCAGCTCGCCTTCGGCGGGCGAAGGAAGGGGAGAGTGAACGGATGAACGGGCAAGCGGGTGAACTTTTGTTATAGTGCCCGCATGCCCCTTCCCGACACCCTTCGCGCCATCGCCGGCGACGGTCCGGTGTCGCACGCCTGGCACGGCCTCCTGGCCGACGTCC
>JACPRB010000274.1 GCA_016190155.1 Planctomycetota bacterium
CATCCGTTCTCCGCCGGCCGCACACGCCCTTTCGCAAAGGCCTTCGAGCGTAGGAACGAGCAGACGCAAGAACCGGTGAACGGAAGAACGAATGAACGGCTGAACGGTTACTGATCGGGTAAGCTATTCCGTCCCGCCACGCTCGCAGTGGCCGCCCTTCTTCTCCTCGCCCTTCTGCCCCGGCTTGCCGGCCGGAGCGCAACATGTCCAAACGATGTCCTCGAGCTTGTATTCCGTCTCGCCGATCGCCTCCTCAACCGCGGTGAACGCGATCTTCTTGAAGGACCCTTGAATGAGCCCCTGCTTCAAGTCGAGCGCGCAGATTTCGCTGATCCCTTCCGTCTTCAAGGCTTCCCGCACCTTGGAGACGCAGCTCTCGCAGGTCATGCCCGACAGGCGCAACGTCACCTTGCCGTCGAACGTCAGCTTCTCGCGATCGACCTGCACGACCTTCTCCAGGGCCGACAGCGTGAGCGAAGCCTTCTTCTTGAGCGTGATCGTCGCGAAGCCCTCGATGAACTGCACCTTCTCGACGCCTTCCAGCTTGGCGATCGAGTCCGTGGTGACGTCCCCGGTCAGGGGCACTCGGAAGATGACCGCCTTGCACTCGTGCTTGTCCTTCTTCTCCGAAGAAGGCTTGGACTTCTTGGCGCATCAGCCGCCGTCTTGGGCGTAGCTCGCGCCCGACATGGTAAGAAGGGCGATCACCGCCCCTGCCAAGAGTCGCGTCATGGTTCCTCCTTTAGTGATAGAGGATTAGACAACGGTCGCGGGGAATTTCGTGCGGCGATTTCCACGGACCGCCGGTACACTCTTCCTCGTGAGGCCCATCTTCATCCTCGGCCCGACCGCCTCGGGAAAACACGAGGCCGCGTTGCTCGTCGCCGAACGGCTCGGCGCGGAGATCGTGTCGATCGACTCCATGAAGGTCTACCGCGGCATGGATATCGGGACCGCCAAGCCGCCCCGAGAGGCGCTCCAGCGTGTCCGTCATCACCTCATCGATACGTGCGACCCGGCCGAGGTCTACAATGCCGGACGATTCGTTCGGGACGCGCGGCTGGCACAGGCGGAGATCGAGTCGCGTGGGCGGCCGGCGCTCTTCGTGGGCGGCACGTCGCTCTACTACAAGGCGTACGTATACGGCATCTTCGATGGGCCGGGCGCGGATCCGGAGCTGCGACGCGAGCTCGCCACGCTGGGCGCGCCGGCGCTGCACTCGGAGCTCTCGCGCGTGGATCCCGCGGCGGCCAAGCGCATCCATCCGAACGACCTCAAGCGTCTCATGCGCGCCGTAGAGGTCTACCGCAAGACGGGCGTCCCTATCAGCGCGCGCCAGACGCACTTCGATCGGCCGAAGCTGGACGCGACGGTGATCTGCCTATGGCGGGAGCGCGACGAGCTGAAGGCGCGCATCGAACGCCGCGTGCAGCGCATGATGCGCGAAGGGCTGATCGACGAGGTGCGCCGGTTGTCGGCCGCGGCGTGGAGTCCCGAGGGGCGGGCCGCGGTCGGATACCGCGAGGTCCTGGACCACCTCGAAGGCCCTTGCGCGCTGGAAGAGGTCGAGCCGCAGATCGCGCGCGACACGTGGAAGTTCGCGCGCCGCCAATTCATGTGGTTCCGCAGCTTCAAGGAGTCGAAGGCGATTTCATGGGGTTCGTCGGACACGCCGGAGACCGCGGCGGCGAAGATCATGGAGGCGCTGTGACGATACTCGTCCTCTCGCTTGTCTTCGCGCAGGTGGAGCGCGTCGTCATCGTCTCCGTCGACGGCTTGCGGCCGGAGTTCTACCTGTCGGACGCGTGGGAGATGGCGACCCTGCGCGCGTGGAGTCGGCAGGGCGCGCACGCGAAGGCCGTGGAGAGCGTCTTCCCGTCGGTGACGTACGCGGCGCACGCGTCGATTCTGACGGGAGTGCGCCCGGGGCGTCACGGGATCGTGGCGAACGGGCCGTTCGGCGAGAGCGGCCCCGCGCCGGAGTGGTATTGGGAGGCGAAGGACATCGGCGCGCGCACGCTCTGGCAGGCGGCGAAGGAGAAGGGGCTCGCGACGGCGATCGTCTTCTGGCCGTCCAGCGTTGGGGCGGATGTGCAGTGGCGGCTGCCGGAGCGTTGGGCGGTGCGCGACGGCGAGAAAACCGCGGAGCTGCTGCCGAGGTTGGCGACGAAGGGGTTGGCGGCGGAGCTGGCGCTGGCCGTCGGCGTGCCGAAGGAGATGGACGGGCGGGAGGGGAAGGATGCCTTCATCGCGGAGTGCGCGGCGTATGTGCTGAGGAAGTACAAGCCGCGCCTCATGTTCGTGCACTTGGGGGAAGTCGACTATTACTCCCATCGTGACGGTCCCAACTCGGAGTCGGCGCGCAAGGCCGTCGCCAGGACGGACGCGCAGTTGGTGAAGGTCTGGCGGGCGGCGGAGATGCTCGAGAGCGCGGCGCTCATCGTGACGGGTGACCACGGCTTCGCGGAGGCGCGCGAATCGGTGGCGCCGAACGTCGTGCTGGCCCAAGCCGGCATGATCGAGCTGGAGGGCGGACGCGTGAAGCGTTGGAAGGCGATGGCGCACGCGCACGGCGGATCGGCGACGGTGTACGTGAAGGATGACGTCTCGGTTGCGGAGGTGATCGCGGTTCTGGAGAAGGCGGCCGTCGAAGGGGTGCGGCGACGGTACCGCGTGCTCGATCGGAAGCGGCTGGACGAGCTGGGGGCCAACCTTCGCGCGGCGTTTGCCCTCGAGGCGGAGGCGGGGTTCGCGTTCAGCGGGGCGGTCCAGGGATCCGTCGTCGAGCGCTGGACATCGGCGCGCGGGTATCACGGGTATCTTCCGGAGCGCGCGAACATGGCCACGGGCTTCGTGGCGATCGGAGCGGGCATAAAGGTCGGGGGCTGCGTGGAGCGGATGCGCCTCATCGACATCGCGCCGACGGTCGCGCGTCTCCTGGCGTTGGCGATGGACGACGTCGAGGGGCGGGTCGTGGCGGAGATCCTCGAGTGAACCGATGAACGGCCGAACCGGCGAACGGATGAACTCTACGGTCGCGGTCGTCCCGCCAGGAGCTCCTTGGCGATCGATTCCAGCCGGGCGGCGTGCGCTACGGCCGCGTCCAGCCAGGGGTGGCGCCATCGTGCCCGCTCGGAGATCAGTTTCTCGCGCGCCGTCTGATCGACGGCCACTTTGCTCCACGGCACGTCGGAGCCCTTCGCGTAGGCGTCGACGAAGGACAGGAGCGATCGTTCTTCGGCGGACAGGATGGTCCGCAACTCTTCCAGAGGCGGCGACGGCGCGACGTCGAGCTCCGATTCGCGCAGCAGCGTGGTGGCCAACTTCCGCACCGCCACGCTGGCATCCACGATCGTCCACCGGTCTTCCTCCTTGTCGGGAGGTTTGACGCGTTCAAGGCGAAGCCGTCCGTGGATTTGTTTCCCATGCACGGCGACGATGACGCGATCGTCCAGCCACATGTCGGCGGAATACTCCCCGCTGTCCCAGATCTTGACGTTCCCCCGGTTCTTCGACACGGGGCCTTCGTAGTCCAGGTACTGCGTGCGGTGATCTTCGAGATGGACGGCGGGCTGGACCGCGTCGAACATCGTGCGCTGCATGCGCCACGTCTTGAGCGTGTCCTCCACCTGGAGGAAGAGGTCGTAATGGTTGCCTTCGGGGCCGTCGGTGTGACGGGAGATCGTGAAGCGATTAGACATTGAGCAGTACCCAGTTATCTACTCGATACTCGCACCTCGCTACTGCTAGGATAATCCATACCTCTTGATCTTCCTATAGAGCGTGCGTTCTCCGATGCCCAGCATGCCGGCCGCCTTCTCCCGATTGCCCTGGGTGATGGCGAGGGCCTGCCGGATGAGCTCCTTCTCGGCGCCTTCGAGATTGACGGTGTTCACGGCCGCCAGCCCATGCTCGTCCTCGTCCGGCGTCGGCTGCGCGCGCACGTAATCGGGGACGTCGTCCGCGTCGAGGAGGTCGTCGCGCGTGATGACGACCATATGTTCGATGGCGTTGCGCAGTTGACGCACGTTGCCCGGCCAGCGGTATTGGGTGAGCATCTGCAGGGCGGCGGGCGTGACCTCCAGGCGGGGCTTGTGGTGTGTCTCTGAGAATTCCTTGAGGAACGCCTGCACCAGGAGCGGCAGATCCTCCAGGCGCTCCCGCAGGGGCGGCAGATCGATCGTGACGACCTTGAGGCGGAAGAAGAGGTCTTCGCGGAACCTCCCTTCCCGGACGAGCTGGGCGAGATCGCGGTTGGTGGCGGAGATGAGGCGCACGTCCACCTTGATCGGCTCGTTGGAACCGACGCGCGTGATCTCGCGGTTCTCGATGACGCGCAGGAGTTTCACCTGCGTCGCCGGCGGGAGGTCCCCGATCTCGTCGAGGAAGAGCGTGCCTCCGGCGGCGTATTCGAAGCGGCCCTTGCGGTCGTAGGTGGCGCCGGTGAAGGAGCCTTTCATGTGTCCGAAGAGCTCGCTCTCGAGGATGCTCTCGGAGAGCGCCGCGCAGTTGAGCGGAACGAAGTGATGGCCGCGCCGCGGGCTGTTGTTGTGGATCGCGCGCGCGACGAGCTCCTTGCCGGTGCCGCTGTCGCCGGCGATGAGCACGGTCGCGGTCGAGGCGGCGACTTGGCGCATGACGTCGAAGACGCGCTGCATCGCGGCGCTGTTGCCGATGATGCCCTCGAAGCCGTAGCGCTTGTCGAGCTGCCGGCGGAGCTCGACGTTGGAGCGCACGAGCCGCTGTTTCTCCGCGGCCTTGATGATCTTGGCGCGCAGCACCTGGAGGTTCACGGGCTTGTCGATGTAGTCGTACGCGCCTTCCTCGAGGGCCTCGACGGCGGTGTCGTAGGAGGGATAGCCGGTCATCACGATGACCTCGCTGTCGGGCGAGCGGGCCTTGGCGCGGCGGACGAGCTCGATGCCGGGCGCGTCGCCCATGACCAGGTCGGTGATGATGATGTCGTAATCGCCGTTGTCGATCTTGGCGAGACCCTCGACGCCGCTGAAGGCGAGGGTGCAGCGGAAGCCCGCCCGCTCGAGGCTTTCGGCGGTCGCCTCGGCGTGGCCGCGGTCGTCGTCGACGACGAGGACTCTCCCAGCGTCGGTCATGGCGAGCATATGGTGGCGGAGCGTTGGGGTTAGGTCAAGGGATCGGGCGACCAGCGCGCGGGCAGCGCCACGGTGAACGTCGTGCCGCGGTCCGGCTCGCTGACGACGTCGATCCGTCCGTGGTGTTCGTCGACGATCTTCTTGGCCATGGGCAGCCCGAGGCCCGTGCCGCCCGGCTTGGTGCTGAAGTACAGGTTGAAGATCTGGGGCAGGACGTCGGGAAGGATGCCGGGGCCGGTGTCGCTTACGGCGACGTGCACGGCGTGCTCTTTGGCGGAGGTATGCACGACGATTTCGCCGCCGCCGGGCATGGCCTGCTGGGCGTTGAGGAGCAGGTTGTGGAGGGCTTGCCGCAGGAGATTGGCGTCCGCCTCGATCGCGGGCAGCGACGGGGAGAGCCGGCGGGTCAGGCGGACGCGCGTCTTTTCCGCGTGCGGCGTGAAAAAGTCGAGCAGCTCGTCGACGAGTTTGTTGACGTCGATGCGCTCGAGCCGCAGGCGGTGTCCGGCGGCGAAGCGCAGGAGATCTTCGAGGACCTTCTCCAGACGCTGGATCTCGTGGAGGATCGTGTCGAGCTTGCGGACGCCGCGTTGCTCGCGCTCCGAGACGGGGTTGGCCCAGTCTTCGCGGAGGAGTTGGATGTTCATCGAGAGGGTGGAGAGGGGGTTGCGGATCTCGTGGGCCAGGCCGCCGGCGAGGTGTTCGAGGAGGGCGCCTTGTTCCTCTTCGCGGGCGCGCCGGGCGGCTTCCTCGATGCGCCGGCGCTGGCGGCGGTGAAGCCAGAAGAGCGCGCCGGCGGCGGCGAAGAAGCCGAAGAGAAGTCCGAGCGCGAAGGCGAGCGCCATGGGGAGGGATTATAGCCGGGATTATTCACCTCCCGGGCGAGATTGATGACACACCGTTGAAGCGGCGCCTCTGTTCGTGAATAGACCGGGACAGCGGTGTCGCGCTCCTACAGGAACTTGATCAGCTCCAGCTCGTTCTGGAAGCCCTTCTTGTAGGTGTAGGCGATCTCGTCCATGATCTGGCGGATCAGGAACACGCCCATCGTGAAGGAGCGTTCCTTCTCCAGCTTCTGGGCGACTTGCGCCTCGGTCTGGCCGCCGTTGAGGCTCAGGTCGTAGACGTTGAGGGAATCCACGAGGGTGGCCTTGAAACGCACGTCGTTGATGTCGATGGTGAGGGAGACTTCATTCTCGTATCCCTTGAACTTCGCGTACTGGACGATCGAACTGACCGCTTCGTCCAACGCGAGCACGATCAGATCGCGGTCGTGCTTCTGGATCTTGGCCTCGTCCAGCGCCTCCCGGACGAGGGTGCGCACCTCCCCGAGGAACCGGGGGTGGCAGGGCATGCTGATGGTCTTCTGGATCGTCTTCGTCATAACTTTCCCGCTTGCTAGTTAGACGCCGCAGTCGGGAAAAGGTTCGGGTGCGAAAATGTATTCAGGATGGGCGGGGGAGTCAAACCTTTTCGGGAGTTCGGCCTCAGCGCTTCTTCTGCAGGAACCGTTCGATGCGCCTCAGCGCCTCCTCGATCTTC
>JACPRB010000023.1 GCA_016190155.1 Planctomycetota bacterium
CCGTTGTTCAGCTCGTCGACTTCGCGCATCTGCTTGCGTAACCGGTCCTCCGTCAGCCCGCCCGCATACGCAGCCTCCTTGCTGTGATCCTACAGCCCCATGTACTTGAATCCCATCTTGCGGCACTTCTCAGCCATGTCGGCGATCTCAGCCGTACCATCGCTCCACGTCGAATGGACGTGGAACATACCTACGACATCATCAAGCTCCACAAGGTCAGGGAGCACACCACTTTCAGCGGCTTCGATCTCTCCGTGTGCCTCCCGAAGCTCTGGTGGCACCATCCCTAAGCCAAGCCGCTGATATAACTCTGCTTCCGATGCCACTTTGAGGCGCTTATCACCCTTAAAGATGCCGTATTCGTTGACCAGCAGCCCCATTTTCTGCGCCCTTGTCCGTAGAAGCACGTTATGGTCCTTGCTGCCGGTGAAATAGACCAGAGCGGGGAAGTACGCCTCTGCCTTCACCACCCGCAGGTCGATCTGAATGCCGCTGATAAGCTGTACGGAGCACTTGGTCGGCCCTTTGCCCAAGATTGATTGCACCTGCTCATAGCGTGAGAAGCGGTCGATTACGTGCTCCGGATTGCGAGTGCTTGCTACAATGTCCACATTCCGCACGATTTCCTTCCATCGCCTCATGCTCCCAGCTAGATGGCTGCGCACAACTTCCTTGCTCCCGCGCACATATTCGAGTACGTGTCGTGCCACAGGCATCACCTGATCGAGGCGAAACCTCCCACTGGACGAAGCAACGAATTCGATACCTTGCAGAATCTTTGTCTGGGTGCGCTCCCCGAAACCAGGTAGCTCGGCGACCTTACCCTCCACGCAAGCCTTCTTCAACAGCGCCAAGTCGACGATCGCCAGCTTCTCCCAAAGCGTGCGGACGCGCTTCGGTCCGCAGCCGGGGATGCGCAACAGGTCGAGCACCCCCGCCGGCACTTTCTGTTTCAACTCTTCGAGCTGCTTGATCTTGCCGGTGGCGAGCAGCTCCTCGATCTTCTGCGCCAGCCCTTCGCCGACCCCCGGAACGTCCTTCAGCTTTCCCTCGCGAACCAGGGAAGCGACCGCCCTCTCCAGGCCTTCGAGCGTCCGTGCCGCCGCGTGGTAGGCCCTTACCTTGAAGGCGTTCTCGCCCAGAAGATCCAGCAGGTTCCCGAACAACTCCAGAGTCGCCGCGATCTGCGCGTTGTCCATGATCGAATGCCCCCCGCGCCGGGGCATTCTAGCAAACGATCTCCGGACAGACGAGGAGCCTGCTATTTCTCCTTCGGATTCCAGTTGACGATGTCGTCCTCCGTGCCGCCCTCCATCTTGCCGTTGGGACCGGCGGAACCGAGATCGTAGGTCTTCTTGTTGAACGCGGTCTTGTCGAGTCTGTTCCTCGGGTGATCGACCCTGTTGTTGCGGTAGTGAAACACCTGCCCCCATGCGTCGATAAGGTTTCCGTCCTTGTCCAGCCGCTCGGGCGCGAACGTGTAATACGGCTGCCCGCGACGCGACTTGCTTTCCAACGCCTTGACGAGGTTCGCGGCCCCCGAGGCCGGATACTGCCGGTGCTCCCCGAAGTAGCGCTCGACGGCTTGCCTGAGCTCCTCCAGGAACGCACGCATCGCCGCGATCTTCTCCTCGTCGGAAGCGGGTTTCTCCTGGCCCGGAGGCTCCTTCTTGGGCTCTTCCTTGTGCCCCTTTTCTTTCTCCTTGTCCTTCTCCTTGTCCTTGCGTTGCCGCTCTTCCTCGGCTCGCTTGCGCTCCTCCTCGTCCTTGTGGCGCCTCTCCTCGTCGGCTCGCTCCTTTTCCTCCTGTTGCTGTCGGCGCGCCTCTTCCTCGGCTCGTTTACGTTCCGCCTCTTCCTTGCGACGTTTCTCCTCTTCAGCCCGTTCTCGTTCCTTCTGCTGTTGACGGCGGGCCTCCTCTTCGGCCTGCTTGCGCTCTTCCTGCCCCTTCCGGCGCTTCTCTTCGTTGGCCCGTTCCTCCTCCTGGCGGCGCCGAGCCTCTTCGGCGCGCTTCTGCGCCTCTTCGGCCTTGCGGCGCTTCTCCTCGTCGGCCCGCTGCCAACGCTTCGCTTCCTCCGCGCCTCGCGCGCGCTCCTGTTCAGCTTTGCGCTTGGCTTCCTCCTCTTCCTCGCACGCGCGACGGCTCTCGGGCTCGGTGCGCTCGTTCCAGTTGGCGATGTCGTCGCCCGCCCCGTCGTCGTCGCGCCCGTTCGGCCCGAACGAGCTCAGATCGAACGCCTTCTTGTTCTTCGCCTTGCGATCGTCCTTGTTTCCGGGGAAGTTCGGCGCGTGCACCTTGAAGTGCAGCGGCCGACCCCAGGGATCGATCGCCTGCCCTTGCGTGTCGCGCTGGTCGGGCTCGAACATATAGAATGGGCGACGATTGAGCGAACGCTCCGATAAGCACCGGGCCAGCCCGGGGGCCCCCTCTTCGGGATAACAGCCGCGTTCGCGACAGAAGAGATCGATCGCGTCGCACAAATCCTTGATGGCGCGGCGGCAGCGCTCTTCCTGCGCCGCGCGACCCCGAGCCTCTTCCGCCGCGCGCCGGCGCTCCTCTTCCAGGCGACTCCGCTCGGCCTCGCCACGCTCCGGTCGCGCGTGCTCCCGTGTGACTTGGGGCGGCTTCTTCGAGACGCCGCTCTTGCCCGTCTTCTTGCGCTCCTCGATGAGGCGCTCCGTCGCGCGGTCGCATTCCTCGCGCTTGGCGCGAGTCGCTTCGCGCTCCCGCGGGTTCGCCCACGGGCGCTCGCGCATGACGACCGTTTCCGTACGCGCGTTGCGACCGCCGCGGCCGCAGCGCTGCGCCTCCGTCACGAAGGCCTCCCTCGGCTCGCGCATCGCCTCGCAACAAGCCTCGTATCGATCGAACCACTCGCGCGGCGCCCAGCCGTAGTAGTCGATCGCGATGCGCAGCTCCACCAGAGAACGGCACTCCTCGTTCGTCAGCGTGTAGCCGCGCTCGCGCTTCCAGTACGACTCGTAGGCCTTCTGATAGTCGGGGGGACAGATCGTCTTTTCGGGAACATCCACGAAGAACTCGTCGCCCGTCATGCGGCAGCGCAAGGCGACCTGAAAGAGGTCGAATCCCGCCTGCTCGTAGAACGCCGCCACCTCGTGGATGTCCATCCGGCACCGTGCCGCGATGAAGGCCAGCACGAGCATGTCGCCCTCGTCGCAGCCCCACCGGCGGATGTAGTAGTCGCAAGAGTCGGCCGCGTCCGAATCGAATCCGTAGTACTCGCGATAGAGGACGGCCCTCCATTCCTCGCGGGTCGCGCGCGGGCCGGGCGCGGCGATGGCCGGTGGACGTTGCTTCACCCAGGCGTCGCCGGATCGCTTGCGGTCCTCATAGGCCCGCTCGGCCGCCCGGCGGCACTCCTCGCGACGGCTCCGGCAGCTCTCGTAGTCCGATCGGTTGCGCCAGGGGCGCTCGGCGACGCGGATCGCCTCTCCGCGCAGGCCCCGTCCTCCGCGCCCGCAGTGCGCGTACTCGGCCGTGAAGATCTCGCGGCAGAGCCGCCCGGCCTCGGCCGCCCGCTCGAACCGCTCGAACCACTCGCGCGGTGGCCAGCCGTAGTAGTGCGTCGCGATGCGCAGTTCCAGGAGCGCGCGACACTCGTCGTTGGTCAGCAAGTAGTGCCGCTGCCCGCGCCAGAGATAGTCGTAGGCCGTCGCGTAGGGCTCCGGGCACCCCGTATGAGGCGGCAGATCGACGTAGAACTCGCCGCCCGTCATGCGATAGGCCAGCGCCACCTGGAAAAGGTCGAACCGGCATCGCTCATACATCCAGACGACTTCGTGGAGGTCCACCCGGCACCACGCCGCGATGAACGCCAGCACGAGGATGTCGCCGTCATCGTATCCCCATTGATTGATGTAATATTCGCACGCGCCGATCGCATCCCACTCGAGGCCGATGTACTCACGCAGGATGACCTGCCGGCAATCCTCCCAGGCCACCACCGGCGTCCAGGCCGGAGGCGGCGGGGGAGGCGTGACCGGCGGGGGCGAGGGCGGTCTCGACGGCGCGTTGGGATCTTCCACCACCACGACGCACGACGAGAGCGCCAGAACGGCGACAAGAGCGGTCAGCCGCATAAGTTCTCCTCCGAGTTGTCGGATTGGAGTTTACACGACGAATGGCGAAGCGGGTTTCGTCGGCGGAGAAAAAGCAAGGCTCCGCTCGACGTCACATCTTCTCCAAATCCTTGAAGAACGGCAGGTCGAACGTCACCGACCGCCGCGCCCCGCACGCCTTGCACTGCAGGTCCAGCCGGTCGAACGGCTCGCCCTTCGCTCCGTGGCAGAGCGCCTGCATCGTGACGTCGTACTTCTCCTCGCCGCACCCGCACTTCAGCCGGCGCACCACCACGTACTCGCGGTAGATGTCGCTGTGATGCCGTTCTCCAGGCCGCTCGCGCGTCTGTACGTACTTGTCCACCACCCCCAGAAGAAAATGCGCGAACGCGTGCTCGATCGCCTCGATGTCGAAGCTCGTCCCGTCGTCGATGAGTTTCTGGAACGCCTTCAAGGCCGCGTGGAGGGAGCCGAGCACCATGTACGCGACGGGGTAGGGCGGCAGTTCCTGCAGCTGCACCACCAGCTTCTCCGCCAGAAACCGCAGCGCCTTCAACTCGGGCGTCCGGCGGTGCTCCTCGATGAAGGCCTTGAGGAGCGCTCGAATGGCCTTGGTGAGGTGCTCGTCGAGCGCGTCGATGATCTGGATGCCTTCGAAGTCCAGACGGTCGAAGTGCTCCGCGGTCACGCTGCAGTATCGGCCGCGCTGGTTCAGAAGCGCGCATGCCGCCGCCAAGGCTCCCGCCGCCGAACTTGCCTGCGGCCGAACGCGCTTGTGAAAAGCCGCGATCGCCTCGACTTCCTGCTTGAGGATCTTGAGCGCGCGTTCGGAGAACTCGATCTTCGTCGTGGGCGTCACGGCGCGGACAGTATAACATCGGCCGGCGAACGTGTCACTTCGGCCCCTTCTCCTCGATCAGCCGCCGCACGGGCTCGTTGACGGGCGTGTCCCCGACCATGAACACCGGCGCCCAGAACGCCCCCGTGATCCGGATCGACACCAGCGCCCCCTTGGCCACGTCCAGAAGCCATTGAATGGGCAACCCGACGAAGGGGAGGATGTCGTCCCAGCTCTTGCCCAACCGCGGCACCATCGTGACGTCGAGGTTCTCCCCCGTAAGTTCCATCGTGCCGTCGCCGAACAGACACAGCGGCGTCCCCAGGAAATCCATCTGGTCGATGCGCACCTTGTCGCGCTCGACGGTGAATTCGATGTGCGCCGCCGTGAGCTTGCGGTCGCCCACCTCCGTTAGCGCCAGCGTCGCCAGAACCCCCATGAACGGCGGCAAGTCCCAGAGGTCGCCGTCGTTGACCTCGATCCGCCCGGCGCAGACCGGCCGCCAACCGATCGTCTCCAGATCCGACTTCAGCGCCAGCACGCCGTCGACCCGGCCCCGGATCGGCCTCTGGAAAAGGGAGCGTCCCGCCGCGAGGCGGCCGGCGTCCGCGTTGCGAAGCGTCAGTTGCAGATCCATCCGGAACGGCCGATACGAGGTGATGTGCGCCTCGCCCGTGAGGGCGCCGCCGTAGAAGTCCCCCTTCAACGGGTGGAAGCGAATGCCCGGGCTGGCCCGAGCGATGACGCCGTTGACGTTGGTGATGTCCCAGTTCGATTCGCGGCCGTCCTGACAGAGAAACGTGATATGGATGATGCCTTGATGCACGTGAACGCCGTTGCGCGGCCAGCCGCCTCGCGACGGATGTTCCACGGGCGCGGGAGTGGGAGCGACCGGCGCCGGCGACGTCTGGACGACGGGTGTTTCCACCTCCGTCGGCGCCGGTTGAAAGGCCCAAACGATGTTCCAATCGCCGTCCGTCTCGCGCACGATCCACATCTCCGGATGGAAGAGATCGACGCGCGAGACGTAGACCGGATCATCCCGCAACGGCCAGCCGTCCAGCGCGATCTCGACCCGATCCGCCCGATAGAACGTTCGCGTGCGGCCGCGATGATGGTGCGCCATGACCGCGTCACGGATCACGATGTTGCCCTCCGCGGTGAGCTCGACGGCCCCCATCTTGTCGACCGCCCCGGTGGCGAAGAGATTGAGCGATCTCTGGGCCAGGCCGTACAGGACGCGGCGGTAGAGGACATCGCGCGCGACGGAGTAGGACACGAACAGCAGCATGAGCACCAGGAGGAGAGTGATCCAGCGGTTGATGCGTGACGGCGGTTTCGGGGGCTTCGGCGGCGACGGTGCGTTGCCGTCGCCGGGCGGCTTGGGCGCCTCGCCCTTCTTCTCCGGCTTGGATCGACCCATCAAGTATGATTATAGGTCATCTGCGGGCCGACCGCGCCGCAAGGGGGGGAGACGTGAAGATCGAATACTTCGGCGAAGAATGCCAAGACGGCCCGCTTATCCGCCTATTCATTCCGCCGCGCCTGCCATTCCGCCCGCGCCGTCGAGAAGTCGTCGTCGGGTCCGCATCGAAGCTGCTCGTAGGCATGCTTGAGTCGCGCCTCCACGGTCGCCACCGGCGCGCCCAACCGTGCCGCGGTCTCCTCCAAGGACGCTTCTTCCAGGTGCCGCACCTCGAACGCCCTGCGGAAGCTCGGCCGCAACTCCTGCACCGACGCCCAGGTGATCGGTCCCTCGCGCGGCGCCTCGAAGAGGACGAGCGTCGTGAAATGCCGCGACAACGCCTCTCGCAGGTTCGTTAACGCCCGCTCCAAGTGGCGATCCAGCGTGCTGAGCGACATCCCGAGCCTCGGCGCCACGTCTTCGCGCTTCATCTTCTGAACGACCCGCAGCTCCACGATCCGCTGATCGTGTTCGTCCAACCGGGCGAGCGCCTCTTGGAGGATCCCTTCCATCTCTCGCTGGACCAACTCCGTGCGCGGGCCGCCCTTGGCCGGCAAGGACAGAGATTCCGTGGCGCGCTCTCGTCGGTCGATCTTCCAGCCCTTCAGGGCGGCGTGCCGGACAATCCCCAGAATCCATCCGGTGAATCGCTCCGGCCGGGCGCCTCCCTTCAACCCCTCCAGGCCGGAAGCCAGGGCCTGCTGCGCGACTTCCTCCGCGTCCTCATCTCGCCGCAAGAGGCGTTTCCCGAATCGCCAGGCGCGCGCGTAGTAGCGCTGATAGATCTCCTCGGCCGCCGCGGCGTCGCCGGCGACCCATCGCTCGATCAGCTCCGAGATCGGCGCGCCGGCTTCCTCTACCATGGGCATGGTTCTATCTTCTTACAGGCGCGCGGGCAAGTGCCCTACATAGCCGGCCGCGCCGCCGGTCAACCCCAGCGCCACTGCGTACAACCACGAAGGATTCACCGGCACCGGCCCGAACGCATAGACACCCGCGGCGCAGGCCGAGGCCCAGAACAGCCGCTTCCCGAGCCAAGCGACCATCGGCGAGGAATATCCTTCGCCCGAACGCACCCGCTCTCGCCGCCAAAGTCCGACCAAGGTGCCGACGACAAGCGCCCCCGTCAGCATCGGCCAGACGCCCCTCAAATCCCCACGCTGAACCGCCACTCGATCACGTCCGGACTGCGGGTCCGACCATCGCGCCCACGCCATACCGGTTGTCGTCACTCCCACCAACAACCACACCAAGAGACTGCGCAGCATGTTTCTTCAGCGCCTCCACATATCGCGTCGACGGCGCCGGCATGAGCGGCACCTCACCGCGCACCGTACGCGCGCTCCAGTGCGCATAATAGTGGAAGGGAGAAAGCTCCTGGATCGCCCAAGGCGGCACCAGCGGTTCGTCCCGCCATACCCGTTGACGCCCGAACAGCGCGCGGAAATCCTCGACGGTCTCGAGGCCCGACGTGAACATCGACGGCTCATACGTTTCCCCCTCCGTCGTGGCCGGCATGAGACGGTCGCCCGCCAGCGCGGCGAACGCCTCCGCGTCCTCCGCGCTCTGAGCGCGAAATTGCAGGACCGTGTTGACGTTGCCCACGACCTGCCGCGCTCGCGCCCGCGACCCCAACGCCGCCTCCAGATCCGCCAGGGTTTGCGCCGTCGCCGTCACCCGCACCCCGGCCCCGCGACTCTTGTTGAGTACATGGACAAAGGCGGGCGAAAGGACATCCGCCAGCTCATCGACGAAGAGCGAGACCGGCCGGTCGCCCCGCCCATACGCATACCGCATCCCCACGTAGGATTGGACATCCAAGAGCGCCATCCGAGCCACCGCGAGGGCGGAATCCGCCCCCAGCAGGCTCCCCAGGAAGAAATAGGCGACGTCCAAGCGGCTCCAGGCGAAACCGCCCTGCGCCGGCGACAACAGATCTCGATTCGATCCCGCCGCCAGCTTGGAAAGAAGCGGCCAGAGCGCGCTCGTCATCTTCTGCGTGTGATCCGCCGGCCGCGTTACGAGCGCCAGGAGCGCCTGCAAGGCCGGCTCCGATCGCGCGGCCATCTCCGCCGCTTTGCGCGGGTCCCGCCCCTTCAAGAACCCCGGATCGACCGCTCGGACGACCCGCTTCACCAACTCCCACGGCTCGTCCAGCGCGAACCGCTTGAGCCCCGCCAGCGTCATCGGCTCGCCCGCTCGTCGCATCCCCGACGCCGTCGCGTGGATCACCTCCCACGCGAAGTTCCGAAACGGCTCCGCATCGCCGCCCGCCGGCAGGAGCGCGGCGATTCGGTCCGCCACCTCGCGCACCTCCGCGAACTGCGCGACGGGGTTGTACGGCAGGCTGGCCTCGGGATAGGGCAGTGCGATGAGCTGGAGCTTGCGACCCGACCTTCGGCACTCGTCCCAGACCCGCGCCAGCAGACGTTCGTCCCCCTTGGGATCGATCACGGCCGTGGCGTCTCCCCGCCGGATCGCCTGCGCGATCAACAACTCCAGCATCCGCGTCTTGCCCGAACCCGTCGTACCCAGGAGGAGGACATGTTTCTCGAGCTCGCACACCGGCAGGAAGAGGTTTACGGGTCTGGGCGCGGGAGGCGGCAGCCCGATCATGGCCGCCTGACGCAGATCACAGGTGTGTCGAACCGTCCAATCGGTGCCGATTCCCATGTATACCGACTCGCCTTGAACCGGCAGATCCGTCACGAGTTGAGGAGACCCATTCCGCGTCCGACGCGAGCGCAGCCAGCAGGTGACCGGCCACAGTGCGGCCGCTCCGCACACGCATCCCATGAGTCGTGCCCCCTGGGGAAGCTCGGAGGCCTTCACGAAGAGAAACGATCCCAGCCCCGCCAGCGCGGCCGCGGTCAGCGCCATCAGGCAACGCTCTCGCGCGGCGATCATCGCACCCCCACCAGCCGCGGCGGGAGACACCGGCGGCATTCCTCGAAGATCCCGAGATGTATATAGAGGTAGGCGCCGTACAGTGAGCCCGCTCCCGCGTCGACCGGTCCAAGCTGGCCGATGCGAATCGCGGGCCGCAAGGCCGGCCGGATCATCTGGATGAAGTGCCCGGTGCGCGGCTCGAAGGGGTAGGGGACCAGCGCAAACCGGCCCGCCGGATCGTTTGCCACCCGCCCGGCACGCAGCGCTTGCACCAGCGACGCCATCGGCTCGCTCTGATGAACCAGGAATCCCTCGCGCGGATAGTATGATCCCCAGGTGCCCGCGCAGCGCGCCGGGTCCGGCGCCAGATCGCACGGCGCGATCGATGCCGGTGCGCGGAGCACCCGATCCATGAGGCCGGTCCGCCATCCCCACGCATCGAGTTCGCTCATATAATTCACCGCGAAGAAGGGGCCGCGCGGACGCGCAATCGGGATCTCCAGCTCATCCGGCAGCGGTGGGATGAACGTGAAGACCCGCGCCTCCCCGAATTGCAGATTTGTTTGGCCTCGATCCGTGCCGCCGCTCGACGTCAACGCGCCTCCGATCTTGGGCAACGGTACGGAAAGGTGCGACGCGAACGGCCGGCGCACCACCTCGAGAATCCCGCACGGGTAGGCGTTCTCCACCCAAAGGCATGTCCGCGGTCGTCCCTTATGCGAGCACACCATGACCCCCTTGATGCGCCACGACCTCAGGATCGCCGAGACATCCACTCGCGCCACCATCGAGACGGGCGACTCCGTGCCTTCGTACGGCAGGAAGAGCAGCACGCCGAGCACGGATGCGCTAATCTCCTTCATCGATTCGAACCTCCGTCGCCGATACGACGCGCACCGTCGACGGCGCACACCGCACCTCGAAACGAGCCGCCAGCTCCGGCGTCGCCAACACGCCGCCGATGACGCCGCGCAGCGACCTCGTGGATGTCACGACGTGCGTTGTCCCGTCGCGTGCCGTCGGCCCGAAATGGAGCGTCTGCCCTATGAACTCGACCGGTATCGGTGCAACGCTGGCGACTCGCCCTGCGCGCCCGCGACACGCCGGCAACCCCGACTCATAAGGCGCCGCCAGTGCGTTCTCGAGGCTGACACGGTCCACCTCGAAGGTGATCCGCCGCGCCGCCTCCCGATAGGCGCGATGCACCGCCCTCAGGTCGATGGGTCGCGTCTCTCCGCAGGTCGGATGCACGCAGACCGAATCCTGCAGGAGCAGGGCCAGCAGCGCGCTACCGGCGAGCCGCATCGGCCACCTCCTCGACGCTCTGCGCCAGCACCGCCAGGCCGTGGGGATTGCCCGACGTAGGCGCGCACGGCTCCAGCTCCAGGCGGTACCGCACGCGCTCCTCGCGCGACAGCTTGTCCGCGATGAACACGCGTCGCGTTCCCTCCAGCGTCACCGCGATCGTCCCCTGGGGCGCTCGCTCCACGCGCCCTTGCGGATCCACGACGACCTGCGAGGAGATGCGCCCCTCCTGGATGACGCGCGCGCGGCGATCGAGCCCCTCGCCCGCCTCCGCCCACGCGCGGGGGGCGATGCGACCTTTGAGCGATCGTGTGGCGGTTTCGATCGTTCCCGGCGTAAAGCTGTCAAATTCATATATATGGATAAGGCAAAAGCTGACGGCCGCTGCGTCGGGGACGTCCCCCGGGCTCGCTATGCGCGGGGCCGCCGCCCCCGGCACCACGACGACCGGCCGCGGTCGAAGCGCGCAGAACGCCAGCGCGGCGGACAAGAGCGCCACGGCGCCCGAAGCCGCCGCTGTGGCCAGGCAAAGCAGGTCGCGCCTGCGGGTCAACTCATCGAGTTTCATAGATTCGTGCTGGGGAGTCTCCCGTGATCGCCCACGCCGACGTGCCTTCGACCAGCGCCGTCAAGCAGAGCGCCGTCAGGACCGCCGACAGCAGCCGCGTTTCGTTCAGCAGTCCGCGCGCGACCCTGACGTACGCCACCTCATAGTCGTCGCCGTTGGCCCCACCATCCGTTCGTGCACGCATCGTCGTCGCCCTCGAAAGGGGTGAGGCGGAGCCCGCGGCCGGGGGGAAGCAGATGGGGAGGGCGTAGCCACAAGGGCAACAGCCGCAGGACTCCGCCTCGAAATGCGAGGGTAAACAGGTATCCGGGCGGTTTTCCCGCCTTCAGGCGCAGGAGCAGCACCCAGGCGCCCAGGCCCGCCCCGACGGCCAGGAGCGGGTCCGTCAGGAACAGCAGCGCCCCCGCGCCCAGCCCGATCCACACCAGGTCTTCGGGTTCCAGCCCGAACACCAGGATCGGCCGGTCGAGCGTCCTCGGGCACGGTTGCCGGTACGGCTCATGCATCACCTGGGTGTGCGAGGTGGCGCGAAAAGTCGTCACGAATTCCGCAGAGGAAGACAAACCAACACCAGAGGACGCGGAGGACCCAGAGAAGGCCGTCTCACAAAGTGGCTCTACCTCTTCTGTTCCTCGGCCCACCACTGCTTCCAGAATTCCAGCGCCTCGTCGCGCGGCAGAAAGCGGATGCGATCGGTCTCCAGGATGAACTCGTATGAGCCTTCCGGAAGAAGCTTCTGGAGCATGTATTCCAAAGGTACCTGAAATCCTTTGTACAGATCCACCGCCGTCGCGCAGGACGCCTTCATCTCCTTGGGGACTTCCACGGGTACGCCCACCTCCGCCGAGAGAGTCTCGAGGATCTTCTCCGGAGTGCCTGCAATGTCCGGCCTCAAGCGCTTCTCCCGCAAATGCACCCACATCTTGGGCTGGCGCAGAGCGTTGAGCGGATAAAGGCGGCCTGTTCTTTCCTCGGCGGCCTTGAGCAAGACGGAGACGCCGTCTCTGCACCCCAGCAGGCTGAGGTCTGCGGCGGCCTGTGCCCGGACGAGGGCGTCTTCGTCCTCGAGCAGTTCGGCGATCTCGGGGATCGCCTCCTTGGCATCCAGAATCGCCAATGTGGAGACCGCATGCCGTCGGACTTGGGGGTCTTCGTCTTGGAGGAGCTCCACGATCTTGGAAATCGTCCCTTTGGCGCCCAGTGCCTTCAGCGCATACGAGGCGCGCGAGCGGACAGTAGGGTCCTTGTCCTTGAGGAGCTTGACGATCTCTGTGGCCGTCTCCTTGGCACCCAACTCCGCCAGCGCGTAGGCGGCGCTGCCGCGGACGTTACCGTCCTCGTCTTGCAGGAGCTTGATGATCTCGGCGACCGCCTCGTCGCCGCCCAGAGCCCCCAGGAGCCACACGGCATGGCTGCGCACCCCCGCGTCTTCATCCCCAATGAGCTCGGCGATTTCGCCGGCCGCATCCTTGGCACCCAAGGCCTTCAGCGCCTTGCCGGCGCAGTCGCGAACGTAATAATCCTTGTCCCTGAGGAGCTTGACGAGCTCCGAGGCCGCCTCCTTGGCGTCGAAAGCCACCAGGAGCTCGGCGGCCCGCCGGCGAACGTCCAACTTCTTGTTCGCGAGGAGCTCGATAAGCTCAGGGATCACCTCCTTGGCGTCCAGGGCCTTCAGCGCGTCCAAGGCGTCCCCGCGGACAATAGGTTGGTCGTCCTTGAGGAGCTTGACAATCTCGTGGACCGCATCCTTCGCGCCCAGCTTCGCCAGTGCATTGACGGCGCGCGAGCGAACGTTACCGTCTTCATCCTGGAGGAGCTTTGCGATCTCGGGGATCGCCTCCTTGGCATCAAGAGCCGCCAGCGCCCCTGCGGTGTTTCTTCGCACCTCGGCGTCTTCGTCCTTGAGCAGCTTGAATAACTCTGCGGCCACTTTATCGGCGCCCAGAGCCCCCAGGAGATTCACAGCCAGCCTGCGCACATGCGCATCTTCGTCCCGAATGAGATCGGCGATCTCGGAGCACACTCCTTTGGCGTCCAGGGCGAGCAACGCGTCGGCGGCATCCGAGCGAACGGAGGTGTTTTGGTCCTTGAGGAGCTTGACGATCTCGGGGGCCGCGTCCTTCGCGCCCAGCTTGGCCAGCGCGTCGACGGCACTCCGGCGAACGTCCGCGTTCTCGTCCCGCAGGAGTTTGGCGATCTCGGAGGTCGCCTCCGTGGCGCCGAGAGCCTTCAGCACATCAACGGCGCCCTTGCGAACAAACACGTTCTCGTTCCGCAGGAGCTTGGAGATCTCGAGGGCCAGATCGCGTGCTTCCAGACCCACGAGCGCGTAGTAGGCACTCGCGCGGACATAGTTGGTTTCGTCCTTGAGGAGCTTGACGATCTCGGGAGCCGCATCCTTCGCGCCCAGCTTCGCCAGCGCGTCGACGGCACGCCCGCGGATGCCGGCGTCTTCGTCCCGCAGGAGCTCGGCAATCTTGGGGGCCGCCTCTTTGGCCCCTAGAGCCGCCAGCGCATCGACGGCGTAGCAGCGAACCTCGGTGTCTTCGTCTTGAAGAAGCTCGACGATCTCTGAATAGACCTCCTTGGCGCCTAACTTCGCTATGGCGTTGGCGGCGCTCCGACGTACGACGACGTTCTTGTCCTTAAGGAGCTCCATGACTTCCCGGGCCGTCTCCCTGGCGTCCAAAGCCGCCAGAAGTTCGGCGGCGCGCCCGCGAACCTCGGCGTCCTGGTCCTTAAGGAGCTCGACGATCTCAGGGATCACCTCCTTGGCTCCCAACGCGATCAGCGTGCGAGCGGCGCTCTCCCGGACATACTCGTGTTCGCTTCGAAGGAGTTTGACGATGTCGCGGGCTGCCTCCCCATGAGCACCCAGCTTCACCAGTGCGTCGGTGGCGTTCCAGCGGACGTGGTCTTTCTCATTCTGGAGGAGCTCGACGATCTTGGGCGCCGCCTCCTTGGCACCCATCCAGGCCAACACGTCCATGGCGCGTCCGCGGACGTGCTCGTCCTTGTCCTTGAGGAGCTTGGCGATCTCGGGGGCCGCCTCTCGGGCGCCCAGACTGTGCAGCAGTCCGGCGGCTCTTGCGCGGACATCGGGGTTTTCGTCCTGGAGGAGCTTGACTACATCGCGGATCGTCTCCTTGGCGCCCAGCCATGTCAGCGCGTCAGCGGCGCTCCCGCGGACATCGGCGTCTTTGTCCCTCATGAGGTTGACGAGCTCTGGGATCGCCTCCCTGGCGCCGAGCTGCTTCAGTGCAGAAGCAGCGTTACTACGAACGTCGGCTCTTTCGTCCTTGAGGAGCTTGACAATCTCTGGAATCGTCTCCGTCGCCTCCATCCAAGCCAATACAAGCGCTGCATGCCCGCGAACATCCTCGTGCTTGTCCTTGAGGAGCTTCACGATATCTGGGATCGCTTCCTTGGCGCCCCAGTACTGCAGCGTGTCGGCTGCTCCTTGGCGGACGCGGGGGTTCTTGTCCTTGAGGAGCTTGACGATCTCCGGAGCCGATTCTCGAGCCCCCAGCTTCGCCAGCGCCTGGAGAGTGCTCAAGCGGACTCCGACGTCCTTGTTTCGGAGAAGGCTCGTGAGCTCCGGAATCACCTCCTTGGTGCCCAACCGCACCAAGGCGTTTGTGGCACTCCAGCGGACGCGATCATCTTCGTCCCGGAGGAGCCCGAGGATCGCAGAAGCCGCCTCCTCGGCGTCCAGAGCCGCAAGCGTGTCAGCGGCAATCCCGCGGACGTAGGCGTCCTTTTCCTTGAGGAGCTCCACGATCTGGGGCACTGCGGATCGAAGCCGTTCTCTGACCACAACCTCCAAGACAGCCTTCTTCTCTTGCGCGGTCCCTGCGCCTCGCAAAGCCCGCCCGGCCAGCGCTTCCCGATCGCTCGCCCGTAGGGAGGGATGCTTTTCTTTCTCCAGCGACTCCAGAAAGACGCCCGTCCATTCATGGTCGTCGCCGCCCGCAAGGCGCTCCACGACGTCCGGCATGGCGCTTACGAGCCCCTTCGAGAGTTCCTTTCGGATCGCGATCAGTCGAAGCAGCCACCGCGCCCGCGACGCCACCTCCTGACCGGGATCCTGCGCCGCCTTCTCCAGTTCCCCCGCGGCAACCTCGCCCAATTCTTTCAGCTTCCGCGTCGCTTCTTCGCGCACCCCGATGTCGTCGGACCGCAATTGCTCGATCCACCGGCGGGCCTGCGCGGTGGGGTCGTCCTGGGCGCCC
>JACPRB010000270.1 GCA_016190155.1 Planctomycetota bacterium
CTCCTCGCTCACCACACTTCGCCTGGGACCGCCTTCGCGTTTGCTTGCACTGAGCGAGGACTGCCGAAGGCGGTCCGAGTCGAAGTGGTGGAGCCGACGGGAATCGAACCCGCAACCTCCTGGTTGCAAACCAGGCGCTCTCCCGTTGAGCTACGGCCCCTCCTGATCGCTCACCTCTTCCCCGGCTTCGGGCGCAAGTCGTCCTCCTCGATTGCGGTGCGCTTGGGGCGAATGAACGTCCACGTCACCGTCCCGTTGCCGTTATCGACCTTGCGCCAGAACATCCAGGTGTCCGACGTGGCGTACTCCATCAAGTGATAGGTGCCTTCGCCCGTGCGCGTGTTCACCATGACCTCCGCGGTGGCGAACTCCTTGGCGATGGGGCCCTCCTTGGACGCCGAACGCTTCGTGCCCACGTTCTCGCCGGTCGCCAGATCGCTGATTCCCGACGTGGCCATGGGGCTCTCGGGATTCACGCCGCCCCCGGAGGAGGCGATCGGCGGGCGCTCTTGCGAGAGCTGGCCGCAAGCGGCCAGGGCCAGCATCGACAGGGTGAATAGACGGCGCATGGCGCGCATTATACTATCGCTGACGTGAGTGATAGATCGATTCTTGCAGGGCGGTTCGGATCAGCCTACTTGACACGCGGCTGCGGTGCGTCTCCCGCCAGCAAGTACGCCTCCGCGTTGTCGGCCTTGCGCAGCAGCCCCTCCTGCGTCATCCGGTCCAGCACCGCTCGCGCGTCGGCGAGATCCAGCGCCATCTCCGCGACCAGGTCGGCCGGCGTCAGCGCCGCGCGGCGCTCGCGGGCGAGCACGAGCACCTCGCGCACGGGCGGCCCGTAGGCGTTGGCCAGCAGGATCCAGCCGATCACGTGGACGGCCAGGCCCCCGCCCAAACCGATCCAAAGAGCGGCCGGGTGCGGCCGGCGCAGGCAGACCACCATCATGAGCAGACCCACCGCGAGGAGAACGATCCCCGCGTTCCGCCGAAAGGCGCGGCGGGCCTTGAACGATTTATAGATCGGCTCGCTCACTTGTTGGCCTCCGCCTTCTTCTCCTGCAACGCCTTCGCGCCGGCCATCTTGAAGAACGCCTGCGGATCCGTCCAGAACGTCCCCTCGCCGACGGGGGCGAACACGAAGCTCGTGTGCTGCGCCACCATCTGCGTGAAGTTGTACATCGCATAGTTGTGGCCTCCGCCGAAGGCCTCGATCAACGCCTTGTAGCCCTCGGCCTCGGCCTTCTTCTTGGCCAGCACGACGTCGGCGTCGGCCTTTCCCCGCGTGACGGTGGCCTGCGCCTCGCGCTCGGCCGTCTTCAGCTCGATCTCCGCGACGGCCAGCTTCTGCTGGGCCTCCGTCTCCCGGACGATCTTGGTCGTCTCCGCGTTGATCTGATGGGTCATCTGCTCCACGAGCGCCTTTTCCTTCGCCAGCTGCGCCGACGACTTCTGCGTCTCGATCTGCTCGATGTTGCGCAGCTTCTCCTGGCGCGCCACTTCCGCCTCTCGGATCGGCTTGGAAATCTCATCGGGGACGGTGATCTTGCGCACGAGCGCGCGCATGATCTCGACGCCCTTCGAATCGCACACCTTGCAGAGCTCGGTGAAGAAGGACAGCTCGAATTTCTCGCGATTCGTGCCGGAAATGAAGTCGGTGGCCTTGTACTTGGAGCCTTCGATCCGGCTGATCGACCGCGCGTTCGGCCGGATGACGTTGTCGAGGATCTGCGTCTCGTCGCCCAGACGCGAGAAGACCTCGGCCACTTTGTCGGCCTTGATGCGCCACTCGATGGCGGCGTCGATGAGGATCGGGAAGCCGTCGTTCGACGGGAACTCGATGGAGTCATCGTGCGTGGTTTCTTTGAGGAGGTCGAGACGGTGGCTCCGCAGCGAGATCACGTCCACTTTCACCGCGTAGGGGTTCAGGAAGTACAGGCCTGGCTCCAGGACTTTCTCGCGGACGCCGCGCTCGCCCTCGGCGGCCAGCAACTTGCCGGGCGGGAGGGGCTTGCCCATCTGTGCGGTCACGATGCCGACGCTTCCCGCCGGAATCTGCACGGCGCTGACCATGTCCACTTTGTAGGCGTAGGGATTGAGGTAGTGGGTGCCGGGCTCGAGGATCTTCTCCTGGATGCCGCGTTGGCCCTTGGGCGCCAGGATCTGGCCGGACGGCGGCTCCTCGCCCGTGAGCGCCGTGATGATGCCGACTTGGCCGGACGGGATCGTGATGGCCGGTTTGATCTCGACCTTGAACCAGTAGGGATGGAGGCGGTACGTGCCGGGCATCAGGATGTCCTCGATGATGCCCTTCTGGCACCGCACGATGGTGTTGGTCGCGGGATCACGTTCAAGCACCTTGGCCAGGATCTGGCCTTTCGGCAGTTCCTCGCCGTCCAACGCGGTGAGGATGCCCATGGATCCGGCCGGAATCGTCACCGCCTTGTGGCGCTCGTAGTCCCACGTGATCGGGTTGTAGACGGCCCATCCCGCCACGTGGAGCTGCTTCTGGATTCCGGCTTGGTCCGCCTCAGCCAGGATGCGTCCCGGCGGAAGCGTCGCGCCCGTCCGGCTGATCAGCACGTAGAACTCGTCCGCGTCGGGCGAGATGATCCAGGACGTCAGGATCCACAGAAGCAGGACGACGAGGAAGATGCCTACGCCCAGGGCGCCCAGCGTCATCGCCTTGGCGCGGCTCTCAGCGTCGAATGCCATAGCGGTGTTCCTCCAGTTGTGGCCGCCAGTCTAGCCTTGTGGGCCGGTTTCGTCACCGGTTAGACTGCGACGACGTCGAGCCGTTGCCGGAAAGCGGCGATCGTGAGTGCGGCGGTCCGGCGCTCGTCTGTATCTTGGGGGTCGACCCATGGCCAGAATCCGATCCGTGGCGACGGCGCTGCCTCCTCATCGCGTGGATCAGGCGACGGCGCGCGAGGTCTGCCGCAAGCTCCTGGGGGACCACGAACTCCTGGACGTGTTCGACCGCGCGGGTGTCGAGACGCGTTACTTCGCGTTTCCGCCCGAGTACTACATGAGTGGGCGCGGGTTCCAGGAGCGCAACAAGGATTACATCGAGCAGGCGATGCTGTTGGGCGAGCGGGCGGCGCGCGGCGCGCTCGAGAAAGCGGGCGTCTCGCCCGGCGACATCGACGTGTTTCTCTTCGTCACGACGACGGGGCTGGCGACGCCCAGCCTCGACGCGCTCCTGGCGCAGAGGATGCGGATGCGCAGCGACGTCATCCGCATGCCGCTCTTCGGAATCGGTTGCGCGGGCGGCGCGGCGATGATCGCGAGGGCGGCGGACATGCTGCGCGCGCGGCCGGAGCATCGCGTGCTGGCGCTGTCGGTGGAGTTGTGCGGGCAGACGTTTCGCATTCGGGACCACTCCCCGGAGAACACCATCGGAGCAGCGCTCTTCGCGGACGGGGCCGCGGCCGCAGTGATCGATGGACAGGCGCATGCGGGTCCGGAGATCGTCGCGACGGGTCGCGAGCTCTTTCCGGACACCGAGCATGTCATGGGGTGGCGGTTTGCCAACGACGGGATGAGCCTGGTCCTCACGATCGAGGTGCCCGAGGTCATCGCCACGCGGGTCGCCCCTGCGCTCGATCGTTTTCTGGTCAAGCAGAAGGTGGCGTGGCAGGACATTCGGCACTTCGTGCTGCACCCCGGCGGGCGGAAGGTGTTGGAGACATATCAATCGGCCATGGGGTTGAGCGCCGACCAGTTGCGTCCTTCCCGCGAGTCGCTGCGATCGGTGGGGAATGTTTCCTCCGCGGCGGTGTTGTTCGTTCTGGCGGGCATTGAGGCGGCGCCCGGGGATCTCGGGCTGCTCGCGGCCGTGGGGCCTGGGTTCGCCGTCGAGCACGTGTTGTTGCGATGGTAGAGTTCGACGTCGCGATCGTAGGTGGCAGTGTGGCCGGGGCCGCGCTGGCGGTGGAACTCGGTGCTGGCGGGGCTCGCGTGGTGTTGTTCGACAAGGCGCGGTTTCCGCGTCGCAAGGCGTGCGGGGAAGGGCTGCTGCCGCACGGCGTCGAGGCTCTGCGCATGATGGGGCTCGCCGATCCGCCGGGGATCCCATTTGCGGGTCTGCGATACCATGCGCCGTCCGGTGAGGCGGCGGAAGTGCGATTCGAGGACGCGGGGCTTGGCCCCGGGCTCATGGTGCGGCGCGAGGAGTTCGACGCGTGGTTGCTGGATCGGGCGCGCGCGACGCCCAATGTCGAGGTCCGGGAGGGCGTGGAGATCGAGACGGTCCATTTGGGGCCGGACGCCGTGGACGTGGACGGCGTGCGCGTTTACTACGCCGTCGGCGCGGACGGGATGCGATCGCTGTTCCATCGCGGCGGCACGTTCGTGCGGCGGCATCCGCGGCGCGAGCGGGTCGGCATCGCCATGCGCGTGCGCGGGGTGGAGGTGGGCGATCTGGTGGACGTGTACCTTGCGGAAGGCGGCGAGGCGTATGTCGGTCCCGCGGGGAAGGGCGAGGCATCGCTGGCGGTGCTTCTCGATCACGGGGTCGTCTTCGATGAATTCGTCTGGCGGATCCCGGCCTTGAAGGGGATGCAGCCGACCACGCCGAAGCTGGGGGCCAGTCCGTTGGGGAGCGAGGTGACCCCTTTGGTCGAGGGCCGGGTGCTTCTCATCGGGGACGCGGCAGGCGCGCCGGATCCTGTGACGGGCGAGGGAATGGCGATGGCGTTGCAGTCGGTCATGCCGGCGTCCGCGGCGTTGCAGGAGGCCTTGGCGACGCGCGAGCCGGCGGCGTTGATGGCCTATGAGCGGGCGCGGCGGAGGTTGGCGGAGCCGTCGTTGCGGCTGGCGCGGCTGATCCTGTGGATGTCGCGGCGGTCGTGGGCGGCGGAGCGGGCGATGCGGCGGTTGCAGAGGGACGTGTCGCTCTTCCGGCGCATGGTTCGCTATCTGTGCGGAGCAGGCGGGCTCGGGGCGCTGGAACCGGTGCGGTTGTTGTTCTAAAGTAAGCTCTAAGCAGGAATCCGTCGGTCGTTCGTCGGCTTACGGCCGATCTTGTGAATGACGATGCGAACCAGGTCTTTGGAGCCGGAGATCCTGGACGTCGATCGGCCGCCGCGCGAGGAGCTGGAGCGGGCCCATCGCTTCATGCGTTGGGCGAACCGTTGGGGCGGCGGCTTGCGGGCGACGCGTCTGGCGTTCCGTGAGTTCTCGCGCGGTTGGCGGCCGGACGAGCGGATCCGCGTGTTGGATGTCGCCAGCGGTACGGGGGACATCCCGTGTTGGCTCGCGCGGTGGGATCCGCGTCTGGAGTTCGTCTGTCTCGATCGCGAGGCGGATCCATCGGGGGCCGTTCGAGTTCGAGGCGACGCGTTGCGGTTGCCGTTTCGGGACGGGGCGTTCGATTACGTGACGACGTCCTTGTTCCTGCACCACCTGACGGACGACGCCGCGCGCGCGGCGCTGGGGGAGTTCGACCGAGTGGCGCGGCGCGGCTTGATCATGAACGATCTTCTTCGTTGCCGGCGCCTGTACTGGTGGACGAAGGCCGCGACGTTGTTCGGCAACGGCATCGCGCGGCACGACGGGCCGCTTTCGGTGAGGAAGAGTTTTACCGTGCCGGAGCTGCGGGAACTGGCCAGGGCGTGGCCGACCTTGAAGGTGAGGTTGCGCCTGGGGCATCGGGTGGTGGTGTATGGGGAGAAAGCCCGCGCGTCGGAACCGCCAGACGTCTGAATGCGTGATGGAAAGGTCTCACGGACACGCGCACGGCTCGCGCTTTCCGCCGCAGTGCGCGCAGTCGCACTTCTTCATCGCCGTCGCGCACGCGCACGCCTTGGCGAACTTCGCCGGATCCGCCTTGAACTTTTGCAGGCAGACGTCGGAACAGAAGTACCAATCGGCCTTGTGGAACTCCGCCTTCCGGTCCCCCTTCGCGATCGTCATGTGGCAGACGGGATCGGTGACCTTCGCGTCCGCCGCGGCCGGAGCGTGGTCGTGGCGCGCATGGTCGTCA
>JACPRB010000266.1 GCA_016190155.1 Planctomycetota bacterium
ATCCTGACGCCCGAATTCTAGCCGCAAGCCTACGGCTTTCCCTGGATCCTTTCGACCTCTCCCCGGAGCCGCGGATCCAGCCGCAGCGCGTCGTCGAGATCGAGCTCCGCCTCGTCGCGTTCCCCCAGGTTCCACTGCGCGCGCCCGCGTTCGAGGTGACCCTCCGCCAGCATCGGATTGAGTTTCACGACTTGTGAAGCGTCATCGAAGGCTCCCTTGTGGTTGCCCTGCCGGCCGCGCACCTTCGCCCGCTCCAGCCAGCCCAGCATCTCGCCGGGGAGAAGGTCGACGGCCCGCGTCAAATCGGCCTCCGCATCCTTGAGCTTGTCCCGAGCCGCGCGCGCGATCCCGCGATGCAGGAACGCCCGCCCGTTCTCGGGTAGCCGCTCCAACGCGCGATCGAGATCCGCCAGGGCCGCGTCCCATTCCTGCAGCGCCGCATAGGCGATGCCGCGCTCCACCAGCGCCGGAGCGTAATCCGGGGACAGCTTGAGCGCCTCGCTCTGCCATCGCGCGTTGGCCTGCGGATCCCCCGAAGTCACGCCCAACCATCGGTATCCCTCGGGGGACGGGAGCTTCTCGGTCGCCTTCTCAAGCGTCGCGTACGCCGCCGTCAGGTCGCCCTGCGCGTACGCCAGGAGGCCCTGCGTCAGCAAATCGTCCGCCTCTTGACTGGGCAGCCGCGGCAGCTCCCAGCGTGGGCAAGGGGTTCGCGCCTTCGTCAACGCCTCGCGCGCCGCCGGGAAGTCCAGCTGCTCCATTCGCGCCAGCCCGATGATCCTCCAGGCGGGCGAAGCCGCCGCGTCGATTTGAACGGCCTGACGCGCGTATTCCTCCGCCTTCGCCGTGCGGCCGCGTTGCAGCTCCACGTAGGCCGCCAGCCAGTGGCCGTGCACGTCCTTCGGCCATTCTCGCCGATGCGCCTCCACGAACCGCGCGCATTCATCCAGATCGCGCCGCTGCGCGGCCTTGGCGAGGATCGCGTTCAGCGCTTGACCGTGATGATCGCCGGCGGCCAGGGGCTCCGGTTCCGAGGAGGACGTCGCCCGGCCTGGACGCAGGATTCCGGCTCCGAGGAGCGCTCCGCCGGCGAGCAAGGGGACGGCGATGACGGCGGCGACGATCAACCTTTTCTTGCTGGAACTCGCCTGCGTGCGAGGGAGTGGGGTTTGCGGGGCCGCCGGCTTCGCGGACGGCTTGCCGTCGAGGGCGGCGATGAACTCCGCCGCGCCGGCGAACATGCGGCGTTTGGCCGCCATCGGATCTCCCAGGCAGCGCGCGAGAATCTCGCCCAGCGCGGTGACGTCGGCGGCCCGCGCGTCTCCGCTGGCGCGCACCCGACCGAAGCCGTCGACGTGGGGCTCGCCCTTGCGATCGAGGATCACCTTCGATGGGTCCAGGCTGCCGTGAACCAGGCCGGCCTCGTGGGCGAGTTGAACGGCCTCAGCGACGGCGCGTGTGACGGCGATGGCGCGCAGTCGCGGCAGGGGTTGCTGGGCCGTGGCTTCCTTCAGCGACTGGCCTTCCACGGCCTCGGTTACGACGTAGGAGTGGCCGTCCGTTTCGCCGGCGTCCAGGACGGTCAAGGCGGCGCGATGCCTCAGCCGCATGGCCGCGCGGGCCGGATCCAGCGCGCGGCGGTCGGGCAGGAGTCGCAGCCGCACTTCCTGCGCTTCTTCTTCGCGGCGGGCGCGGTAGACGTCCGGTTCCGCCGGCGATACCGGTCCGAGGATCTCGTAGGGTCCTACCTGTTCCAGCGGAGGCGCCGGATCGAGCCCGACCTGCAGGACGCATCGGGGGCACAGCCCGCCGTACATCCCCGACGTCGCCTGAAGATCGAACGTGCCGCCGCACCGGTTGCAAGCGCATGGGGCGGGCGGGAAGGCGTGCATCAGGGCCCGCAACTCCTCGTCGACGACATCCGGCGACTTGACGGTTTGCGCCACCAGGTCCCTCAGGATCTCCCGGAATCTGCGGCGCGTCCGCCGTTCGGCGCGTCCCCCGACGCCGACGGTGCTGCCCCATCGACAGGCGTTGTACAGCTCGACGTACAGGTCGCGCTTGCCCGTTCGCTCGCACTCCGCGTGGAACAGAGACAGGGCCGTGCGGGCGGTTTCCGTGGCCCAGGCATGGCTGAAGGCGGCGTCCGCGTCCGGGGGGAAGAAAGGGAGCAGGTCTTCGAGACTGGTCACGTCGATCCGTGCCGCCGAGCTTTCCGCGCCTTCCGCCGGCAGCGCGGCCAGGACCGCCAGGAGTCCTTGCCGCAATGCCACGCCCGGCGGGATGCGGGTGAACGCCAAGGCGGCCAGCGAGGTCGCCTTCGATTCGGGGTGGCGCCGGCGCCGGAGATAGACGTAGGCCGAACGGTGGGCGATCGTCTTGCGGCTTGGGGGTTCGCCGCTCGGCGGCGCGGGAGCGGAGGCTGGTCCCATCGAGGAGGCGAACGTCTTGGCCTTCAAGATCCGCTCCAGCGCCTCGGCCACGTCGCCGGCCGTCTGCCACCGCTTCACCCGGTCCTTCTCCAGGCATTTCAGGCACAGCTCTTCAAGGGTCCGGGGGATGCGCGGCATCGGCCGCACGAATTCTCCGGGGCGCCCGGTATTGACCACGCTGGGAGGGTCGGGCTGCTCCATGATCGCCTTGGAGAGCACCGATTGCACCGAGCCGATGAAGGGCGGCCGGCCGGTCAGCAGTTCGTAGAGGATGGCGCCGAGCCCGTAGACGTCCGTGCGGGCGTCAATGTCCTCGAGGCGTCCCGACGCCTGCTCGGGCGCCATGTAGGACGGCGTGCCGCTGACGCCCGCCTCGGGGTCTTGGAAGGAACGCATCTTATGGGCCAGCCCGAAATCGACCACGACGGCGCGGTCGTGGTGGTCGATGAGGATGTTGGAAGGTTTGAGGTCGCAATGGACGAATGGGGAGGGGAGGGAGTGGGCGTATTGCAGCGCGTGAGCGACGTCGCGTAGGAAGCGCAGGAATCGGGGCGGATCGTCGTAGAGCGGGGAGACTTCGCCGCGCCCCAGGGCCATCCGGAGTTCCTCCGCCAGCGTGCGGCCCTCGATGTACTCCATGCTCATGTAGAGTTGGCCGTCGATCTGTCCGATGTCGTACACGCTCACGATGTTGGCGTGGCGCAGCAGGACGAGACTACGCGCCTCTTTGATGAGCGACTGCAGCTGGTTCGGGGTCGTGCGCGTGGGCCGCTTGAGCGCGACGAATTGTCCCAGGAAGGTGTCCCACGCCTTGTGCACGACGCCGATCCCGCCGGCCCCAAGTTCGGAGACGATGATGTACTTTCCGAAGCGATTCCCCGATTTTCGGGCGGCCGCTTCCACTTCGGCGGGGAGCGGGTCGCGGAGCACGTACTTGACGGCTCCTTCGACGACGTTGATCTGCCGTTCGGAGGAGGGTTCGACCAGCGACGTCTGGCAGGTGCCGCAGCAGTAGGTGGCGACTTCCGTGCGCACCTCCACGTTCATGTGAATCGCGCAGCGGGGGCAGTACAGGATCTTCCGCTTCTGAGCGATCAACGCCTGCCGGATTTGCTCCTCGCTGACGTACCCGCGTTGGACCAGGATTTCTCCCAGCCGCGTGGGTTGGCCCGGTTGGTTCGCGTTCTTGGCCTGCAGTTCCAGGCATTCGCGCACCTCGGCCTCGGTGATGAGCCCCTGCGCCATGAGGATTTGTCCGAGGTGGAGCTTTTGGGTTTCCTGGGTGCTTTCGTCGGACTTGGGGGACGTCGAGGAATCCGCGTCGCCGACCAAGGCGCGCAGCTGTCCCGCCGTCGATTCGTCCAGGATGCCTTGGGCCCGCAGGATATCGATGAGCGATCGTGGTGCGGCGCCGGAGGCCTGCTCCTTGCGCTGGAGGTCCTCGGCTTCGGCCAGGCGTTCCGGCGGGATCAGCTTGAGTTCTTCGTTGACTCGCCGGAGGGATCCGTTCAGCTGTTCATCGGTTCGCCCGTTCACCCGTTCACCCGTTCGCCTGTTCACCCGTTCATTCGTTCAACCGTTCACCCGCCCGCCCTCCGGCCTGGTGTTTCGTGCAACGGCGGAGGAGGGGCCCCGTTCCTGTGTTCCCGCGCGCTTTGTTGATGATATCACCAGTACCCAGTACCGAGTACCCGGTACCGAGTAGTGAGTTTGCCGCAGGAAACCTCGGTCCTTGCTCCGATCCGGCTCAACGCATGCGGCCGCCGCCCTGGGTATTGGATTCTCTTGAAGAAAACGCATAGGTCATCGAACTAGGGATTGGAGGTGCAAGACGGTGGTAGCCCTAGTTCCGGCTTTGATGATCGGGATCAGCTTGGGGCTGTTGGCGTACTGGGTGTTCTCCCTGCGACTGCCGGAAGCCGGAGACGTCGGCACGCGTCGCAAGCATCTTCCGATCGGACTGAAGATGGCGCTGGCGTACGCGCACTGGCTCGGCCGAAGCGCGTTAAGCCTGTTGCCCGGCGGGTTCGCCCGGGAACTCGAGAAGAAGGCGGATCGCCTGGCGCTGCAGGCGGATCGGCCGGGCCAGGTGACGGGCATAGAGGTCGTCGGCTACACCATTCTCGTGCCGTTCCTGACGGGCGTGTTCATGGTGGTCTACTGGTCGGCCCTTGCACCCGAGTACATGGTGATGGCGGTGATGGTAAGCGTAGGTGCGGGGACCGTAGCTCCCGTTCTCTATGTCTGGGATGTCCGTAACACTCGCTCGCGGCGGATTCGCAACGCCTTTCCCAGCGCGTTGGATCTGTTGTCTCTCACGGTTGAGGCGGGATTGGACTTTACTGAAGGAGTGCGCCTGCTGGCCAATCGTTCGATTGGCCTGCCGGTGCCCGTCGCGCGACGTCGTCACGATTATCACCTCGGCAAGCTTTTCGCGGAGCTCTTGGCGGACATTCAGGTTGGCGTGCCGCGTACGCAAGCCCTGCGCAAACTGGAAGAGAAGACCGGAGTGCCCGAGATCGGCTCCTTCGCCACCGTGTTGGCGCTGGCCGACGAAACCGGAGGCAGCGTGGCGCTCAGCCTTCGCCAACTGGCCTCCGAGATGCGCAACACGCGGGTGATGCGGGCGGAGGAGTTCATCGCCAAGGCCCCGATCAAGATGCTGTTCCCCATGGCCCTTTTTCTCTTCCCGGTCATTTTCGTGGTCATTTTCGGACCCATTGGACTTCAGCTGGCGGAGAATCTGAGATTCTGATTATGGACGGACAGCCTCTGGTTCGATTGGTTCCTCCTGCGCCGAAAGCGATCGTGACGGCCCCGAAGCCGACCCCTGTCGCTGTCGTGAAACCTGCCGTCAGCAGACACTCCCAGGCTATTCCCGAGTTTAAATTCCCGAAGGGCATGAAGCTGCTCGTTCCCGTGGCTGTCGCCGTTTTGGGATTGGTCCTGTTGGGCTTCATTGTCTCAGTGCCGGTGGCGCCCCCTCCGCACGAGATGACCGAGATCATGCTGGAAGAAGGAGAAAGCCGAATGGTGTCCGTCCCTTTCGAGCCGACGGCTCCGCCTCTGGAACTCAAGGCAGGAAAGCCCGAGGTCATCGACCATACCATCTTCCCGATGAAAGATAGTGAGGGCCTGCTCTTTGTCTTGGTAACGGGCGTAGGATCCGGCTCCACGAACTGGAGCGTGGTCATGGCGGACGGGCGCGTTCGTACGTTCCGAACACAGGTCGTGGCCGTCCAGCCTCGAACGCCCGCGGCCGACGATCGTGCCTTGGCCGTCAAGAAGATCGAAGATGGAGATCTCTTCTTGAAGGAAGCGGAACGCGAGCTGGGTAATCCGTACAAGGCCGTCGTTTCGTACCGGGAAGCGTGCGAGATCCTGGGGG